>CAZQBW010000220.1:0-3747 GCA_964591515.1 uncultured Clostridia bacterium
CACGGGCAGTTCAACATGCGGAGCATGACGAACGGCTTCCAGGCGCTGTTCGCGCGGACCTACCACTTCGGCCTGCTCGTGTACGCGGCCATCATCGGCATCCACGAAGTCGTTATCGCCTACCGGAACCAGGAAGTGCGAGCGTCGCAGCTCGAGGCGCGCCTCGCCGAGGCGCAACTCGAGGCGCTCAAGATGCAGCTCAACCCGCATTTCCTGTTCAACACGCTCCACGCGATCTCGGCGCTGATGCACAAGGACGTGCGGGACGCCGACCGGATGATCGCCCGCCTGAGCGAGTTCCTGCGCATGTCGCTCGAGTCGGGCAGCGTCCAGGAAGTGACGCTCAAGCGCGAGCTCGAGTTCCTCGAGCGCTACCTCGAGATCGAGAAGATCCGGTTTCCTGACCGGCTCGGCGTCGAGATGTCGATAGATCCCGAGACGCTCGATGCGCGGGTGCCCAACCTCGTGCTCCAGCCGCTCGTCGAGAACGCAATCCGCCACGGCATCTCGAAGCGCCGGGGAGCGGGGCGGATCGAGATTCGCGCGCGACGGCTAGGCGAATCGCTCGAATTGCGAGTGCTCGATGACGGTGCCGGACTGGATGAGTCCGCCGGTGGCGTCTGTGAAGGCATCGGTCTGTCGAACACGCGGCTGCGGCTCGAGCAGCTATACGGCGAACGGCAGACGTTCACTGCGGGCGGCAGGTCCGAGGGCGGCTTCGAGGCCGCGCTCACCATTCCGTTCGCGCCGTTCGTGGTCGACGCGCCGGCGGCCGCAGCGAATCCGGAGGTCGTCGATTCACAGGCGGCAACGACGCCGGTCGAACGCAAGGCAGGAGAACCGACATGGAGCGCATCCGCGCGCTGATAGTCGACGACGAACCGCTCGCACGCGAACGCATCCGGAATCTCGTGGAGCGGGATCCGGAGGTCGTCGTCGCGGCCGAGTGTCGCGACGGACAGGAAGCGATTGCCGCGATTCGCGAGCGCGCGCCGGACCTCGTTTTCCTCGACGTGCAGATGCCGGAGAAGAGCGGCTTCGACGTGATCGCTGAGGTCGACGTTGCAGTGTTGCCGGTTATCGTGTTCGTGACTGCGCACGACGACTATGCATTGCGTGCGTTCGAGGTGGCGGCGCTCGATTACCTGCTCAAACCGTTCGACGAGGACCGGTTCTCGAAGACGCTCGATCGCGCGAAGACGCAGATCCGCAGCCGGCGGCCGGACGAGTTCCAGCAGCGCGTGCTGTCGATGATGGAAGGTCTGCGGACGGCGCCGCGGGGGCTGGAACGGTTGATCGTCAAGACCGGCGGCCAGCTGGTGTTCCTCAAGACGGAAGAGGTCGACTGGATCCAGGCGGAGGGGAACTACGTGCGGCTGCACGTCGGCAGGGCGTCGCATCTGGTGCGTGAGACGATCCAGAGCCTCGAGGCGAGTCTGGATCCTGCCCGGTTCATGCGCATTCACCGGTCGACGATCGTGAATCTGGATCGGGTGCGCGAGATCCAGCCGCTCGTGCACGGCGAGTATCGGGTCGTGCTGACGGACGGGACGAAGCTGTCGCTGAGCCGCGGGTACCGCGACCGGCTGGCGCGGTTCGAGACGTAGGGCGAAGAGAGAAGAAGCATCGCGGATCCGGCGGATGCTGCGGATAGAAAAGGATCTGAACTGAATTTCAGATCCGCGTAAATCCGCTGCATCCGCCTGATCCGCGATGCTTCTTCGTCGTCCTGCGCAGTCCGTCCCTTCCATCTGCCGTTCGTCACGCGAGAACGGGACTCGTCACATTTCCGTCGCGGCGCTTCGCCCTTCCCGTAGTCGTACCAGCCACCGACCGCGAGGGGAGCACCATGCACGAAAACTCCGTACCAGCCGACGACATGCGACTCACCGTAAACGGGGCGCAACGCCCCGTGACGGCATCCCCCGACACTCCACTCCTCTGGATCCTGCGCGACGTACTCGGACTTACCGGATCCAAGTTCGGTTGCGGGCTCGGCGTCTGCGGCGCGTGCACGGTGCTCGTCGATGGCGAGCCCGTCCGCTCCTGCATGTCGACGGCACCGGAAGTCGCCGGGAAGAGGGTCACCACCATCGAGGGCCTCTCACCCGACGCGAGCCACCCGGTCCAGCGCGCCTGGCTCGCCGAGGACGTCGCGCAGTGCGGGTACTGTCAGGCGGGACAGATAATGACCGCCGCGGCCCTGCTCGCGCTCAACCCCAGGCCAACGGATGCCGACATCGACGCGGCGATGTCCGAGAACGTCTGCCGTTGCGGAACCTACCAGCGCATTCGCGCGGCTATCCACCGCGCCGCAGCGGAGATGAAGCCATGAGCGACCCGTACAAGACCAACCGCCGCTGCTTCATCAAGGCGATCTCGACCTCGAGCGCCGCGCTCGTCCTCGGCTTTCACCTCCCGGTCACCGCGAAACCCGGTCAGGGCGCCGCACCAGCAAAGGCTTTCGTGCCGAACGCGTACCTGCGCATCGATCCCGACGGCACCGTCACAGTCACGGTGACGAAGACCGAGATCGGACAGGGCGTGCGCACGTCGCTGCCGATGATCGTCGCCGAGGAGCTCGAGGCGGACTGGTCGCGTGTCGTCGTGACACAGGCGGCGACCGGCATGGGATTCAGGTCACTCGGGACGGGTGGAAGCTGGGCCATCGGCGGCAACTGGACTCCGCTTCGGACGGCCGGCGCCACAGCGCGAGAGATGCTCGTCTCTGCCGCCGCCGCTGCGTGGAGCGTCGACCGCGCGACATGCCGGGCCGAGAAGGGCTCGGTCGTGCACGTGCCGACGGATCGGCGGCTCGGGTACGGCGAGCTGGCCGAGGCGGCCTCGAAGCTTCCCGTCCCGACGAATCCTCCGCTCAAGGACCCGAAGAACTACACGATCATCGGCACGCGCCGTCCGCGAATCGACGGTCGGCCAATCGTGACCGGGACGGCGACCTTCGGCCTCGACGTGCGGGTTCCAGGCATGAAGTTCGCGACGATCCTGCGGTCGCCGGTGATCGGCGGGAAGGTCGTGAAGTGGGACGACAAGCGGGCGATGGCGACGGCGGGCGTGCGCGCCGTGGTCCCGGTTTCGTCGGGGATCGCGGCCGGAGTCGCCGTCGTCGCCGACGGCACGTGGGCCGCGTTCAAGGGGCGCGAAGCGCTCGACGTCACGTGGGACAACGGACCGAACGCATCGTTCGACGGCGAAGCGTTTCGACGGAAGCTCGAGGAGTCGTCGCGCGCGTCCGGAATCGTCACCCGCAGGGACGCTGTCGCGGCGGGTGCTTCCGTCGCCGCAGCACGATCGATCGAGGCGACCTACGAGTATCCGTTTCAGGCGCACGCGACGCTCGAGCCGATGAACTGCACGGCCGACGTCCGCGCCGATCGAACCGACATCTGGGCGCCGACGCAGGCGCCGGACCGGATCCGCGAGCGCGTCGCCGCGTTGATCAAGCAGCCGGCCGAGTCGATCACGGTCCACGTGACGATGAGCGGCGGTGGATTCGGGCGGCGGCTCGGCGTGGATTACGCACTCGAGGCAGCCGAGGTCTCGATGGCGGTGAAAGCGCCGGTGCAGGTGATCTGGAGCCGCGAGGACGACATGCGCCACGGCCACTTCCAGCCGGCTTCGGCGAACCGGATGACCGGCGGGGTCGACGCCAAGGGCGCGCCGGTCGCCTGGAAGCACGTGAAGGCCGGGTCGTACCTGTCGGTCCTCGGTGCGCCGACCGCAGAGGAA
>CAZQBW010000220.1:3847-7711 GCA_964591515.1 uncultured Clostridia bacterium
CGAAGAAGTTCAAGGCCGGCAACCTGACGATCGATCAGGGTCGGCTGCGCCACGTGCTTGCGCTGGCCGCCGAGAAGGCCCAGTGGACGCGAAAGCTGCCGCCGGGATGGGGGCGCGGGATCGCCGGCAATGTCTACGACGGCGACACCTGCCTGGCGTATGTCGCCGAGGTCTCGACCGGAAAGGACGGCTCGATCCGCGTCGGGCGCATGGTCTGCGCCGTGGACTGCGGCGTCGTCATCAACCCGAGCGGCGTAGAGGCGCAGATCGAGGGCGGCATCGCGTTCGGACTATCGACCGTGATCGGCGGCGAGATCACGATCCGCGCGGGGCGAGTCGAGCAGTCGAGCTTCCTCGACTATCCGGTGATCAGGATGGACCAGATGCCGAAGGTCGAGATTCATATCGTCCCGAGCACCGCGTCGCCGACGGGAATGGGTGAGCCTCCGGTGCCGCCCGTGGCGCCTGCGGTGACGAACGCGATCTTCAATGCGACGGGCAAGCGCCTCCGGCGGCTGCCACTGCGCTTTCCGCTCGCGTCGGGCGGCACGAAGTGAGGGAGCTTCGCGACATCGTCGAAGCCTCGAGGCGTTCGCAGTGCGCGACGGGATTGCTGGCGACGGTCGTCGGGACTTCCGGCTCGACATACCGGCGGCCGGGCGCGCGGCTGCTCGTGCTCGACGACGGGACGACGGCGGGGTCGATCAGCGGCGGATGCCTCGAAGCGGACGTCATCGAGCGCGGACGCGATCTGGCGGTCGGCGAGTGCGTGACGGTGACCTACGACACGCGGTCGGACGTTGACGTGGTCTGGGGACTGGGGCTCGGGTGCAACGGCGTCGTGACGGTGCTCGTCGAGCGAGTCGGAGAGGGGTCGCTCGACTGGCTCGCCGAAGCGCTCGTGCTGGGAGAACGCATCGCGTGCGCACGGGTCCTGCGCGTGGACGGCGATGTGCCGGAGACGTACGGCGCGAGACTGGTCGTGGTGTCGCCTGATCCTGACGACGAGTCGGTCGACGGCGAGTGGGACGAGGAACTGCTCGATCGAGTCCGCATCGAGGCGGGAAGGGTGCTGGCGGACGGCGTCTCGAGTACTGTTCGCTTCGAACTGCCCTCGGGCAGCGCCACGGTATTCATAGAGTCGATCGAGCCGCCGATGCGCCTCGTCGTTTTGGGTGCCGGGCAGGATGCCGTGCCGCTCGTCAGGCAGGCGGCGTTGCTCGGGTGGGACGTGACGGTCGCGGACGCGCGGCCGGCGTATGCGACGGCATCGCGGTTCCCGGAGGCTGAAACCGTGCTGTGCGTGCGTCCGGAGCGCGCCGGCGAATCCATCAGCGTCGACGAACGGACCGCGGTCGTCGTCATGACGCACAACTATGCGCACGACCTCGAACTGCTCCGGTGGCTCGTCGAGTCGGCTGCGTTCTACATCGGAGTGCTCGGGCCACGCGTCAGGACCGAGCGGTTGATTGCTGAGATTCATGCACGAGAAGAGATGCTCGCGCGCCTGCACGCGCCGGTCGGCCTCGACATCGGCGCCGACAGTCCAGAGCAGATCGCGCTCGCCATCGCGGCCGAGATCCAGGCCGTGCGCGCAGGCCATTCTGCCGGATTCCTGCGCGACCGTGCCGGATCGATTCACCTCGAGCGCAATGCGCGAAGCGCTTTGGAGTGCGGCGTGAATCGCCGCTTTGGATGTACCCACGACGTCGAACGCGCGAATCCTCGAGTCAATCCAAAGCGGCGCTGCGCGCCGCACTCCAAGGCGCTTCGCGCAAGAGCCGGGGTGGTCGTGCTGGCGGCGGGCGGGTCGCTGCGGCTTGGCACTCCGAAGCAGCTTCTCCAATTTCGGGGAGTGAGCCTGCTGCGCAATGCGGCCGAAACGGCCATCGCGTCCGGATGCGGTCCAGTCGTCGTCGTACTCGGCGCCCGCGCGGACAGACTCCGGCTCGAGCTCGACGGACTCGGCGTCGCGATCGTCGAGAACCGGGACTGGCGCGACGGAATGGGATCCTCGATCCGCGTCGGCGTCGAGCATCTGAGCGATCTGGAGACGGACGTGGAGTCGATACTCCTGACGCTCTGCGACCAGCCGCTCGTGACGCCCGACGTCCTTCGCAGTCTCGTCTTCAGGCGCCACGAGACCCGCGCGCCGATCGTCGCCTGCGCATACGGCGACACGCTCGGAGTACCGGCGCTCTTCGACGCGGCGCTCGCGGACGAACTAGCGTGCATCCCGGCCGAACGCGGCGCCAGAGACCTCATAGCCTCCTACGGCTCGCGTGTCGCGAGCGTGCACGTCCCGCGCGCGCAAGTCGACGTCGATACGTCCGCCGACTACGCCCGGCTTATCGATTTGCGCGAGCCGGTCACCGGCTGGTGATGCCGGAGCCCTGCGTCGTTAGTTGACTCGCACGGCACCCATGCGTGTAATCTAGCACCAGGGGGGTACATAAACATGGCCAGGAGTGGACACACACACGTCAGTCGAATCGACCAGCCGGAGAAGAACAATCACGGCTGGTACGTCCGAATTCGTCGCGATGGCGCGACCAACTCGAAGTTCTTCCGCGACACGAAGTTCGGCACCCGGGCAAAGGCGCTGCGCGCCGCGATCGCGTTCCGCGACGACCTGCTCGAGAACCTCAGCCGGCCGCCCAGCAAACGCAAGGCAATGCCGACCGGCGGGCGCAACACGTCGGGAATCGTAGGAGTGGCGCGCCGGACGATGCGGCGTCGGGACGGCCGCGTTGGCGGAAGCTACTGGGTCGCGACGTGGAGCCCCGGGAACGGCAAGACTGCCCGCAAGCTGTTCTCGGTCGCGGAGCTCGGCGAGCGAGGCGCGCTGCTCGCGGCGTGCGCTTGCAGACGGGACCGGGAGCGCGAGATCTATGGCGAGGAGCTCAAGGAGAACTGGGCCGCGGCGGCGAAGGTTCTTCTGAATCTCTGATCGCAGGGGATGGGGGAGGCATCGCGGATCTTGCGGATCGAGCGGATCGAACGGATCAGACAGCTGAAGTTCAGGTCCGCCTGATCCGCACACTTCCGAGTTGCCTCCCCGCCTACAGCGCCCGAACGTCGGCGTTCAATCGACCGCCTGCACCTCAGGTACGACCACAGGCTCGGCGCGTCGTTTGGAGAAGGGCACGAGCATGGGCACCGAGCGCCGGTACCGCTCATAGCTTTCGCCGTGTTCGCGGACGAGGTCGCGCTCCTCGAACTGGATCGCGATCAGGATGTAGGCCGTCGTGGCGACCGCGAACAGCAGGTGCGCGAACGTCATCGTCGGCGTCATCCAGAATGCGAAGAACCAGCCGACGTAGAGAGGATGGCGCACGAGCCGGTATGGCCCTGGCGTCGCGAACCGCAGCGGCGTGTACGGCCGGTCGAGGAGCGCGAGCCAGACCTGGCGCAGCCCGAAGAGGTCGAAGTGGTTGATGAGGAACGTCGACACGAGCACGAGCGCCCATCCGAATGCGAACAGGGTTCTGAGAACGGCTGCACCAGCCGGATCCTCGACGCTCCAGATCTGGCCGCCGAGCGGTCGCCACAGCCAGAAGAGCGCGATGAGCGCGAGGCTCGAGAACAGGACGTAGGTGGACCTCTCGATCTGATGGGGAATGATTCGTGTCCACACCTGCTTGAACCACGGCCGCGCCATCACGCTGTGCTGGAACGCGAAGAGCGTGAGCAGGGCGATGTCGACACCGAGGGCGAGCCAGAGAGGCTCGCTGGCTGGGCCGTCGAGCCGGGACGGGACGCCGAAGTTTCCGATGAACCCGATGGCGTAGAGAAACGTGCCGAGGAACATCAGGTAGCTGATGCTTCCGTAGACGAAGAAGAGGACTCGTTTCAACATTGTGA
>CAZQBW010000220.1:7811-9140 GCA_964591515.1 uncultured Clostridia bacterium
CCAGCCCCCGTGACGAATGTCCCGACTCGACGAGCGGAGCACCATGTCCCGGAACACCCGCCAGCGAATCCGGTTTCTGCGCACCGCCGACGGCGTCCAGCTCGCCTGGGCCGAGGCTGGTGCGGGTCCGGTTCTCGTCAAGGCAGCGAACTGGCTGAGCCACCTCGAATACGACTGGGAGAGCCCCGTCTGGAATCACTGGATGCGGTTCCTCGCCGACCGTTTCCGCCTTGTCCGGTACGACGAACGAGGGTGCGGCATGACCGACTGGAAGGTTGGCGACCTGACGTTCGGGCGGTGGCTCGAGGACCTCGAGTCGGTGGTGGAAGCAGCGGACGTTCGCGAGCCGTTCACGCTGCTCGGGATCTCGCAGGGCGCCGCAGCCTGCATCGCCTATGCGGTGAAGCACCCCGAGCGCGTCTCGCATCTGGTGCTGTACGGTGCATATGCCCGGGGAGCCGCGCGGCGCGACGATCCCGAGAAGGAGCGCATCTACCGCGCGCTGATCGAGCTTGCGCGGCTGGGTTGGGGTACCGGCAACCCGGCTTTCAGGCAGGTGTTCACGACGCGGTTCATCCCGGACGGAACCGACGAGCAGATGGCGTGGTTCAACGAGCTATGCCGCAGGACGACTTCACCGGAAATAGCTGCCGAGCTGCTCGAGGCGCGCGCGGAGATCGATGTTACCGGGCTGCTCGGGCAGGTGCGCGTGCCGACGATCGTGATTCACGGGCGCGACGACGCGGTCGTCCCGATCGCGGAGGGACGGCTGCTGGCATCGGGAATCGCCGGCGCGCAGTTCGTCGAGCTGGACTCGAAGAACCACGTCCTGCTGGCACACGAGCCCGCGTGGGAGCGGTTCTGCGAGGCGGTTGTGGAGTTCACGCAGACGGGGGGAACCGAGCGCGACGAGGATCCGGCGTTCGCGACGCTGACTCGGCGAGAGCGTGAGGTGCTGGCGCTCATCACCGAGGGTCTCGGCAATGCGGAGATCGGCGAGCGCCTCTCGATCAGCGAGAAGACGGTCCGCAACCATGTCTCGAACCTCTTCGACAAGCTCGGCGTCTGGACCCGCGCCCAGGCGATCGTCTTCGCGCACGAGCGGCGATTCAGAGGCTAGTTGTTTCGTTGAACTAGCACCAACGACCGCGGCGCGGTCGAAGGAAATAGCCGTGGGTCGCACGGAGGCGAGTGCAACGAGCCCTCGTGCGACCCGCGGTACCTCCACCCAGAGCGCGCCGACCGCGGAGCGGTCGCATTGTCTCCAGAATGGGAAGCAACACGACGACGGGCACGACATCGCCTGCGACGCACGTTATCTATGGGACT
>CAZQBW010000221.1:0-9122 GCA_964591515.1 uncultured Clostridia bacterium
TGGCTGATCGCGTTGGCGAGATTCTCACGGACAAGCCGATCGTCGTCTATTGCCGCTCCGGCGTCCGCTCGGCGCGCGCGTTCGATACTCTTCGCGCGGCGGGTTTCCAGAGTGTGCGCAATCTGCGCGGCGGAATCCTCGCGTGGTCGCGCGACGTCGATCCGCTCGTTCCACAGTACTAGCATCAGCCGCGTCTCCGTCGTCGCAAGTGTCGAGAGCGACACGGTCGGAAGCCTGACCACGGGGCGACGGATCAGTACCGGGAGCGTAAGCGACCGGGTTGTCTCGCGGGCGCAAACTCAGCCGTGTATCAGTCGTCGGAAGTGGCGATTGCGACCCGGTGGCTACCGCTCCCGGCTCTGACCAGCATCTACTGAGCCCCAAACGAAAGACCGCCCTCGGATCTGGGCGGATCCGAGGGCGGCAAAACTCCAACTACGGTTGGAGGAGAAGATGAGACTCACGGCGCAACTATGCAACCTCGATGCCGAATCTGTCAACTCATATTTCATTGCATAGCAAATAAACAACTTATAGCCTGATTCCGGCTGGAGACCGAGCTCCTCCTGAATCCGAATTTTCGGATATCACCGAACGGTCGAAAGAATGTCTATCACGATCGGCCTTAGTCCATTGATGATGAACTGGATTCCGATGACGCACATGATCAGGCCCATGACCTGAGTGACGACGTGGATTCCGCTCTTTCCGATGAAACGTACCAGGCCCGGCGAGATGATAAGGAAGGCCGCAGTGACGGCGATGACGCCGACTATGGCCACGATCAGAGAGACTGCCTCGAGCGTCGACGCGGACTGACCCATCAGAACCATCACGGTGCTGATCGCCCCGGGGCCGGCGATGATCGGCATTCCGAGCGGGACTATGGACGGATCTCCAGCGTGTGCGGCTTCGCCGTCTTCGGGTGCCTGACGCTCCGCGCCGGTCAGCATCGGCATTGCCATCGCGAAGAACAGAATGCCGCCAGCGATCCGAAACGCGTCGATGGTGATTCCGAAAAGCCGGAATATCAGTCCGCCGGCAACGGCGAAGACCACCAGGAGTCCTAGCGATACGGCGCAGGCCTTGAGCGCCGTTTTTCTTCGACGCTCTGCATCCGCGCCGTCCGTGAGTGCCACGAAAAGCGGCGCCGCCGCGATCGGATCGATGATCGTCAGAAGGGACGAAAAGCTCAATACTCCAAATGTCAGTGCGCTCATCATGGCTGCCCACCTCCGAAATCCCCGTCCACTGGAATGGCCGTCTCGTTCTTGCTCGTCGAAAGTACAAAGGTCGTCTTGACCCGGTCGATATCCGGAATGCGGGTGATCCGGTGCAGGAGGAAGTACTCGTACTCTCGGATGTCGCGCACGAGGACTTTCAAGAGAAAGTCGTCCTCACCTGCAATATGATGACACTCAAGCACTTCCGGCATTTCACGGACAGTCGCCAGGAAGATCTCGTGAGTAGCCAGCTTGTGCGCAGCCAGCTTGACGTGCACGAACGCCATCGTGCTGCGGCCAATGGCCGCCGGGTCAACGATCGCAGCGTACCTGGTGATGACGCCACGCTGCTCCAGCTTCTTCATGCGCTGAAGCATGGGAGTCGCAGTGAGGCCGACCGCCTCCGCCAGCGCCGTGTTCGTCATCCTGCCATTCGACTGCAACAGATAAAGGATATGACGGTCAATGGCGTCAAGCGTGACACTCGCGTCAATGCCTGGGTTGTAAGTGACTTCATCCATGAATGAAGCTTAGTGCGAATTTAAACTGCTGTCAACCCGCCAATCCATAGCAGCTTCGACTATTCACCGTCGTGGCGGCCGAATCTGGCCCATTCAGGGTTGCGGGTCTGCACTTGACGCTGTGGAGGCAGACGACCGAGACTGGGCCGACCCCCGTGAAATCAAGGAGTTGCCACCGTGCCGAGCCCTCAAGCCGTCGTGACATTCGTGGCCATCCTCTTCTTGCTGCTCGTCGCCCTGCACGTTCCGCTTCGGGTTCCGGCGCATCTGTCGGCAGTCGCGTCCCTCGTGCTCGCGCTCGGAGCGGGCTGGATAGTTAATCGGAGGGTTCCCGACGACGATGACGATGTCACGGAAGACGCCCGCAATACGGATTCGGACTCTGCGTCAGAGCCCATTGTCCCCGACGAAGCTACGGCGGATCGCGACTCGCAACCGACGGACTCCGAACCGCCGCAGGCAGAGCGTGGCACCTTGAACGAATACTGACAGATGGCGGAACTCGACCTGGAAGCGACTGCTGCTTCCACGCCAGTGCCTCGAGTGGCGAAGGGGCCGGCGTGGTGGGCTGTCGGCTGTGGCGTGCTGGGACTTGTTCTGAATCTGTTGCCGATTCCTATACCCGGGGGGATGGCTTCGTTACGGTTGGGCGGCGCTCCCGTCTACCTCTCCTCCTCGCTGCACGGATGGCGTTGGGGCGCGCTCACGGGTTCCATTGCTGCTGTGGCGCTCTGGCGGCAGCCGTCGCTGGCAGCCGGCGTCATCGTGGCCGCCGCGCTGGCGGGCGAGGCTGTGCGTCGAGGGTTCTTCGTGACGCCCGTCTTGGCGCTGTTCTGGTCCACGGTCGGCGTCGTGCTCGCCGTGCTCCAACATCCGGGCGAGTGGTCGTCGCACGCATTCGGGACTCTCGTATCCGGACTCGTAGCCGGCGTGGTGGCTGATGCCGCGTCCGTCATTCCAGGCGTAGGTTCGAGAGGCTCTCAACGGGTGAAAGGAAGGGGATTCGCGAGCCACTTCGGCCCCGCATTCGCCGTCGCGGGCCTTTCGCCGATTCTCGCCGTCGCTGCGATGGCCGGATCTTCCACCTACTCCGTGGCGATCGGCGTCGCGGCGATCGTCGCGATCGGAGCCTTCGTCGGCGCCGAGGTTATCGGCCGGAGAACCGTGGCAATTCTCGACCATGCCATGCGATCGGCCGGTCAAAGGGCTGACGACAACGTCTTTCTCGATGTCTCGGACGCGAAGGCACTCACAACGTGGATCGAGCGAGAGCGCGCCTCGATGCGCGATTCGACCGAAATATTGGCGCGCCGGCTTGCGGAACGCGAAGCCGCATACGCCGAATTGCTGCGGCTCTCCGAACGGCTGGAGGAGAGCGTGCAGCTGCGTGGCGTCGAGATCGAACAGCGAGCCTATCTGCTCGAGCTCTCTCAGAAGCACTACCGCGAGGTCGTCGAGCATGCTTCTGACATCATCTACGAGCTCGATCTCGCGGGCCGGTTCACGACCGTCAACGCGGCCGGAGAGCGGTTCTTCGGCCGGGACATCGACCTCCTCGTCGGCCGACCCTGGCATCAGACGCTCGCACCGGGATACGACCGCGTGCTGGGCGGCGTCGAGGGTATGCAGGCATTGCTCGAACCGCTCAACGAGACGCGCCGATTCGACGCCGTGACCGTCCATCGCGCCGCCAACGACGAGATCAGGCTTCTCGAAACGCGGCTGGAGCTCGTTTGCGACGAGGATGGACTTCCAGTCAGCATCTCCGGAGTGTCGCGCGACGTCACGGAGATCGCCG
This sequence comes from uncultured Clostridia bacterium, assembly GCA_964591515.1. Lineage (GTDB taxonomy): Bacteria > Acidobacteriota > Blastocatellia > UBA7656 > JADIYM01 > JADIYM01. The sequence goes on from CAZQBW010000221.1 coordinate 3,543, forward strand.
GGTTCCAGACGCAGGTGCAGAAACTCGGTGAAGAGCTCGATTCGATGCGCCTTCGGTGGAATCGGCTCGAGCGCGAGCTCAACGCTCTTCTCAGCGTTGCGCGCGTCAACAACTCCGAATTCGATATCGACCCCCTGCTGCAGCACGTCATCGAAAGCGCCGCCGCGAACATCGGGGCCGAGAGTGGATTCGTCGGACTGCTCGACGAAGGCGCGCTGACCCTCCGATGGTACTGGCGTTCATCCGGTGCATCGTGGGTGGATCTTGACAGTCCGCGCGTCGAGCGGGGCATCACGCAGATCGTGATGGAGACGCGGCAGCCGTATCTCTGTGCCGACGCCGAGGCCGATCCGAATACGGACAAGGAGTTCACGAAGCGATTCGCCGTCAAGTCGATGCTCGTGCTCCCGATCTTCAGTCAGACGACCGAGCTGCTAGGCGCAATGGCGCTCCACAACTTTCCTCTAGAGGCGGACCCGGACGGGGAACCGGCCGTCAACGACACCGACCTGAGGTTTCTCGAGGGACTCGCGGATCTGGCATCAGCGGCCATTCAACAGGCGGGGCTCCTCGAGCGGATACGGCAGCAGGCCGAGACGGATCCGTTGACGGGTCTCTTCAATCGGCGCGCGTTCAACACGCGCTTCGACGAGGAGATCGAGCGGGCGAAGCGGTTCGAACGACCTTTCGCACTCGTGCTCATCGACATCGATTTTCTCAAAAAGATCAACGATACCTTCGGGCATCCGATCGGCGACGCGGCAATCTGCACCGTTGCCGATGTGCTGACGAGCCGCATGCGACGGCACGACTTCGCCGCACGAATCGGTGGGGAAGAGTTCGCAGTGCTCGTCGTCGAAGGGCGGGCGGACACGGCCGGGGCAGTGGCCAGGAGCCTGCTCGAGAGCCTTCGCAGGCGCGACGTGCCCCGAGTTGGCCACATCACCGCCAGTCTTGGCGTGGCGCTGTTCCCGGAGGATGCGGACTCGCGCGACGAGCTCTTCCGAATGGCCGACGAGGCACTGTATCGGGCAAAGAACTCGGGCCGGAACCGCGTCGTCCAGGTGCGCGAGATGCAGGCGCTCGACTCGGCTGACTCGGATTAGGCTACGTGAGGTAAGGCGCAACCAATTCACGGCGACTCACGGCCCGTTGCGTCGGCAATGCCGTCAGTCGGATTCGCCTCGAAGCGCAGAGAGGACCGCACCCTTTCGCGCCTCAACCAGTGCACGCTCGTTCGGATACGACATGCGTTCAATCGCGTCGTCCCACGCGAGCCAGCGTGCCTCTTCGACCTCGTCGTCATGGTCGTCGAGACTGCCGCCGACGGCGGTCATCACGAAGTACTCGACGAACTTGTGGTACCGCACTCCCTTCTCGACGAACCAGTAGTCGATCGTTCCGAGTGTCGCGACGATGCGGGTACGCAATCCCGTCTCCTCCCGGACCTCGCGCAACGCCGTCTGGTCCGCGGTCTCGCGTGCCTTGAAATGACCCTTGGGAAGTGACCAGACGTCAGACTTCCGGCGACGCGACCGGATGAGCACGACTCGGACCTCGCCCGAGGCGTCGAGCTCCACGACGAGTCCTCCGGCGGCCGCGTCCCTCTTGAACGGCTTGGTGGCGTCGTCCAGTGAGGTCATGCGTGTCTTTTGCCCTCCGGGCCTTCAACCGCCCAGAACGTAATTCTCTCGGCCATGTGCTCCAGGGCCAACACCTCGGTTGCCACACCGCGCTCGACCACCGCGCGAGGCATTCCGTAGACAACCGACGTACGTTCGTCCTGGGCGAGCACGATGCCGCCCATCGAGGCTATCCGGGCAAGCCCGTCCGTGCCGTCGTCGCCCATTCCGGTGAGCATCACACCAAGGGCACGCCTGCCGTAGCGCACCGCCATGGATTCGAAGAGCGCTTCGCCGGCCGGCCGGTGACTGCGGATCGGCGGCTCGGACCCAAACGTCAGCGCGCCCATCGATCCGACGCGAAGGTGGTACTGCTCCGGTGCGAAGTAGACGACGCCGGCCATCGGGACCTCGCCGTCTGTCGCTATCCTTACCTCGAGCTTCGACGTGCCCTTCAACCACTCGACCAGGCCGCCCAGAAACCCGTCGCTGATGTGCTGCACGATAAATATCGGGGAAGGGAAATCGACCGGTAGACGGCGGAGTATGAAATCCAGTGCGGCTGGCCCGCCGGTCGAAGAACAGATGCCGACAGCCTCGACGGCCGCCGGTGAATGACCTGCCTCAGGCGGAGCGAACTCACCCGTTCGATCGACGATCTGTCGAACGACCCGGACGTCGGCCATCAGCTGCAGCGCCGTGGCAAGCCGCTCCGAGAACGGATCGGCCGAGGGAAGCGAAGTCGTATCAGGCATCTCGACGACATCGAGGGCGCCCGCCTTCAGAGCCTCGAACGCCACCTCGCGCGCCCGCACGCGAGACCCGGCGCACACGAGGACTATCGGCGTCGGGCGCTCACGCATCAGCGCGCGAACGATCGCAACGTCCTCGTCGCCCGATTCGTGAATCGTCAGGGCTACGACCTCGGGCCTGACCGTCAGGCAGGACTCGACGGCGTCCGCGAGCGTCGAGGCGACGCCAACCACACTCACTGCGTCGTGCCGTGCAACTGCGGCCAGCACGCGCCGGCGGCTGTTGTCCACGGGATCGACGACGAGAATGCGAATCACTTTGAGGACCGGACTCCTTGTCTACAACAGCGCCTCGAGCATCTCGAGGAATCTCCCCTGCTCGAAATCGCTCTTGACGATATAGCCGTTGGCGCCAACCTGCATGCCCCGACGTCGATCCTCGTCGCTTCCGAGCGACGTGACGAGCAGCACGGGCAGGTCCCGATACCGTTCGATCTGTCGAATTCGCTCGACGAGATCGAAACCGTTCACGTTGGGCATGTCGATGTCAGAGATGATGGCGTCACAAGTCCCGTCGCGCAGGTATGCCATTGCTTCGGCTCCGTCCTTGCACGTGACGACTACGTATCCGGCCGTCTCGAGAATGTTCTTCTCGAGCGTGCGCGTCGTGATCGAATCCTCGACGATCATCACGCACTGCCGCTCCGCCGTCGCCGCCGCATCCGACGTCCGCGCGAGGCTGCCAGGTGCCGATGCACGTGGCACCGCCGACGCAATGAGGTCGAGCGGATTGAGCACGAGAATCACGGCCCCGCTTCCGACCACGGTTCCGCCAGCGACATTGCGCACTCGAAGCAGCTGCTTACCGAGCGGCTTCACTACCATCTCCTGCTCGTCGACGAGCGAATCGACAACGAGTCCGAGCCGGCGCTGTTCAACGCTCAGAATCACGACGGGCATCTTGGTGTCGGCGGCCGGCGCGTCGCCGTCCCCGACGCCCAGCAGGTCCGCCAGGCGCGCCACCGCGACCGGCGCGCCGTCAAGAACGAGCGCAGGTGTGTCCTCGATCGACTCGATGTCGCCGGGCACGATGCGGAGGATGCGCTCGACGGCGGTGATCGGCAGGGCATAGACCTCGCCGCCGACGCCGACGATCAGACTCTTCGTCGTCGAAAGCGTCAGCGGAAGCGTGATCGTGATCGTCGACCCCGCACCGGGCTCGGTTTCGACCGTTATCTGGCCCTGGACGCGCTGTATGTTCTCGCGGACGACGTCCATTCCGATGCCCCGGCCCGAGACGTTCGTGACCGCCGTCTTCGTCGACAGTCCGGAATGAAAGATGAAGTTCAGGACGTCGCGCGCAGGAAGATTCCGCCCCTGCGCCGGATCGACGAGTCCGAGCTCGATGGCTCGATCGAGCACGCGGTCGGCATCGATGCCCTGACCGTCGTCCGAAACGTCGATCCGTATCTGACCGCCAACCTGGGCGGTGCGAACGACGATCCTTCCGGCAGGCGGCTTGCCGGCACGCAACCGCTCGTCGATCGTCTCGATGCCGTGACTCACGGCATTTCGCAGGATGTGCATCAGAGGATCCTTGATCAGCTCGAGCACCCGCTTGTCGACCTCGGTCTCCGTTCCGACGAGCTCGAGGACTGCCTGCTTGTCTTCGCGCCGCGCGACGTCCCGCACCAGCCGGTGAAATCCATCGAGGATCGTCGCCACCGGCAGCATTCGCGCCCGCTTGATGTCCTCCTGCAGATTGTCGGTAAGGATTGAGACGTGCATCGCGTCCCGCGAAAAATCCTGACTGAGCGCCGAGGTTCGCTGGCCGATGGTCTTGAGGTGCGCCTCGATCCGGTCGAGCAGATCCTGGCGCTTGGACGTAAGCGTCCGCTCGGTACGCCCAGTGGCGTGAACCAGGTGGCGCGATACGTCCTTGAGCTTCGTCCAGTCCTTGATGGCATCCTCGAGCTCGCGCTGCAGATCGCGAATGCCCGTCAGCCGCTCGTCGTTCCGGATTCTCGCAATGAGCAGCTCGCCAATCTGCGCCATAAGTGAATCGAGCTTTCGAATCGGAACGCGGATGGTCTCCTCGCCGCCCACGTCGCTCTCGCGAGACGGCTCGCCAATCTCACGAGCCCGCACGGGCCTCGGCAGTGCAGGAGCGACTTCTTCTGGAGCAGCCGGAACCGGTTCCGGGATCGCCGAGGCGGTCGAAGGCGTCGCAGCCGGGCTACCTTTCGAATCGGCAACGTATCGCCGACAGGCGGCCTGAAGGCTCTCGAGCGCTGCGGCGTCCTCGCCGTCGGGATCCTCTACCCGCTGGCACCAGACACCGAGGCGGTCGAGGGCGTCGTAGAGCAGGTCGAAGAACTCCGGAGGCGCCGGCCGTCCAGCGTCCCGAAACGTCTCGAAGACCTCCTCCATCGCGTGAGCGGTCTCCTGAATGACGGTCAGGCCGAGAATCGACGACGCGCCCTTGAGTGTGTGCGCCTCGCGCGCGATCTCGTCGAGACACGCACTGAGGTCGTCGACGACCCCCTGCTCGAGACGAAGCAGCAGTCGATTCAGTGACTGAATGTGCTCGTCCGCCTCGACGCGGAACGTCTCGGAGATCGCGGCGCGAATTTCCTCGTCCGAGATCGACATCGGCGGAGCCACCTACTTCGAGAACTCTTCGATCAGCTTGTTGATTTGTCCGGTGAGTGCGCCAAGGCTCCGCGAGACCTGTTCGGTCTGCTTGATCGATTTAACGTTCTCGGTCGACGCCTTGTTGATGTTGCCCATCGCGATCGAGACCTGCTCCATTCCGATGGACTGCTGCTTGGCGGACGCGGCGATCTGTTTCGCCATCCGGGCGGATTCCTCGATGGCCTCCGTAAGCTGATGGATGTTCACACCAGCGCTGTTCGCCAGCTCGACACCGGTCTCGACGCGCTTCGAGCCTTCCTCGGTCACGATGACCGCGGAATTCGTCGCCTTCTGAATCTCGCCGAGGATCTTGCGGACCTGAATCGTGGCCTGCTTCGACTGCTCGGCGAGGTTGCGGATTTCCATCGACACGACAGCAAACCCCTTGCCGTGTTCGCCCGCCTTGGCGGCCTCGATGGCCGCGTTGAGCGCGAGCAGCTTCGACTGTTCGGCTATGTCGTTCACCGTCGCAATGATCTCTCCGATCATCTGCGTCTGCTCGGAGAGCGCGA
>CAZQBW010000222.1:0-7468 GCA_964591515.1 uncultured Clostridia bacterium
CGGTACCGCGGGTCGCGTGTGCTCGTTGCACTCGCCCCCGCGACCCACGGCTATTCCCTTCGACCGCTCCGCGGTCGTCAGCGGGACAGCCGCCTCAGAAGGAGGGCCGGAGCCGACCGGTGTGCCACCGTGCACGTTCCCTCGACCCGTGTGCCACCGCGCACGGGTCCGATACGTGGAGCTACGGAATCCGCTGCAATGTTCTGTGGTACCCTGCTCGCACTTCGAGGTAGTCGCGTGTTTTGTCCAAGCTGCGGAACGCAGGAACGTGAGCCCTACCAGTTCTGCCGGGCATGCGGCGGCGACTTGAGGCCCCTTCGCGCAAGCATGCAGATTGCCACCGGACCCGTCGACTCCGCTGTCACGGCGCGCGAAGACATCGGACGGGCGGTTGCCGCGAAGATTCGTGACCTCAAGACCGCGAAAGAGCTCTCGAAGGTTGTCGAGGAAGTTCTTCCCCAGGTCGAGAAGTTCCTCGAGTCGCCGCAGGAGCGCCGTCTGCGCCGGCTCCGTGCCGGCCTCATCATGCAGGCCATCGGCCTTGGAGCGTGCGTGTTCTTTCTGCTGTTCTCGCTCAAGGAGGCCGACATGCTCTTCATGTCGGGCCTCGGAATCGTGATGTTCCTGATCGGCCTGGCCACCTTCCTGAATGGCCGCTACCTGACGGTCCCGAACGCTTCGACGAAAGACAACGAGGATCGAATGCGCCTGCGCGACACGCTCGACCGGCCGCGGCTGGACACTGGCCGCCTCCTTCAGGAGTCCGATGCCTACCCGGCTCCGCCACCCTCGGTCGTCGAGCACACGACGCGTGAGTTGCGGGACGTCACCGCGGTGCCGCGATCGCGAACCACGGCCGAGTAGCGGCAACTCGAATGCTATCGACGGACGCAAGACGCGGTGGACGGACCGGATTGGCGCTGGGCCTGATGATGCTCATGTCCCACGTGGCGATGGCACGGTCGCCGCAGACGGCGCCTGCCACGGAGGTCGACGAAAAAATCGTTCGTCTCGGCGTCACGCTCGTTCAGGTCGATGCGATAGTCACGGATCGTGACGGCCGACCGGTTACGGATCTCTCACGAGACGATTTCGAGCTTCTGCAGGATGACCGACCGCAAGCCATTACGAACTTCAGCTTCGTGAAACCGAAGCCGCTTCCGCCAGCTGAAGTTGCCGTGTCCGCAACCGCCCCGCCCGTCCGGCTCCCGCCGGAGCGTGTCCGGAGAACCATTGCCATAGTCGTCGACGACCTGTCCTCGAACGAGAGCGCTCGCGCCGCGCGAGACGCAGTTCGCGCCTTCGTCGATGACAGACTCGAGCCGGGCGACCAGATCGCCATCGTCCAGGCGCGCGCTGGTGCCGGCGCGCTCCAGCAGTTCTCGGCGAACCGCGATGAGCTCTACGCGGCAATCGAACGGATTCGATACGTCCCTCGGGCTCGTCCCGAAAAGGATTGCGTCGACGGAGTTCCGACCAGTGTCGGCGGACCCGATTCCCACGGCCTCGCCGAGGCCCTCCGGACCGACGTTTTTGTCCGCGGCACGCTCGGAGTGCTCAATTTCGTGGTGCGCGGCCTCAAGTCGCTGCCCGGCAGGAAGTCCGTGGTCCTGCTCTCCGACGGAATGCCGTGCGCTCTCGAGGACGTCAATGTCGCCGGAGGGGTCGAATCGTCACGCGTCCGGCTGGCCGTCCAGAACCTCATAGATCTCGCGAATCGAAGCGCCGTCGCGATCTACAGCATCGATGTTCGCGGCGTGCTTCCGCTCGTCGCCACGGCCGACGAGCCGACGAACCGGTTTCGTCGGCTGATGGACATCGGCGACCAGCTTGCGGGCCGCCGGTCGACGCTCTTTCGGTCGCGAGACGTGCTCAGCCAGCTGGCGGACCAGACGGGCGGTCTGTTCATCTACAACACCAACGACATTACCGACGGCCTTCGTCGCGCAGTGGACGACCAGCGAGGGTACTACCTGCTTGGCTACGTGCCCGAGGAACCCACGTTCGGTTCGGAAGACGGCCGGTCGGCGTTCCATCGGATCACGGTCCGGACGAAGCGGCCGGGACTTACCGTTCGCGCCAGATCGGGCTTCTACGGATATCCGGACGAGCAGGCGGAGCTCGAGACCCGTTCCGTCAGCCAGCGAATGGTCGATGCCGTCATCTCGCCGTTTGCCGCGAGCGGAGTCCGCATGCAGGTGACGCCGCTCTTCTCGATGGATCCGCGTGGAGGGCCGTCCGTGCTCTGCCTGATCCACGTCGATGCGCGCGACCTTACTTTCGCCACGGAGCGGGACGATACACGCGTGGCACGGGTGGACCTCGTCGTCGTGGCGTTCGGAGACAATGGCGGGATGGTCAGTCGACAGGCGAGCACGCAGGAGCTCAGGCTCAAGGCGGACGATTATCAACGGGCACTTCGTTTCGGGCTCGACCAGACGGTCGCTTTTCCCCTGAAGCGGGCCGGCGCGTACTCGCTGAGGGCGGCGGTGCGCGACGTCCTTTCGGACCGCATTGGCTCGGCGTATCAGTTCATCGAGCTACCGGACGTCTCGGATGACGAGCTGGCTATGTCCGGCATCGTGCTTTCCAGCGATGCTGCCCAGGTCGACGTCCGGGGGCGAAATCGGCAGCAGAAAGCGACGCAGGCCGAACCCCCGGTCAGTCCGGCGGTCCGGCGTTTCAAGGGCGGGGATCGCATTTCGTACGGATTCGAGATCTACAATGCGAGGCGTGACAAGACGACGAAGCGGCCGGCGCTCGAGATGACGGTTCGCGTCTATCGCGGAGGTCAGCTGGTTCTCTCGAACGTTGTGTCACCGTTCGACCCGGGACCGCAGTCGGACTGGGCACGTGTGCGGGTAGGTCGCGGATTGCAGCTCGGCGAGGACATGCGGACGGGCTCGTACGTGCTCGAGATAGTCGTGCGTGACGTGCTGGCGGGGGCGAAGGCACGCACGTCGTCGCAGTGGATCGACTTCGAGGTGGAGTGAAGGAAGTGAGAAGCATCGCGGAGTCTGCGGATCGCAAGGATCTCGCGGATCAGAAAGACGCATGTTCAGATCCGATTAATCCGCTCGATCCGCAAAGTCCGCGATGCTTCTCCCGCGTTCCCCCTCGAATGTAAAACGTTGGTAAAGCAAGGCCTCGCCCCGGAACTTTCGAGGGGTGCCCCCGTAATTCCGGCGTGTATCGAGTTCACGGATCCTCGTGCGTCCGCCTCGCGTGCGAACGTGCCCGGGTTCGCCTGCTCGACGTCGGCTCGCGGAACGGTACGGAGCAACAGCCGGTTCCTCCACGCCCCGTAACGTTCCGCGATTCCGGCGCTGGCGGTTGCCGCACTCCCCATTGACGGCCCTGCCGAGCCGCACTCCCAACACCTTCGGAGCAAGGAGTAACCACCCAACATGAAGCGACGCGATTTCATCGGACGCACGACGATGACGCTGGCTGCGGCTGCGGCGAGCGAGGCGTGGCTGACCTCCGTCCTTCGGGGACAGGCGTCGGCCGCTACACCTGACATCTTCGGGACCTACTTCGGTGTCGGCCCTGAAGAGATGAAGAAACTGCTCGAGATCTGCCTGTCGCGTGGAGCCGACTTCGCCGACCTCTTCTTCGAGCATCGAGTAGCGTCGAACCTCTTTTTCGAGGAAGACAAGGTGAAGGCCGCAAGCCGCGGCATCGACGCCGGTGTTGGCGTTCGCGTCGTGAAGGGTGACCAGGTCGGCTTCGCGTTCTCCGAAGACCTGTCGATGGAAAGCCTGTCGATGGCGGCGCGCACGGCGTCGGCAATAGCGAACGACTCTGCCGCGAAGGTCAAGGTGATGCCGATCGGCCTCACAAAGGTGAAGAACCTCTATCCGGTCGGCGATCTCGCGACCGAGGCGGACCTCAACCGGAAGCTCGGGTTCATCCGGGACGCGAACACGACGGCGCGCGCCTACAGCCCGAAGATCACGCGAGTCACATGCAGCTTCAACGACGAGGTGAAGTACATCGCGTACGCAAACTCGGACGGCGTGAGCTGGACCGACATGCAGCCGGTATTCGTCTTCTCGACGAGCTGCATTGCCGAGGAAGGCACGAATCGCCAGACCGGCTACGAGTCCGGCGGCGGCCGCATCGGTCTCGAGTACTTCGCGAAGAAGCGACCCGCGGCCGACATCGCGAAGGAGGCGGCGCGGCTCTCGGTGACGCTCCTCGAGGCACAGGACATCGAGGCCGGACCGATGACGGTCGTGCTCGGACCGAAGGACAGCGGCGTACTCCTGCACGAGGCGGTCGGTCACGGTCTCGAGGCGGACTTCAATCGCAAGAACCTGTCGAACTACTCGGGCCGGGTCGGACAGCGAGTCGCCTCGGATCTGTGCACCGTTGTCGACGAGGGCCTGTTCGAGAACATGCGCGGCACGATCAACGTGGACGACGAGGGCGGAGCGCCTACGAGCACGGTGCTCATCGAAAACGGCATCCTGAAGGGTTACCTGCACGACCGGATCAGCGCCCAGGCGATGAAGGTCGGCGCGACCGGGAACGGACGGCGGCAGTCATACGCCTACACGCCGATGCCGCGCATGACGAACACGTACATGCGCCCCGGCACGTCCGATCCGGAAGAGATCCTCAAGTCGGTGAAGCGCGGCATCTACGCGAAGAAGTTCGGCGGCGGACAGGTCGACATCACGAAGGGCGACTTCACGTTCTCGGTCAACGAGAGCTACCTGATCGAGGACGGAAAGCTGACGACTCCGCTCAAGGGCGTGACCCTCATCGGCAACGGCCCCGACGTGATGACGAAGATCACGGCAGTCGGCAACGACCTGCAGTTCGCCGACGGCGGCTGGACGTGCGGCAAGAACGGGCAGAGCGTGCCCGTGGGAATGGGCATCCCGACGTGCAAGGTCTCTGAGATCACCGTCGGCGGTTCGAAGGTCAAGGCCTAGGAGAGCGACGACATGAACGACTATCGACAACTTGCCACCGACGTCGTCGCCGAACTCAAGCGTCAGGGAGCCGACGCCTGCGACGTCTTCGTCGCCAATACGACCGACTTCAGCACTGAGGTCCGCCTCGGCCGCATCGAGAAGCTCGAGCAGTCGATCAGCAAGGGCCTCGGCATGCGCGTATTCAAGGGCGGCGCGATGGCGCTGACCTACACGACCGATTTCAACGACAAGTCGGTGAAGAGCATCGCCGCGCAGGCGCTCGACATCGTCAAGGTCTCGAACCCGGATGAGTTCAACGGGCTCGCCCCGCGCGAGTCGCTCGGCGTCTACGACGGCAAGCTCATGCTCTTCGACGAGTCGATCGCGTCGATCCCGACCGAGAGGAAGATCGACATGGCGCGCGAGGCCGAGGAGATCGGGATGAAGGCCGACAAGCGCGTGACGAACTCGAACACGGCCGGCTGGTCGGACGGAACCAACCAGGTAACGCTCGCGACGTCGGACGGTTTCGTCGGCCAGTATCGGACGACGAACGCCGGCCTGTACGTCGGACTGATCGCCGAGGAAGGCGGCGTCAAGCAGACGGATTCGTGGTACTCGTTCCAGCGTTACGCGAACAAGCTGCTGTCGCCGAAGGAAGTCGGCCTCGAGGCAGCGAAGCGTGTAACGAGCAAGCTAGGTGCGCGCAAGGTGAAATCGCAGACCGTGCCGCTCGTCGTGGACCCGACGATGGCGCAGCGGTTGATCGGCTCGTTCTTCGGTGCTGCCTCGGGCCGGGCGGTCTACCGGAAGTCCTCGTTCCTGGTCGGCAAGCTCGGCGAGGCCATTGCGTCGCCGCTCGTTTCGATCATCGACGACGCGACGCTTGCGGATGGACCGAGCTGCCGGCCGTTCGACGCCGAGGGCGTTCGTTCGTCACGCGTGCCGTTCATCGAGAAGGGCGTGCTGAAGTCGTACCTCTGCGACTCGTATTCGTCGCGGCGCCTTAAGATGCCGCTTACCGGCACGACGAACCGCGGTTACCAGGGAGGACCGAACGTCGGCGCTTCGAACCTGTTCCTCGTCGCCGGAGACAAGGATCCGAAGGACATCATCAAGAGCGTGAAGTCGGGGCTCTACCTGCGGACGATGAGCGCGCAGGGCTTCAACCCGGTGACGGGCGACTTCTCGCACGGGGCGACGGGACACTGGATCGAGAACGGCGAGATCGCCTACCCGGTCCAGGAGATCACGATCGCCGGAAACGTCATCACGGCCTTCAAGAACATCACGGCCGTGGGCAATGACCTCAAGTTCCGCGCCGGTGGCGTGGCTTCGCCGACCCTTCTCATTTCCGAGATCACGGTCGGCGGCGCCTGACACTACCGACGGAATGCGAAGGCCGTGGCGTTGCGTCACACCGCGGCCTTCGCCGATTTCTGGAGAGTGGTGGAGAATTCACAGGATTCTCAGAGGATTGACAGGATGACTTGAGGGAATGGACGAGCCGCTCAAACTCCCTCAGTGATCCTGTAATTCCTCTGGCAATCCCGTGAATTCTTCACCACTTTCTCATCCTAGAACGTGACGGGGTCGGACGCGACGCCGTCGACGACGAGGACAAGTGAGTTGCTGCCGGCTGGGAGCGTCACGTTGAGCTCCGAGGCAGTGCCCTTGACCATCAGTCGTGTTCCGCCTGTCGCGTTGTCGGGTTTCGACTTGATGCGTCCCGGAGGCGCGATGGTCGTCCCGTTCACCCGGATTTCGACGCTCAGGCCGACAAGCGTGGAACGCGAACTGACCGTGAGCCGCTTCTTCGCGGATCGATAGTCGATCAGGTCGATGACCGGCCTGGGACCCTGTATCTCGATCGCGGAGTCGCGCGTCGCCGTACGTCCCCTTGCATCAGTGACCGCGATCGCGATGGCCGTCGACACCTTGGCAGTCGGCGTGCCGGAAATCCGCCCGTCCGCTCCCAGGCTCAAGCCTGCGGGCAGCTGACCAGAGGCCAGCGACCATACGAGCGGCGTCGCACCGCCCGACGCCTCGAGCGTCACATCGTACGCCACGCCAACGTTGCCGCCCGGAAGCGACTCGGTGACGACTGAGGGAGGCACCTCAGAGATCGGATACACGAACGTGATCGCATCCACGTCGTCGGGCTTGAGCGAGGCGCCGCGGCCGTCCTCGTGCAGCTGGTAATACATCGTCGCTTCGGCGAGGCGCGGGTTCGGTTCCGGTCCGGCCTGCGAGGAGTGTCCCAGCCCTACCGAATGTCCGAGCTCGTGCGTGATGATCTCGCGAATCGTCAGGCGGTGGCCGAGCAGGCACGTGTTCATGCCGCTGTTCAGGACGACGTCCGCGTCCGTGATCCGGACGAACTCGACTCCGTTGATGATCTTCTTCTCGCTCGACCTTCCGCTCGATCCGCCAATTGCGATCACGCCAAAACACCCGCCGCCGGAGATCTGGTTCTTGCAGTCGTCGAACGAGACCGTGCTCTGTCCGTCACGCGAGTAACCGCAGTTCTCGGTGTCATCCGC
>CAZQBW010000222.1:7568-9051 GCA_964591515.1 uncultured Clostridia bacterium
GCGTTCTGACGGGCGACCACGAGACCGCTGTCGCCGGTGCGCACGGAATACTTGCCGAGAAACAGGCCCCACGTCCGCAATACGCCAGCAGGATCGGCATCCAGGAAGAGCAGGACGCGCTCGCCGACCCGATATTCCGGCGAGCCCTGGATGATCGTGAACTCGTCGCCGACCTCGCCGCCGAGCTCGCGAAGCACGATCGGTCCCGGCTCGAGGGCTCCAGAAAACACCGTCGCCACGTCGACAGTCACGTATGTGACGATCTGCCGGCCGCCATCGACCTTTCGAGAGCGAATCTCGCGAACCGTCCCTTCGACGACGGCGCGCGACGCCGCGAATAGCTGGGCATCGCTGGGCACGACGACCGTCGTTGCTCCCGCCGTCGCGGCCGCAAGGGCGATCGCAACGGCGGCAACGAGGGTCGTCAGAATCCAGCGCATCGTCCGGGGACTCCGGTTAATCGAGAACCTCGACGCCCGACGCCATCATCCGAACGATCGTCTGATCGCCCTTGATGGTCGCAGGATCGGGACCCGTCTTGCTTTCCTCGGCGAGGTGTTTGGCCATCGCTTCGGGAATCGTCTTCACCTCGATCATGCCTTCCACCACGATCTTCCTGCCGCTGATGTCCTTCGGCACGGCGAAGGCATGTCCCTTCATGTGAATGCGCATCGTCTGCTTGCCATCGGTGAGGACCAGCCAGCAGCCCTCCTTCTGGCAGACGTCCGTGATCGTCCCTTCGAGCCGGACGGCCTTGTCCTTGTAGTCGGCGGGCTTTGCGAGGGCGTCCGCGAGGACGACGGTCGACGATTCGCCGAACGGCGCGCCGTAGTGCTTCGAACTGCCTGCGAAAGCGGACGACGCCGCCACGAGCACGGCCAGTCCGGATGCGATGAATGCTCTGCGAATCACGAATACCTCCAGGAGACTAGACAGGATTTTCAGGATTTCGAGAGGATCGGCAGGAACGACTTTTCTTCCTGTCGGTCATCTCCCGCGAATCCTCTGAGAATCCTGTAAATCCTGTCAACTCTCCTCGTTAGCCGGCTGCGGCCTCGCCCGTGAACGGCTCGTCGGCGCTGCCACCGTAAATCGACGGGACCTTCGAGCCCATGGGACGAAGGTAGGCGGCGAGCTGGCCACGGTGGTGAGCCGTGTGAAGCATCAGGTATGTCAGGTAGTAGACCGCAGCGTGGGTCTCCATCCCGAAGAACGAAACGTCGCGCACGAGGTCGGCGTCCGAGAGCCCCTTGAGGCGCTCGAGCCCCTTGGCGTATTCGGCGCCATACCAGGCTGCGAGATCCGCCGACGACTTGCCGGCGAGCTCGGCGCGATCCGACGGATCGCCGAACTCTCCGTTCGCGATGCCCTCGAGAAACCAGATCTCGGAACTGACGAGATGCTGTGCAAGCTCGGACGCCGAACGCGCCTTCTCGTCCGGTTTCCAGTCGCTGTGCTCATCCGGAACCGAGTTGATGACCTT
>CAZQBW010000223.1:0-8995 GCA_964591515.1 uncultured Clostridia bacterium
GGATGTAGTAGATCTCCTCGGTCTCGCGATGGAAGTGCGGGGTAACGGCCTGGCCGGGTTCCAGTCGCTCCTCGGCAAGGCTGCACCGGGTGATCGAGGACGTCGTCCTGTCGATCAGCGGGCGGATCTCTGACCCGTGCCTCGATACGATAACGGCGGCGTCGCGTACGTTTACGATCTTCATGACGGCCGGTATAGTACCGACCCTTCCAGACATATGAAACAGATCACGATCGTGTGCGACGGCAGTTCGCTCGGCAATGGTGGCACGGCCGCGCGGGGCGGAGCCGCCGCGATCCTCTCGTTCGTGGATTCGAACGGCGTTCGCCACGTTCGCGCGGTCGGAGAGTACCTCGGCAAGGCAACGAACAATCAGGCCGAGATCGTGGCTGCGTGCATAGCCCTCGAGGCGCTCCGCAGTCCCTGCAAGGCGCGGATCGTTACCGACAGCACTTACGTGGTCGAGACGCAGAAGGGGAATTTCAAGCGCAAGAAGAACCACGACTTCTGGGAGCGACTTGACCGCGCGGTGG
Organism: uncultured Clostridia bacterium; assembly: GCA_964591515.1. Lineage (GTDB taxonomy): Bacteria > Acidobacteriota > Blastocatellia > UBA7656 > JADIYM01 > JADIYM01. The sequence goes on from CAZQBW010000223.1 coordinate 534, forward strand.
ATGGACACCGGGTCACGTGGGAGTGGACGAGAGGCCACGCCGGTCACGACGAGCAGGAACGTTGCGACTCACTTGCGCGAGAGATTGCAGGTAGCGGCGAGGTGACGCCAGAGATGCTCGAGAAGGCCGTCGACGGCCTGAGCTAGTACGAGGTGCGCCACTTTGGGGGGATTGCCGTGGGCGTACAGAGAGCACAGAGTCGCAGAGAACACAGAGTCAGCTGATTCATTGGCTCTCTGTGCTCTCTGTGACTCTGTGCACTTTGTACGCCCACGGTAATCCTCAGGTCCGCGTGGTCAGAAACAGATAAGCCCCGCCGGCACCGAAGAGGACGTTCGGCCCCCAGCCCGCCAGGACTGGAGGCAGCAACTCGTACCGACCCATCTGCGCGAAGAACCCGATCGCGCCCCAGAACACGAGCCCGATGACAACTCCAAGCGCGACGCCGTACAACGCACCCCGCTTGCCTACCGTGAACGCGAACGGCAACCCGACGCAGGCCATTACGAGACACGTGAACGGAAACGCCAGCTTCCTCTGAAAGTCGATTCTCAGGTCGAGCACATCGAAACCGCTCCGCGACAGCTCGGCAATCTCGTGCCGGATTTCCGACAGATTCAGCTTGTCGGCATCGCTCACCGGGCGCTTGAAGTAGTCCGGCGTCTCAGCCAGCGTGAGACGCTGCTGACGGAAGGCCTCGGCCGAAGTGATCTCGGCTCCGTCGAAGGTCCGCAGCCAACCGAACTCGAGCAGCCACGAACCGGTCGCGGGATCCCACGTGGCGTCTGACGCCCAGATCCGCCTCTTGATCTCGAACGTATCGGGATCGAGGTCGAACACGTTGATCTGCGCGAACCGGTTCGCCGCCGGGTCGAAGTGACGGAAGTAGAAGATCCGGTTGTCCTGCCCGAACACCCATTGCCGATCGACCTGGTAGACGGTTCGCGCCGGTTCCTGACCGCTCATGATCTGCTGGCGAAGGTCCTCCTGCTGGCGGTTCGAGGACGGCAGCACGTAATTCTGGAGGGCGAACATCCCGGCACCGAGCACGATCGCGAAGGCGAACACCGGCACGGCCATTCGATAGATGGATTGACCGCTCGCCTTCAGCGCGACGAGCTGGCTTCCGCTCGCCATCAGCCCGAAGGTGACCATGACTCCAACGAGAACAGCGACCGGTGTCATGTAAGTGACAATTTGCGGGGTCAGGTACACGACGTACCCGAGGACGACCGACATAGCTACGTTGTTTTCGACGATCTCGCGGACGAGCTCGAACACGGTGAAAACTATGAAGATGAGCGTAAGTCCGACGATCACGAAACCGACGTGACGGCCAAGGTCCGAGAGCAGCATCCTGTCGATGATTCTCGGAAATCCGAGCCGGAATCCGAGCGAGCGGCCAACCACGCCAGCGCCGCTCGACGGCGTTTCTCCACCGGACGCGCGCCGGAACGTCATCCTCGGAACCAGGGCTCCGACCTGGAGCCACGCCGGAATTCGCCGGAGCGCCGTCGCCCAGATTCCGACGACCGCGAACAGGATGTTCGGTCCCCAGACACCGAACCACGCCGGAAGGGCGCCGCTGCGAGCTGCCTGGTCGCCGCCGAGCGTCAGCACATAGAAGAGCGTCGTAAGCACGAGCCCGACGATCAGACCGAAAGAGCGTCCAGCCCTGACGTTGTGGACGCCGAACGCGAGTCCGATCACGGCGAAGATGAGGCACGTCACCGGGGTCGCGATTCTACGGTGGATCTCAGCGCGATAACTGTCTGCCTGCTCAGCCGGAGGGGTGTAGGCAGCAAGAGTGGAGAAGTCCATTTCCGCCAGTGACGGCGGTTTGGGGCGCTCGTCTACTGCCTGTGCATCCGCCGCCGAAGTGAAGACTATCGAGAGCTTCTCGGCCGACACGATGTCGTACTCGACCTTCTTGCGCTCCTCGACGTTCGAGACCGTATGAGCCTCGGCGTTCAGCAGATGGAACTCGGGGATCTCCTGCCCAGGCTCGGGGGTCGACAGCTTGCCCGCTCGTGCCGTGTAAATGGTGACATCGTTCGGGTTGTTTGTGCCTGGCGTGTCGGCGATGAAGATGTTGCGCCACTCGTTAGTATGGCGATCGATATCCGAGACGAAAAAGACCTTTCCGGGAATCGATTCCTCGAAGACACGAGGCTTGACCTGTGTCGCCAGACCCTTGTAGAGCAGATCCCCGCGCGTCTCCTTGAGCTGTCCGAGGACGCGCTGCGCGGCCGGCGCGAGCGAGAACGTCACCCACATCATGACTGCCGCTGCGATGAGCCCGACCGCGAGGAGCGGCCAGGTGAGGTGCCGGCGGCTGATGCCGCTCGCCCGCATGGCCGTGATCTCGTTGTCGGCCGACATCCGGCCGAGTCCCATGAGCACGCCAACCAACAATGCGATGGGCATCGTGTAGACGAAGATCGTCGGCACGATGGACGCCAGCAAACCGAGCAGGGGACCCGTCGGCAGCCCGGATCGCGTGAACACGATGAAGAGCTCGGAGAAGCGGTTCGCCTGATGCAGGAAGATGACGGACGTCATCAACACGAGAGTCAGGACGACGTACGGCACGATCTCGCGTACGAGGTAGCGGTCGATCAGGCGTACGATCACTTGTCAGAGGCTCCGTGAGCGCCGGGACCGTCCGGCGCCCACCCCGGGTCTGTCATGGAATGAAGGAGTACGGTGTCGACCGGAGTCCGGTTGATGGATTGAGCACCGTGATTGCGACGGTGATTCCAGGCGTGAGTCCTGCGACTCGACTGTCCTTGCTCGTCATTCGCGTCGAAAGGCCATTCTGCCGAAACGCCGCGGGATACTTGGTCGAGCCGAGCGCCACTCCATCGATCTCGATCACGGCCGAGCCCGTAGTGAAGTTGGCGCCGTCGACCGTGAGCTTGCCCTTCTTTAGCTTCACGAAGGACACCGACGGCGGGACGCCGGCGAGAGTGATCCCGTGGGCGCCAAAGGCCGCGGCGATCGCGGCGCCGTTGGCTCCTCCGTTCAACTGCCGGTCGGCCTCGAGTATCGCTGCTGCTGCGTCAGGAAAGGTCGGCGCCGATGGAAGCAGGAAGTTCGCGTTGAAGACGATCTCGTTGGCGGCGTCGCGACCGATTGCCTGATGGAGCCCCCAGAGGCACGACGAGTAGATCTCGCCGTCCGTATGGACCTGCCGGACGAGGTCGCGAGGGTACTGCTTGTTCGTGTCGACTCGTCGCAGGAACGGGGGATTTCCGGGGTTGTACGAGACCGCATCCCACTCACCGACAGTCGGATAGAAGCGTGAGTCGCCGGGCACGCTGGTGGAGAGCGTCGCCGCGACGTAGTCGCCCCAGCCCTCGTGAATTGCACCGGATTCGCCGCCGAAGCTGATCTGGCCGGAATTGTCGAGGATCGCGTGACCGTACTCGTGCCAGATGATTTCGGCATCCTGGGCGTCATCGACGCCACCGTCGCCGAAGTTCAGCACGCCCGTGTTCGTGCCCAACCGAGTGTAGTTCGAGTTGTCGTCCGAGAACGCGTGGCAATCGACGCGGATCATGTAGTTCGCGGCGTTCGTGATTCCAAGCGTGTTCTGGATGTAACGCTGCGCGTAATCGATCGCCCAGTAGACCTCGACTTCGTTGAACCCCGGATCGTCCCGGCGCAGCGCCGTGAAGTCGCCGGTCGGCGAGTTCACGCGACCGTCCGTTCGATCGGTCGAAACGTATGGACCCGTGAGGAAGCCGCTCGAATCGAGGCCCTGCAGATCGACCAGTGTGTAGCCCGATTCGGGAACCGCGGTCCCTGAGTTTCCGCTGTCCGTCAAATTCACGTTGTTCGTGGCGACAACCGCATTCGGCACGAAAACTCGCGCCTGTCCGGCGGTTGCGAAAAGCGGCGCCGGTTCGGCGAGCGCCTGTCCCGTCTGCGCATCGATGAGAACCTCCCATTCACCGTACGGATTCTCGGCAGGTATCACGACGCGCCAGGCAAGACGCCCGCCGTCGACAGTCGCCACACCAAGGGTGGAAGGAACGACGTCCTGGCTGCGCAGACGCTCGGCAGTCACTCCCGCCGCTGCCATTGCGGTCACGAACGCGGAGTCGGCGTCAACCGCCGGCTCTTCCATTGCCAGTGACGGATCGATTGAAGGAGCCAGCGAACTCGAGACTCCATACACCTCGCCCGAGGCGTTGACGTGCACAGATGCGCTCGCACCAAAGACTGGCCTGCTGCCGGCGGTCTGGTCGAAGGTCAGGTGCTTCCCAAGGCGGGTCGTGACGGATCGACGCAACGTCAGTTCGCGCGGCAGGTCGGCCGATCCGGCAAGTTCCGGATTACGCTCGAGGAAGGCGACGACGTCGGACGCTCGCACCGATGGCGCCTCGGTTCCGGCCGCGAGCCTGGCATCTTCATCGTGTGTGGCAATGCTGCCGAGTCGCCCGTACGTAACGACCGGCGCCCGCGCCCCTTCAACGTGCCTGGAGTAGAGGACCGTGCGTTCGGCATCGCCGCGTGTCAACGATCCGGCAGTCGCGCGCGCCGGGGACCACGTGAGGGTCGAAACAGCAAGGGCCACGACGGCTATCAGGCAGGATGCGGCGCGAATGCCGGTAGTGAGGCGAAAGAACATGACCAGGGCTCCTCGGACGACAGTATTCAGGCGAAGCGCAACCGACTTCGAAGTATAGCAAACGCCTCCTGAGCACTGAGGGAGACTTGCCGATTCCTGATACCGCGCCGGACGGGGAGCGTGCAGACTACCGGGCCGACGCCGCGACGACCTTCTCGGCTGCGTCCTTCATGCTGCCCGCGGTGATGATGTCGAGGCCCGACGTCGCGAGGACTTCGCGACCCTTCTCGACATTCGTCCCTTCGAGCCGCACGACGATCGGAATCGTGACGCCGACCTTGCGGGCAGCTTCGACGACGCCGGACGCCACCATGTCGCAGCGCACAATTCCTCCGAAGATGTTGATGAGCACTGCCTTCACGTGCGGGTCCGCGAGAATGATCTTGAACGCGCTCTCGACGCGCTCCTGACTCGCACCACCGCCGACGTCAAGGAAGTTCGCCGGCTCGGCGCCAGCGAGCTTGATGATGTCCATCGTGGCCATCGCGAGCCCGGCACCGTTCACCATGCACCCGATCGTTCCGTCGAGCTTGATGTAGTTCAGGTCGTGCTTCGAAGCCTCGATCTCGAGCGGCTCCTCTTCGTTCAGATCGCGCAGTTCGGCGTAGTCCTTGTGCCGGAACATCGCGTTGTCGTCGAAGCCCAGTTTTGCGTCGAGGGCGTAGAGCTCGCCATCTTCGGTCAGAAGGAACGGATTGATCTCCAGAAGGTTCGCGTCCGACTCGTCGAAGGCCCTGGCGAGCGAAAGCATGAACTTCGTCGCCTTGCCGACGAGCTCAGGTGCCAGGCCGAGTCCGAAGGCGAGCTTGCGCGCCTGGAACGGCTGCATCCCGACGGTCGGGTCAATCGTCTCCTTCAGGATCTTCTCGGGATGGGTCGCGGCGACTTCCTCGATGTCCATTCCGCCCTCACGGGAGGCCATGAAAACGAGCTTCGACGTCGCCCGATCGAGGACGATGCCGAGGTAGAACTCCTGCTTGATTGCGAGCCCCTCCTCGATGAAGAGTGTCTTCACGGTGCGACCTTCCGGGCCGGTCTGATGCGTCACGAGCTGCATTCCCAGGATCTGTCCGGCAATCGTCTCGAGGTCGGCTTCGGTGCGGGCCAGTTTCACGCCACCGCCCTTGCCACGGCCACCAGCGTGAATCTGCGCCTTGACGACGACTGGCATTCCGAGCGACTTGCCCGCGGCGACGGCCTCTTCAACCGACGTCGCAACGATGCCGCGGGGGATCTTGACGCCGAATTTCGACAGGAGCGCCTTCGCCTGATACTCGTGAATCTTCATGCCGACTCCTCGGAGCGGAAATACCGGCCATTCGGCCGGAAAAGAGGCGGAGTCTAGTCGACGCCCCCGGGAGCGTCAAGGAACGGCAGGCCGGCGATCCGGTGCTACACTCGCCTCGTGAACCTGTTCGCGCAGCCGCGTGTTGACGTATCGGCCGGAGCTGTCCATCTGCCGTCCTGGATCCCGCTGGCGACACAGCTGAGCGTGCTCGGCGAGATCCGGAGACTTGCCGACAGCGAGGCAGGCTTCTACACGCCAGTCCTCCGAAATGGCGCTCGAATGCGCCTCAGGATGCTCTGCTGTGGCCGGCACTGGGACGCCAAGCGCTATCGATACGAATCCTTGCGAACCGACGTCGACGGGCTCGCGGCGCCTCCGATCCCCGAGTTGCTTGTCGAACTTGCCCGCTCGGCCGCAGCCGCAGCCGGGTACTCGATCGAGCCAGATGTGCTTCTCGTCAACTGGTATGGCGCCGAGGGGCGGCTTGGGCTGCATCAGGACAAGGACGAGCGCCCCGAGACGATCGAGTCCGGCGTCCCGATAGTGTCGCTCTCGATCGGTGATTCGGCCCTGTTCGAGTTCGGAGGACCGCGACGCCGAGACCCCGTCGAACGAATCTGGCTCGAGTCGGGCGATGCGTTCGTCTTCGGCGGTGCCTCGAGGCTGAACCACCACGGCATTGCCCGGCTCGCGCCCGCCACGGGTCCGGCCGCTCTCGGCGTCCCCGGACGCTACAACCTCACGTTCCGTCAATACTGACCTGTACGTCGTGGCGTCCGGCGCCACGATTGGCCATACTTCCGATTCCGATTCCCAGAGTGGAGACGCCCACGCTGATGAGCACCAAATCCGGCAGCAAAGAGCGACGCGAGCGCTTCGAGACGTCGAGCGGCATCGAGATGAAGAGGGCCTTTCGGCCCGAAGACGCCGAAGGGACGTCATACGATCGCGATCTCGGTGATCCGGGAACGTTTCCGTACACCCGCGGCGTCCAGCCGACGATGTACCGTGGCCGCTTGTGGACCATGCGGCAGTACGCTGGATTCGCAACGGCTGCCGAGTCGAATCGCCGGTACCGCTACCTGCTCGAGCAGGGAACAACGGGACTCTCGGTCGCCTTTGACCTGCCGACGCAGATCGGGCTGGATTCGGACAGCGCGCTGTCGGCGGGCGAGGTCGGCAAGGTCGGCGTCGCGATTGATACGCTGGCGGACATGGAGACGCTTTTCGACTCGATTCCGCTCGACCGCGTTTCCACGTCCATGACCATCAACGCGACTGCAGCGATCCTGCTCTCGATGTACATCGCGGTTGGCCGCAAGCAGGGCGTCGCGTCGAATCTGCTCTCAGGAACGGTTCAGAATGACATTCTGAAGGAGTACATCGCTCGCGGAACCTACATCTATCCACCGAGGCCCAGCCTGCGGATCGTAACCGACATTTTCGACTACTGCGCGCGCGAAGTGCCGAAGTGGAACACGATCTCGATCTCGGGCTATCACATCCGGGAAGCCGGCTCGACGGCAGTCCAGGAAGTGGCGTTCACGCTCGCCGATGCCGTTGCATACGTCCAGGCGGCCGTTGACAAGGGCCTCGACGTCGACAGCTTCGGGCCGCAGCTCTCGTTCTTCTTCAATGCGCACAACAACTTCCTTGAAGAAGTGGCTAAGTACCGCGCTGCCCGCCGACTCTGGGCCCGAATAATGAAGGACAGGTTCGGCTCGACGAATCCGAAGTCGCAGATGCTGAGATTCCACACCCAGACGGCCGGCTCGACTCTGACGGCGCAGCAGCCGGATGTGAACGTCGTGCGCGTCACGCTGCAGGCCCTCGCCGCGGTTCTGGGCGGGACTCAATCCTTGCATACCAATTCGCGCGACGAGGCGATCGGATTGCCGACGGAGGCGTCGGTGCTTCTGGCGCTCAGGACGCAGCAGGTGATCGCCCACGAATCTGGGGTTGCTGACACCGCCGATCCGCTTGCCGGCTCCTATGCAGTCGAATCGCTGACGGAGCAGATCGAGGAGGGCGCGGCCGAGTACATCCGCAAGATCGACGAAATGGGGGGCACCCTGGCGGCGATCGAGAGCGGATTCATACAGCGCGAGATTCAGGACGCTGCCTATGCCGCGCAACTCGCCGTCGAGAAAGCGGATGCGATCGTCGTTGGCGTCAACCGGTTCACGGTCGAACACGAGCCGCCCCGACACGCGCAGACGATCGACCCGGCGATCGAGGCGGCGCAGGTCGAACGGCTTCGCGAGGTGCGGGCGTCGAGAGATGCCGTCGCGTGCGAGCGGGCGCTTGCCGAGGTCGAATCGGCTGCACGGGGTTCAGACAACCTGATGCCCCGGATTCTGACGGCAGTCGAGGCCTATGCGTCGGTCGGCGAGATCTCGGATCGCCTGCGCGCGGTCTTCGGTGAATACGAGGAAGCCATCACGGTCTGAGGTGCGTCTGCGGGAGAGGATGGCGTAGCCGTACAGAGCGCACAGAGGCACGGAGACCACAAAGAAGCCTGTAATCTCTGTGCCTCTG
>CAZQBW010000224.1:0-8979 GCA_964591515.1 uncultured Clostridia bacterium
GATGAACAACCAGAAGCCCGCCAGTTTGCCCCGCGCGAGCAGCCGCGACGACGCCGTGACCATGATCTCGTTGGTCGAGTAGTTCATCGCGGCCTAGTACCCATAGTTCACCGGCTCGCACCAGCGTTCGGACGCGCGCAGGCTGCGCCAGCGGTCGAGCAGCTTCTCCGCATACTCTGCGCGGTTCGCGACGCCGTAGACCCACTCGTCGAGATAGTCCTCGAACTTCGCGCGGTCCTTCGAGATCTCGCGCCACGCGACGTAGAAGTCGTTGTCGCGATCGTAGAAGCCCTGCGCGTAACTCGGGTGGCAGCCGAACGGCTCGTGCACAACCGCACTCACGATGAACCCCGGAATGAGCGTGCGGTTCGGATCGGCGCGGATCACCGCCTCGTCGACGATCTCCTCCGCGACGACGATCACGTGCTTCGACGCAAACGCCGCTTCCTTCTGCACACCCATCAGCCCCCAGATCTGCGCGTTCCCGTTTCGGTCGGCGCGCTGTACGTGCACGATCGCGGTGTCGGGATTGAGCGCCGGCACCGCGGCGAGCCACTCGCCCGTGAATGGACACTCCACCTGCTGGATCCTCGGGTTGACCATCGGCAGGTCGCTGCCGCCGTAGTCGCGCATCGGGAAGAACGGAAGCCGCGACGCACCGGCCGTCAGACGCGCGACCATTCCGTAGTGCGAGTACTCCTCGATCTCGATCGGGTGCGGAACGCCGTCCTCGATCGCGCGGCGCAGGGCGTAGAGCGGCCCCGCTCCCGGATTGCCCGCCCAGCTGAACACGAGCCTTCGCACGCACCCCGCGCCGATCATCTGGTCGTAGACGAGGTCCGGCGTCAGCCGGCACGCAACCAGGTCGCGCCGTTTCTGGCGGATGATCTCGTGCCCGGCCGCGAACGAAATCAGGTGCGTGAAGCCCTCGATGACGATCGTGTCGCCGTCGCCGACAAACCGGCCGATCGCGTCGGCCATCGTCATGAGCTTAGCGTCCAAGCGTCTGCTCCAGCGCCCGTTTGAGGCGGGCGACGATCTCGTCGATCTCGTCGGTGGAGATGGTGAACGAAGGGCCGATCATGAGGATGTCGCCGTCGCCATCCTCCAGGTGCCCCGCATTCGACCAGACGACGAGCCCGTTGGCGAGAGCCGCGGCGGCCACTCGCTCGGCGACCTTCTCCGATCGCGGATACGGCCTCTTCGACTCGCGATCCGCGACGAGCTCGACGCCGGCGAGAAACCCGCGTCCTCGGACGTCGCCGACTGCCCGGTGCGCCCGCAGCGCGTCGAGCTTCCCGAAGAACAACTCCTCCATCGAAGCGACGTGTTCGACGAGCCCGTTTGCCTTGATGTACCTGAGCGTCGCGACGCCGGCCGCCGCCGTCAGCGGCATGTGCGAATACGTCTGTGCGTGCACGAACGCGCCCGACCCGTCGCGAATCGTCTCGACGATCTCGCGGCTTGCGATGACGGCCGACAGCGGCGCGTAGCCGCCGCTCAGGCCCTTCCCGCAGACGACGACGTCGGGGACGACGCCGAAGTGCTCGAACGAGAACCACCGGCCGGTGCGGCCGATTCCGGCCATGACTTCGTCGGCGATGAAGAGCACGCCGAGCTCGCGGCACGCCTCCGCGATCCGCTGGTAGTACTCCGGCTCGGGCGCCATCGCGCCGAGCGACGATCCGATGACCGGTTCGGCGAGAAACGCGGCGACCGTTTCAGGTCCCTGCCTCTCGATCTCGCGGATGACGCCGGTGCCGTCCCACGTGTCGCCGTGCGGCCGGCGGTAGCGGTCGGGCGCGGGCACGCGGGGGAAGTCCGTCAGCAGCGGCCCGTAGATCGCGCGGTAGTGCTCGCGGCCCGAGAGCGAGAGCGCCGTCAGCGTGTTGCCGTGGTAGGACGGCACGCGGCTCACGACCTTCCACTTGTCGCCGCGGCCGCGCTCGCGCCAGTACTGGCGCGCGAGCTTCACGCTCGCCTCGATGGCTTCGGACCCGCTGCAGAGGAAGTAGGAGTAGGCGAGCGGCTCGGGGAGTACTTCGTCGAGCTCGGCGGCGAGCTCCGCGACGGGCTCGTTCGAGAAGATCGCGCCCGATGCGTACGCGACCGTCTCAGCCTGACGCCCGATCGCGTGGGCGATCTCGTGCAGGCCGTGGCCCAGATTGGCGACGAGTGCTCCGCCCGATCCGTCGAGGTAGGCATTGTCCTGGTCGTCGAACAGCCAGCAGCCTTCGCCGCGCACGACGCGCGGATACGAGTGCTTCAGATGTCGATGGAATACCGGCATGGCGGTTCTGTCCGCCTACTTCGCGTTGGCCGCGGCCGTCGCGGTGCGCAGCTTTCCGGTGAGCAGGGCGATCTGAGGACGTGGATCGCGGCTGGCGAGGACGGCTTCGCGGATGCCGGGAAGCGTCTCGGCCGCGTAGGACGGCAGCGGCGCGTAGACGAGATGGCGGAACCAGAAGCGGTCGGGAAGCCCTTCCTCGGCGAGCAGCGCGCGCTCGAGCGACATGAACCACGCATTGGCGGCCTTCGCGTCGTCCGCGGTGAACTTGCCGCTTGCGACGCGCGACTCGATCGCCTGCTGCCGCTTGGCCGCCGCCGCCGACCAGGCCAGCGCGGAGGCTTTCAGCTCGGCGAGTTCCTTCGCGACGCTCGCCGCCGCCGGCAACGGCGCGACGTCGTCGACGTAACCGGCGATCTCCTTTCCATACGCGCTTCCGTCGAGTGACAACGCGTCGGCGTTTGCGAGGCGAAGCGCCATCACGCCGGCGTAGCAGGCCATCGCGGCGTGGTACTTGAACCCGGGATCGCCCTGCGTCGCCATCCAGTGGTAGCTGTCGTAGACCGAGTGGTAGACGCCGTACGGACCGTCGAACACGAGATCCACCGAAGGCACGCCAAGCTTGTTGAAGAAGACCGTGTAGTCAGACCCGCTGCCAAGGATCGAGATCGGCTGGTCGCTCGCTTCGGCCGACGCCGCGCCGTAACCGCGGATGTTCGCCTTGCCCGATCGTTCGCGCCACACCTGGCCGACGCTCTTGCCCGGCGCGCCCGGATCGGGCACGTCGGCGGCGACCGCGCGGACGATCTCGAACATGAGCGGAGACGCCGACGCCGTGAAAATCGGCCCGGACGTCGACGCGTCGACGTTGATGCAGGCGATCGCATTCTTGCGAAGGTTCGTTTCGTGCTCCTCGCCCCACTCGGTCGAGCCCGTGAGCGTGTACTCCTCGGCGTCCCACGAGCCGAAAACGATCGTGCGGCGTGGCCGCCAGCCATCCTTCACGAGCTGTCCGAACGCGCGGGCGAGCGAGATCATCGTCGCGGTGCCGGACGACGGGTCGACGGCGCCGTACTCCCACGCGTCGTTGTGGTTCGAGAGCAGGACGATTTCGTCGGGCAGCTCCGAGCCGCGCAGTGTGCCGATCACGTTCGTGATCGGGCGCACCTCGCGCGTGTTCTCGATTACGAGGTGCAGGCGTACGGGACCGGGACCAGTCCGATACGTGTCGGCGATCGCGACTCCCTGCCAGCCTTCGGCGACGGGGTTGCCGCCGAGTCGCGACAGGATCTCGGCCGCGTCGCGCGCCGAGAGCGGCATCATCGGCATCTTGGGCAGCGTCGTGGCCTCCGACTCGGGGATTCGTTTCGCGCCGGCGACCGACGCCCACCCGGGTGTGAGCGGATCGCCCGGAATGTTGAAGTCGTAGACGTTCGCTCCGCGCTGGAAGTGCGAGGTCGGTCCCCACGGGCCGTCGGGGTAGACGCCGCCCTGGAACCAGCCGTCGTCGATCGGGTCAGAGAAAACGAGTAGTGCCGCGACGCCGCGTTTCTCCGCCTCGAGCGACTTGCCGCCGCGGTAGCCGCCGAAGTAACGGGCGAGCGCGATCTTGCCGCGCACGTCGATGCCGCGTCGTGCGAGCTCGTCGTAGTCTGAGGCGGCGCCGCGATTGACGTAGACGACTTCGGCCGTCAGGTCGCAGGACGAGCCGTATGCGATCCACGGTCCGGCAACTTCGGGCGAGGCCGAATCGGTGTCGGACGGGATCGGTTCCTCGCGGCGAGCGAGGGCGACGCTCGGGTCACCGACGATCTCGAGCGTGCCGCGCTTCGGGTACGAGAGCAGGACGTCGTAAGTCGGAGTCTCGACATCGAGCCCGGCCTTGCGGAACTCGTCGGCGATGAACTGGTGGACTCGGGCGTTCCCGGGAGTGCCTGCGACGTGAGGCGTGCGGGTGAGCTCGCGCAGGAGGGCGTCGCACTCGGCCGGCTGCGGGAGCGGCAGGAGCTTCCGCTCGTACTCGCGCTGCCACTCGGATCGCTTCGGTGTGAAGCCCTTGAGCCGCGGCTGCTGTGCCGCGACGAGGGAAGGAAAGGCCACGAGCAGCAGCGTTGCCGCGCAGAGACGTTTCATCCGTGAATCTCCAGGGGAGCGAAGTGCGGGCATTGTGAACCAAATCCGGATTGGATGGAAAAGAACGGAGATAAGAAGGGCCACGGATCTGACGGATAGAGACGGATCTGAGTCTCTTTTCAGATCCGTCTTCATCCGTCAGATCCGTGTGATCCGTGGCCCTTCTCCCTCTTGTCCGACCGATTTCCGCCCGTGGAACGGTTCTGCAGAAGCAACGCCGAGCATCTTCGTGCCGACGGACGCAGAGTGAAGCTCTCTTCGCTCGTCTGGCCCTCTGCTACCTGGTAAACCCGAGCGACGCGCTTCCGCCATCCGGGTTGACCACGCGGACGCTCACACTGATGCCAGGTGGAAAGCGGTCCTTCAGGGCGCGACCCGAGCCGAGCGTGATGCCCCTGGCGGTCAGCTTCGCCTTTCGCCAGGGCGTCGTGTCCGAACCGATGTAGACGGACAGGCCCGGCTGGAAGTTCGTTCCCTCGACGCGAATCCGGTACTTCTTCCCCGGCTGCTCGAGCTCGACGAATCGAAGGATCGACGGTGGCGCGACTGACAGTTTCGTCGAGAACAACGTTACAAAGGCGTGCGACAACGCGTTCGGCGGTTTCTCATCAAAGGCGTCGACCGTTGGGAAGTCCTGCGCTTTCGTCGTGCCACCAACGAAGACGTCGAGTGCGGCATTGATCGCAACTCGACGAAGGACTTCCTCCCCGGTGCCACCAAGGTACGTCGAGAACAGCAGCGTCCGAGTATCGGATCCGAGGACAGTCACGAAACCTTCAGCACCCCTGCCCGTACCGGGAAAGTCCTCGTGAAATGGTACGAGCCCGTTCACTGTCGGATAGGCCGACGAACCCGTCGTGCCGATGACAACGACTTCTCCACTGGGAGCTACGGCCATGTCGTGGACGTCGTCCACTCCAGGACTTCCGATGAGCGTTGAGATAAGAACTTCTGAACTTGAAGCGTCGATCCTCATGACGAAACCGTCGTAAGTACCCTCCACGACGGTTCGTATTGAGTTCACGAATGGAAAGTTGCCTCCGCCAGTTGTGCCTGCGACGACGACCTGACCTTCACCATCGACCGCGAGTCCATCTGCTTCTCCAGAGCCGAGAAGATCGGACCATACGAGCTGGCCGGTCGAACCGAATTTGAGCGCGGCGAAGCTCGGATATGAAACAACGATGGGGAAGTATGACCGTGTGACCGGGAAGTCCAGCGAGCTCGTTCGTGCGAGCACATACGCGGAGCCGTCGGAACCAAGTGCAACGCGCGTCGCACGATCCAGGTGCGAGCCTCCAATGTACGTCGAATATTCGAGCGACTGTCCGTTCGGCGCCAACTTGAAAAGAAAGCCCTCGTCGGAGTAGTCGCCCGTCGGGACGTCGTCGTCTGGGTTCCGAAGAGGAAAGTCCGGTGAGGTCGTTTCCCCGGCGACATACATTGCCCCGTCAGCGTCAACCTCGATGTCAAATCCGGCGTCCACACCGCTGCCGCCGATGATCGTCGTATGCACGGGCTGGCCATCGGGCGTGAGCTTCATGACGAAGATGTCGATGTCACTCCCGCCTGCAGTACCAAAAATCACAGAGTCGGCCTGGAGGCCGGATGACCTTGTGTCTCCCAGGACATAGATGAATCCGCTCGAATCAACGTCCACATCGTGGGTGTAATCGCTCCCGTCGTCGCCACCGACATAGGTCGAGAACAGAAGTGAAGCGTCGCCTGACTGCGTGGGATCAATCTTTGCGATGAACCCATCGGCCGTAAAGAAGTTGTTTGACGGCCTGTAAGCATTCCTGATGGGAAAGTCCGTTCCCGAAGTCCAGCCAACGACGACTATCTTTCCGTCCGGAGTGAAGGCGACGCCCAGAGACTCGTCGAAGTCGGAGCTCGCGAGAAAGCTCGAGTACTCGATCGAGGGAAGCTGACCACTGACTCCCTGCGCAGAGGCGCTTTCATGACCGGGGACGGTGAATGTCAAAAACGTCGCGAAGGCCACGACGAGACCAGACCGCAGGCCCCGGGCGATGGTTTTGCTGCCATTGCTGTGCAATCGAATGCCTCTCTTTCGATACTCGCGGATGGATCTGTCCCGGTGGAACGGAGAAGCATACCGGATGCAGCGACATTGGGGGCTCGATGATGTGCTTGCGAGGTCGGCCGTCAGGGTCGATCACGCACGCGTCCGGTCCGGGGCGCTCCGAGTGAATCGTCGACGAAGCAGGCGAACCAGGCGCATGGTCGGCGCGGCGGGTCGAACTATGCGGCCGGGAAAGTCGCGCACTTCTTCAACGGGAACTGGCATCGGCGAGCCGATACTCTCGTTTTTTCGTTCCGAATCTCTCGTGCTCGTTGCTTGTTGATCCCGCTGGAAAGGACAATGAACCTCGATGAGAGAGCCTTCACCAAGAGAACTTGTTTCTGCGTGGCTGGCTCCTCACAACGACGTTGATGGTGACGAGCCTGCGCTCTGGCGCCTCCAGCGCTGGATGCGAGAACGTCCGGACGATGCGTACGCCGTGCTCGAACTTCTCGTGAGTCAGCTCGGCACCGATGTCGAATGGATGGACACCGTCAGCCATCAGTGCGACCTCTTCCTGTGCGGCCATCGGGAGGAACGCATTGATCAGGTGATGCGGCTTCTCGCCGCCTCGCCGCTCCTCGATTCGCTGGTCGGCCCCGAGATCCTGACGCCCGGGCGCGACGAACCTCGCTATCGAAATGCCGATGAACTTGCGTCCGTATGGCTCGCCCACGACGAACACTCCACCGAGGGGCACCGTGTTGAAGAGCTGATCCGCGGCGACGGAGACATCGGCACGAGGCTCGCGCTCGAGATCATCGAACGCGGACCGCTGCACGGATTCGACAGTGAAGACGTCTGGAGTCCGCTCGACCTTCTGCTGCGATTCCACGGCCCCGAGGCAATTGATGCGATCGAAGCCGCTGCCGCCGAATCGATCGCGCTCCGTCGCGTGATCTGGGTAAACCGAAGGCAGGCACCTGATGCAGACGATCCGTACGCGGTCGAGGTGAAGATCTGGGAACGACTTCTGGCGTCTGCTGGCACGACCACGTCATTGAACACCCCGCTGCCCCCAGGCAAGCGTACGTCGCTCGGATCAGACTTCGACGCACTCCTCGATCGTTGGTTCGCGAGCACAGAGTCGTTTTGGGCCTGGTGCGAGCTGGAATACATGACGACGCACGCACCCGACCGTGCGTGGGAGGTCATCCAGGCCATCTCGCGTCTAGCGACGACGGAGCAAGCGAGGTGCAATCTCGGATCTGGAGACCTCGAGGATCTCATTCGTGGCCTTCCAGCAGCGTTCGTCGACAGGATCGAGGCTTTCGCAGTCGAGAGCCCGGAATTCCGCGAATCGCTCGGCTGCGTTTGGATCACGCTTGCGGATGTTCCTGAGCCATTCGCTCGCCGCTACTGGCTCGCCTCTGGACGCAAGCTGGCAGTCCTTGACGCTCCGGCGGAGTGGTACGACCAGCCTGTGGACGAATAGGCGCCGATAATTGCGATCCTGATGGCGCGTTCAGGGAGAATCGAACGACGGATCGCCTTCGCCGAGTCGGCTCGTTCCGTGCGCCTCCGACTCTGTGTGCGAAGCTCTCTTTCCAATAAGTTTCAACTCGAGAACTGCGCTATCCTTCGACTGTGACATCGACTCGCGAGGGATACCCATGGACCTGACCATCGAAACCGAGCTCGAAACAGACGGCCGCTGGATCGCCGAGGTTGCTGAGCTCCCGGGCACGCTTGCATACGGCGAGGAACGGACCGAAGCGATCGCCCGAGTCCAGGCGCTTGCGCTACGCGTGCTGGCGGACCGCCTCGAGCACGGTGAGACGATTCCGCACGCCAGCTTCACGTTCGTCGCGGCGTGAGTCCCTGGCCGGCAACGAAGGCGAAGCGGGTCCTCGCGGCACTGTTCCGGATCGGCTGGAGCATTAAGCGCGAAGCGGGTTCGCACAAGGTTCTCGAACGGGAGGGCCATGAGGACGTGGTGTTTGCGTTCCACGATTCTGACGAGATCGGGCCGCGGATGCTGGCCCGAATCGCAAAACGGACCGGTCTGCGCCCACACGACCTCTAATTCTTCGAACTCCACACGTCTCGCCCGACTCTGCCGAGGCGGTTGCGGGCGCCCATTGAGCTGTCAAGGAATCCTTGACAGCTGCCGCCTTCGCTCTCGTTGCAAGTCGGCACTCGGGCAGTCGACGACTTCGTCGCCGCCAAATGACCCGGAAACCATGACACAACAGCAAGTGGCAGCCTTTGCGCCTTTGCGTCTTCACTTCGCGCCTTTGCGAGAAACCGTGGCGCCCATCGGGTTCTCGCAAAGACGCCAAGGTCTCGCAAAGACGCGCCGATTTCGACCTTGGAACATCCGATTGTCGGTTCCACAGGACAGCATCCTCGGCTCACAAGGCAGGACGTTCTCGGCGCTATCAGGTTTGCCGCGGAAGCGCTTCGGGCTGATGTCGTGTACCCGGTTTCGGATTCGGTTTGAGAAATGAAGACGGGCCACGGATCACATGGATCT
>CAZQBW010000225.1:0-8920 GCA_964591515.1 uncultured Clostridia bacterium
ACTGCCCCATTCCACTTGTTCCCTTTCAAGGAGAGTCGGTTTAGAATGCGGGTTCCCGACCATCTACCAGGGCGTATCACCACGAGCGAGGGATCATGTCGAGCGACTCCGTGCAGGAGATCCTCTTTACCGAGCTGCTCCAGAACGACATGCTCGTCATGGAGACCGGTCGCAGCGTCTATACCTTCACTGTCGTGGACCGTTCGAATCGCCGGGGCGCCCTCACGGGTGGCAACGTCCCGCAGCCGCGCGACGCCGTGTTCTCCGGCTCGCTGCTGCCGACGCGTGATATCTGGGAGGCCGGCGTAAGGCTCGGCGCACGCGCCGCGTTCTTCCTGACCGTGCCAACGGATGCGTCTGGATTCAGTCAGGTCATCACGTCACCGCTCGTCCGCATCAGCGTGCGCCGCGGCGGCGTGGGGTAGAATCGCACCGTGATCAGGCGCCTCACACTCGCGGTCACGATCGCCCTCCTGGCCGCGGTCGTCCCCTGCTCTGCGCAATCGGGGCGGCGAATTCCCACGCGGCGTCCGGCACCGGCTCCTTCGGAACCAGCACAGCCCGCCGGGCAGCCGCCGTCGACCGACAGCGCGCCGGCTCCTCCTCCTGTGGAGGAAGGCGAGAAGATCCCGGTGTCGACGGCCAAGTACCTGGCCAACTTCAGCATCCGCCACGACGTTTGCGATGCGGTGGTTCGGGCGTGCGCGCGCGAGCTTGGCGAATCCAGCATCGTCCGGCCAATGCCGAGCGAGGACCTGTCGCGCAAGCAGGCCATCGACCTTGCGAAGGGCGGCACGTCGAGCTACGTGCTGTGGTTCCAGTTCACGATCGACGGCGTCGACGACGAGCCGATGGGTGCGCCGCGAACGTACGATCCGATACTCGTGGCAACCTACGTTCTCTACGAGCCGGGAACGGCGAAGGTCCGCACCCAGGGGCGACTCTACTTCTCGTCGTACGACTCGAATTCCAGGGGCGGCCCGTCACTCGGCGGGGTGAATCGCGGGGCGCGCGGCCTCTCGCCGACCGAGACCGGACTGAGAGTCGCTGCAGCGGTGCTCGATGCCCTGCAGAAGGATCTGCTGCCGCGCCCGTGAATGCCGGTTTGCGCCGTCGAGGTCGCGTCTGCTAGTTTTCGGCCGAGCCTATGATTGTCTGACTCCGTCGCACTCCGTTCCGCTGCAAGAGCGGGAGACGTGTGTCTCGGGACCGCCGGTCCCTTCGACAGGAGATGACTGACGTGGAGTTGGACAACTATGGATGGCGAGCGTGTTTTCAATCCGCTATGGCGGAGCACGCGATGGAAGAGAGCATTCCGGGCCGTGTCGTCGCGCAGGATCGCGGCGTCAGCCGGCTGGTGACGTCAATTGGAGAGATTTCCGCGACGGTTGGCGCGGGGCTGCGTCGCGAGGCGGCGGACCGGACCGAGTTGCCATCGATCGGCGACTGGGTGGCGGTTCGGCCCGCGGGCGATACCTGGTCGATAGTCGAGGTGCTGCCGCGGCAGACGGCGTTCGTCAGAAAGGCGGCCGGCGCCCGCGCCGAGCCGCAGGTCGTCGCCGCGAACGTCGACACGGTGTTTCTGGTGACCGGACTCGACGGCGACTTCAACCTTCGGCGCATCGAGCGTTACGTGGCGGTTGCGCACGCAAGCGGAGCCCGTCCGGTGGTGGTGCTCAACAAGGCGGACGTCTGCGACCGTCTGGACGAAGTGATTGCCTCGGTGCGGTCGCGCTCGGGCGGTGCGCAGACGGTCGCAATGAGCGCGCGGAACGACGATCCGGAGTCGGTCCTGTCTCCCTGGCTGTCCGCGGGCGAGACGGTTGCGCTCATCGGATCGTCGGGCGTCGGAAAGTCCACGATCGCCAATCGGCTGCTCGGGGGCGAGGTCCTGCGCACGGGCGCCGTGCGCGAGCACGACCAGCGCGGAATGCACACGACGACGCGGCGGGAGCTCGTGATGCTTCCCGGCGGGGCGATGCTCATCGACACGCCGGGGATGCGTGAGCTCTCGGTGTGGACCGACGAGGAGAGCATCCGCGCGGCGTTCGACGACGTTGCCGAGGTTGCGGCAGATTGCCGGTTCGCCGACTGCCGGCACGACGGAGAGCCGGGATGCGCCGTGGCCGAGGCGATCGCTGACGGACGGATGGACGCGGACCGATTCGCGCACTTCCGGACGCTCGAGAAAGAGGCGGCGTTTCTGGAGACCCGTCGGGACGCGAGCGCCCAGCTTGTCCAGAAGCGCAAGTGGAAGGCGATCCACAAGGCCATGCGCGATCACGACAAGCGGAAGTAGCTCTGTGAACTTTGTGTCTCCGTGCACTCTGTATGCCAACGGCAAAGGCGTAGCCATACAGAGTGCACGGAGGCACAGAGATCACGGAGCAGGACGTCAAAGAGGCCGCCGTAAGGCAGCCTCATCGTCGTGTCGAATATTGATGGGGCGGGCAACCGGGTTTGAACCGGTGACCTCCTGATCCACAGTCAGGCGCTCTAACCAGCTGAGCTATGCCCGCCACAGGCGGCGACGCGTGGTCGAGCGTCGCACTCCAAAGGACGTTCATGTATAGCGAACGGGTCCGCGGCGTGTCAATCGGAAGAGCTTCGCACACAGAGACACGGAGGATGACACATCCACCTGCGGAACGAGACCGGAGCGTCTCAGCGTCTCCGTGCCTCTGTGCCTCTGTGTGCGAAGCTCTTCCTTCCTCCTCGTCGTCGAGGCGTCGCCCGGGCCGGCTGACCCGTGCAACAATTCTGACTGCAGACCCGTTTGCACCGCCATGCTGAGCCGAACCATCGCACTCCTCGCTCTTCTCGCGCTTGTCGCGCCTGCAGCCCTGGCTCCAGGTCGGACCTTCGCCAGCGATCGCGCGCCGATGACCGTGGACGATGCCGATCGTCTGCTCCTTGCGGGCGAGTACCGCAAGGCAGCCGACGCATACCGCGACCTCGCCGACGCTGGCGCACCTTCCGGCGATGCGGCGGCGCGCGACCTGCTGGCTTCCTTCCACGCGCGACGCGCCGTGGCATTCGTCAAGCGCGACGACGTCCCGGCTGCGATCGCCGCCGCCGATCAGGCAATGGTCGCGTCCGTGTCCGCCGATTCGCACGCCGTGCGCGCCTATGTCCGCTTCCGGGCCGGGCGCTTTGCAGGCGCGGCCGAGGACGTCGAACGGACGGGCTCGCTTTCAGCGAACGGACATCCCCTCGCATTTCTCGTTCGGGCGCGACTCGCCCTGTCGGAGGGCCGTGCGGCCGACGCTCTGGCCTCCGCGGACAAATCCGTTGCTGGCGAGAGCGTTCTCGCTCGCGCCATCAGGTCGGATGCCCTCACGGTTCGGGCCGACGCGCTCGACGAGCTCGGCCGCGACCGAGAGGCGGTGGCGTCGCTCGACGCCGCCCTCGCAGCGGCGCCGCGCACGAACGAGTTGCTCGTTGCGAATCTCACAGCACAGCTCGAGTTTCGACGGTCGCTCCTCGGCCGGGAGATTTATTCGGTCCGCGAGCCGGCCCCGGCCGTGGATCTTCCGATGGTCTTCGTCGCGGGTCTCCCCGTGGTGAACATGTCGATGAACGGGGCACCCGCCGTGCCGTTCATCGTCGATACCGGTGCCGGAATCAGCGTCGTCTTTTCGAAGTACGCGAAGCAGGCGGGGTTCGTCACCCGCGACGAACTCGCATTCGCCGGAGCCGTCGGCGGCAACGGTCGAGTGCCGATCCGTTACGGGCTTGCCGACAAGGTCGCACTCGGCGACGTCACCGTCGACGCCGTGCCGATGATCCGGATCGACTGGGAGCTGCCGAGCTTCGGCGGCATCATCGGGCTGCCACTGCTTCGACAGTTCAGAACGACTTTCGACTATCCGGCCGCAAGGCTCCGATTGGAAAACCCCGACGGCGCGGCACTCACCGGTGCGAACAAGGGCACGGCCAGGTTCCGCCTCATCGGTCAGGGAGTCTTCGTGGAAGCGACGCTCAACGGCAAGGGGCCGTTCAACTTCGAGCTCGATACTGGAGCGGCGTCTCCGGGCGTGCCCGTCGACGACGCGGTCGCCTCGGCGATCGGGCTCAATTCGGGCGCGCCGGGAGTAAAGAAGGGCCGCGGTCAGGGCGCTGCCGGCACGCAGGATACGGCCATCCATCCCGGCCTCCGCTTCGCGTGGGCTGGCCTGCCGGAAGCGAAATACGACGCGATCGTCCAGCGGATAAGTCCGGCGCGCGCGGACCGGCGCGATGGCGAGAGCGGTATCTCCACCGACACGGAGCTCGAGGGACTGATCGGATTTGCCGCGTTGAAGACCTACGCGGTGACAATCGATTTCGCGACTCGAACGATTGTTCTCCGGTAGCGAGGGCGCTCCGGCGCCGATATGATTCGCGACGATCCGGGCCAGCGAGTCCGGATGCGATGCGAACATTGACGACAGTCATCCTGAAGGAGGTAGAACGACCATGGCACAGGACACCGCTACGTCCACGGCCCCTTCGCTGCCGCGCCTGAACGAGCCGGCGCCGGCGTTTACGGCGAACAGCACACACGGACCCATATCGCTCGAGGACTACAAGGGAAGCTGGCTGGTGCTCTTCTCTCATCCCGCTGATTTCACGCCGGTCTGCACGACCGAGCTGACCGAGTTCGCCCGCCGCGCCGACGACTTCGCGGCGCTCAACACGAAACTGGTCGGGCTCTCGATCGACTCGGTGTATGCGCACCTTGGCTGGACGCGGAACATGGAAGAGAAGTTCGGCGTCAAGATCCCGTATCCGATCATCGCCGACCTCGACATGAAGGTTGCCACTGCATACGGCATGCTCCACCCCGGTGCGTCGTCGACGGCAACTGTCCGCGCTGTCTTCATGATCGACGACAAGGGCATCGTCCGGGCGATGGTCTACTACCCGATGACTAACGGCCGGAACATCGACGAGATCCTGCGCGTCGTCGAAGCGCTGCAGACGTCGGACAAGAATGGCGTCGCCACGCCCGTCAACTGGAAGCCGGGCGAGGACGTGATCGTGCCGCCGCCGCAGACGGCTGCCGCGGCCGAAGAGCGGATGAATGCAGGATTCCAGACGACCGATTGGTACTTCTCGAAGAAGAAGTTGTAGTTTGCGCCTTTGCGCCTTTGCGAGGCCTTCGCGTCTTTGCGAGAAACCCTGTCGCAAGTCGAGTTTCTCGCAAAGACGCAAAGGACTCGCAAAGACGCAAAGATCAGGCTGCTCTCGAGTCTCCCCCTCCGCCTCCTCTCCCCCTCCCGTTTGGCTTTCCCTCAACATGGGACTACATTCGTCTCGCCTGGCGGTCGCCCAGGTTCCCCATCCTGAAGCACCGAAACGGACACCAACATGAGCAAGTCGAAGAAACGTGACCCCAAGCCCGTCGGCGGCGAAGTTGCAGCCAACGTCGTCGAAGCGGAAACGATCGAGTTGCAGTGGCCGAAACTCATCGGGCGGCCGAAATCGATCAAGGCCAAGGGCAAGAAGCCGAAGGCCATTCGTGACTACAAGTACACGGAGGAACTGGCGCGACTCCAGATGGAGCTCATCAAGCTCCAGGAGTGGGTCCGCACCCGCGGCCTGCGCGTCGCCGTGATCTTCGAGGGCCGCGACGCTGCCGGAAAGGGCGGAGTCATCAAGCGGATCACCCAGAGCCTCAATCCCCGGGTCTGCCGCGTAGCCGCGCTCGGAACGCCAACGGAGCGCGAGAAGAACCAGTGGTACTTCCAGCGCTACGTCCCGCACCTTCCGGCGCGGGGCGAGATCGTGCTGTTCGATCGCAGCTGGTACAACCGCGCCGGCGTCGAGCACGTGATGGGGTTCTGCACTTACGACGAGTACAAGGAATTCCTCAAGATGGCCCCGAGGTTCGAGGAAATGCTCGTCCAGTCTGGTCTCATCCTGGTCAAGTACTGGTTCTCCGTGAGTGACGAGGAGCAGGAGCGACGATTCCAGGAGCGAGTCGAGAACCCGACTAAGCGCTGGAAGCTGAGCCCGATGGACCTCGAGTCGCGTCGCCGCTGGGTCGAGTACAGCCACGCGAAGGACGTCATGTTCGACCGGACCGACACCAAGCTCTGTCCCTGGAACGTCGTCGACGCCGACGACAAGAAGACCGCGCGCCTCAACTGCATCTCGCACCTGCTCAGTCTGATCCCGTACGAGGACCTGCAGACGGAAGAGCTCATGCTCCCGGAGAGGCAGCAGAACAACGGATATCGCCGGCCGGCAAAGACGTCGCAGAAGTTCGTTCCGAAGGTCTACCGCTGACCGTGTGCTCTCCGTGACTCTGTGCTCTCCGTGTGCCGACGGCATATCCGTCGGTGTACAGAGAGCACAGAGTCACGAAGAACACAGAGACGGGATGCAGATGAACGACTGATTGCCGCCGCCGGTCGAGATCGCTAGGATCTCCGGGCGACGGCAATTTTTCGGTCTGCGAGGTGGAACGGTGGCATTGCTCGAAGTGGGCGCGAAAGCGCCGAAGTTCACGGCGAAGGACCAGGACGGCGCGAAGGTGAAGCTCGACGACTTCAAGGGCAGGAAGGTCGTCATCTACTTCTATCCGAAGGACGACACGCCCGGCTGCACGAAGGAAGCGTGCGCGTTCCGCGACAACTTCCCGAAGTTCAAGAAGCTCGGCGTCGAGGTGCTCGGTGTGAGCACCGACGGCGAGAAGTCGCACCAGAAGTTCATTACGAAGTACGAGCTGCCGTTCCGGCTGCTGGCGGACGATGACAAGAAGATCGTCGAGGCGTTTGGCGTCTGGGGCGAAAAGAGCATGTATGGCAGGAAGTACATGGGCACGAACCGGGTGACGTATCTGATCGACGAGGCGGGAAAAATCGCTGCGGTCTGGCCGAAGGTGAAGCCGGAGACGCACGCGGAAGAGATCCTGGCTATGCTGACGGCTAAGTAGTTCGAACGTTTCCTATCCGGAAAGCGGAAGGGCTCCGACGAGCCGAGATACGGCGCGCCGGAGCCCTTCGAAAGTTCTGGAGCCAGCTACGGCTTTGCCGTTTCGCCGACCGAGATCATCGTCTTGCCGTCAGTGCCCTTGGTCAGGCCGATGGCGAGCATGCGCTTCTCCTTCGTCGCGGTGATGCTCGTCGCCGGACCGGCGGCAATCTTCTTCACGTCAGTCCAGCCCTGCTTCTTGAGCTCGGCCTCGTAGTAGTCGGCGACCTTTGCAGCGTCGTCGGCCGTCGAGAACGATGCGCCCTTGCCCCCCGCCGCCGAACCGCCGCCGATGACGGTGGCGCCGGTGTAGACCGGGATGTCCTTCGGGAAGTCGGCCGGCAGCGCTCCCGCCACACCGGTCGCGTTCGTGGCCGCATTCGTCACGGCATTGACTGCCGTCTTGCCAGCGTTTGTTGCTGCGACGTTCTTCGCCGCATTGGTGGCCGTACCCGCATCGCCGCCACATCCCGTCATCGCGAGCGCGCCGAAGAGCACTCCACCAAGAATCTTTGCGTTCATTCGTTGAAACTCCTTAGAGAGGAAGAGAATCCGACGTCGGCATTCTTACGCCAGCCGGTCTCGATTGTCACGAGGGATTTGACGGGTTCGGACGTCGACGTGGAGTCTTTGGAGAGCAGTCACCGGAACCCCGAGCGGTAGCGAGGGGCCGGCGGTTCAACTCAATGAAAGTGGACTGAACCGCCGGCCCTTCGCTACCGCTCAGGGTTCCGGAACGCAACCTGAAAGCCCCGTGGCTCGATCATGGGGCATGAGTACTTCAGACATCCGAGCTCCTATCGCATGCTTCATCACGTTCCGTACCTACGGAACCTGGTTGCACGGCGACGAGAGAGAATCCGTCGATCGAGCCCACAACGTATACGGCACCGCGAGGCTTCCGTTGAATCCGCCACGCCTCTCCTTCGAGGAACGGATGCTCGTCCAGCCGCCCGTCTATCTGGGCCCGGCGCGACGGGCGGCGGCCAATGAAGCCGTGCGAGAGACATGCGCAATCCGTAAATGGCCGCTATTTGCACTCAACGTCCGCACCAATCATCTCCACATCGTCGCCGCCACGGATATTCCCGCGCGCCGGGCGATGGTCGCGTTCAAGGCGAATGCCACTAGAGCGATGCGAGAATCGGGCTGCTGGACGCTCGATCGTTCCCCGTGGGCGCGGGGCGGAAGCGCGAAGCTCATCTGGTCGCTTGCGGCGCTCGAAAGGACGATTCATTACGTTGTCTCGAGACAGGGGGTAGATCTTTGACCAGGGCCCTGACCGGTTGCGTGGGGCCGACGGTGCAGCTCACTCTCGGTGGATTGCACCTCCGGCCCCTCGCTACCGCTCGGGGTTCTGGGCGTGCGAGTCGGCTTCGCGCCCTTACCCCAGCTCCACGACCACCTGCGCAACGGCTTCGTCGACCGAGAGCCGTGACGTGTCGATGGTAACGTCCGCCATGGAGTAGAGCGGCTCGCGCGCGGCAAGGATCGCCCGCAGCTCCTCCATCGCATCGGGACGGTTCGCCACCGGCCGGCGATCACCCTGGTCTATGACCCGTTGCATGTGATCCGTCGGCTGCGCCTTCAACCACACCGTCGTGCATCCGCGCCGCGCGGCGGCAAACGCCTCTTCGTTGTGGACGATCCCGCCCGACAGCGCGATGACCGACGGCCGCTGCTGTCCGAGCAGCGTCTCGAGGCTCTCGGTCTCGAGCCGCCGGTAGTACCCCTCGCCGTGCATCGAGAAGATCTCCGCGAGCGGCATCCCGGCCGCCTCCTCGATCCGCTCGTCGAGCTCTATGAACTCGAGCCCGAGCTGCCCCGCCACCCGCGGCCCGATCGTGCTCTTCCCGGCTCCGCGCAACCCGAGCAGCGCCACCGAATCGCCCTTCTGCCCCCACCGCGGGTTCTCGGCAACCAGTTCGACGACCGAAACGCCAAGCGCCTTCGCGACCGA
>CAZQBW010000226.1:0-8898 GCA_964591515.1 uncultured Clostridia bacterium
GTTCTGGATGACGACGTTCGCGATTTCCCGGCTCTTCGGGATCCAGCCCGAGGACGTGGCGTTGGGATACAGGCTGTTCAAGTTCTGGACGCTCTAGAACAGTGCGCATTGCACCGTGACTACGGATTGCGCCTTCGACGGCACCACCGGCAGGATCAAAGCGAGGCGAACGAGATGTACGAGGGAATGGAAAGGGACACGGAGCATCTGCGACTGCTTGCGATCGGTCACTACGTCTA
The DNA here is from genome assembly GCA_964591515.1 of uncultured Clostridia bacterium. GTDB lineage: Bacteria > Acidobacteriota > Blastocatellia > UBA7656 > JADIYM01 > JADIYM01. Next base: position 240 of record CAZQBW010000226.1, read on the forward strand.
CGCGGCCATCGTCGCGCTTTTCGCGTGCATTCCGATCATTCACTTCACGATCGGGATGGTCTTTCTGCTCAACCCTCCCGCGCAGGCGCCTGGGGATCCCTTTCCGGCACAGGCCTTTGGCGCCATCTTCGCGACGATCGGCGGGCTGCTCGTGCTTGCGGGCTGGACCTTCGCGGCGTGCGTGTTCATGGCAGGGAGGTCGCTGGCGGCACGAAAGCGCTATTACTTCTGCTTCGTCGTCGCGGCCGTTGCGTGTCTCCTCGTGCCGGTTGGCACAATCCTCGGGATCATGTCGATCATCGTCCTCCAGCGCCCGACGGTGAAGTCGATGTTTCTCGGCGGCGGGGCGCTTCCTGCGCCTTCCGTCGCCGTCCCGCAGCCCGGCGCCTGGCGCGACGAGTCTCTCGTTGATCGAGATCGACGATAGTCGAGTGCCCTACTGACTGAACTTCCTCAGCAACGGATCCTGGCTGTTGAACGAACAGGCAATGATCGCTCGAAGCGATCCATCCTCTTCGACCTTCTTGAGCTCGACGAGTTTCACCCGAGTGATAGGCACCAGGCCCGGAGTCGACTCCGGTGAGAGCTCGATGGCTCCATCCTGCGCGATTTCATCCGGATCGCTAGAGAAGTAGAACACGATCGAGCCATAGCTGTTGCCATCATCCCAAGCCTTCGATCGCGCGACTTCAGCCCCGTTCACCCAAAGCGCGTACTCCGCATTCGGCTCCACGCTGCACGACGCGACGTTGAAGTTCTGATAACCAGCGCCCGGATCGAACGCGAACCACGCGCGACCGAAAGGCCGATTGTATGGATCCGGGTATCCCACCGGAGTCATTCCGACGCCGGCCCACACGCCGACCAGACCGCTGGCGGAGTCGGCCGTTCCGACGCGCACGATGTCACTGGTCCCGGCGCTGACGAACGCCACGCCTCCGATCATATCGAGAGCTATGGGAAGCGTGGGCGTCGAGTCTCCAGGCAGCGAATCGCGCGCCGCGACGAACTTCACGTTGCCGAACTGGTCAGACTTGATCGGTCCGGACGTGTTGACCTTCACGGCGCCGGCGTCATTGCGCAGCGGCGCGACATAGAAGTCGTAGCTGCCGTAGGACGAGAGCCCCCAGGCGTAGGCCGTCAACCGCTGCGCCTGGCCAATCGTCCTGAGAAGAACGTATCCCCCCGCCGACGTCGTGTCCTCGGGCGCAAACAGAGGCGCCGTCGACCAGACGTCGAGTGCTCCCGAGTCGCGCAGGATGCTGCCGACCGACTCGAAGAAGTTCACCTGGTTGCCGGTGACGCCTTCAACGCTCGGCCCGAAACTCACGATGCGTTCCTTCACTTCATCCGGATCCGACACGACCGAGGTCGAGAGCAGCATCGAGCACGCCGCAGCCACGAGGCCCGTGGAGAATGAAGTTCCACTCCAGACCGCATAACGAGGCGATCCATCTTCGTAACGGCCCGGAAGGGCGCTCACGAGATCGACTCCCGGAGCCCACACGTCGACCGCCTCCTGGGCGTAGTTGCTGAACGTAGCCTTCTTCTGGAACCTGTCGGTCGCACCCACCGAGATCACGCGCTCTGAATCGGAGGCCGGATACGCGATCTGGGAGCTCGAACCGTTCCCGACCGCGGCTACGAGGACGACACCGAGCTCGCGCGCCGAACTGATCGCTTCCCGAAGAACCTTGGGTTCGGCCATGCCGTCGGCGCCGAAGCTCATGCTGATTACCCGAGCACCGTTCTGGGCCGCGAAATTCACGGCCGCCGCAGCGTCGAAGGCGGAACCGATGCCGTCGGTGCCAAGCACACGGAGCGGCATGATCCGCGCTTTTGGCGCCGTGAGCAGAATGAGTCCCGCGATGAAGGTGCCGTGGCCTGATATCGGCCCAACCAGCGTCGACTCGTCGGGCGACGAGGTATTTCCGACGAAGTCCCAGCCGTTGACGTTATCGATGTACCCGTCCCGATCGTCGTCGAGCCCGTTGTCGGGTATCTCGTCGCGGTTTACCCAGAGCCGATTCGAAACCGCCGGATGCGTCAGGTCGAGACCGGTGTCGAGTACGGCGATGGTGATCTCTTCGGCGCTTTCGGCGAGCGCGCTCGCCGAATCGACCTGTAGCGACTCGAGCTGTCCGGTTTCGGAGATCTGGTTTGCGAAAAGCTCGCCGGGATTCGCGCTGGGTGGCAACGGATTCGGCTCGTCGTTCGGGAAGCCGACGGTCTGCTGACGTCGCACGATGTTGTCGCGGTTCGCGCGCCGGACCCCCGAATCCTGCTTCATTCCCTTGAGAGTCTTCCTGGCTTTCGGAGCCCGCAGACGAAACGTCGTCGTGCCCGGAATGCTCTCAACCACTTCCGCGCCGTGCTGCGCAGCCACCGCCTCGACCGACACGCCCGGTTCGAGCGTCACGACGATGTCGCCGGGCGCGTCTCGCTCCTGGGCTTCCACCGGAACCGCCGGAAAGACCGAAGTGACAAGCAGGAGGCAAACGCAAAGGGTGATGAGACTTCTCGAGTTCATGTTCGTGCCACTATCCTGATCAAACGGCCCGTCCAAGAAGGGTGAACGGAGCCCAGTAATACGGATGTCCACGCTCTTCGATAGCCGTGCATTGAGCCTTTCGAAGCGCGTTGCGCTTGGTCGATCCGCTAAGCAATTCCGAGTAGAACGTCCGCATGAGCGAAGCCGTCGAAGCGTCGTCGGCCGCCCACATGCTGATGAGCAGTGACGGGGCTCCGGCATAGAGAAAGCCGCGCATCAGTCCGTGCAATTCATCGCCAGCACCGACAGCCACCGTTCCGGTGTTGCAGCCAGAGAGGACGACGAGTTCGGCCTCCAACCTGAGATTGAAAACATCGTAGAACGTCAGGTCTCCGTCCGAGAGGCGCAGACTCGAGAGCATTGGATTGTCGGATCGGAAAACCGCGTGTGACGCAATGTGCAGAATACCGCAGGACTCAGCCTCGCGCGCAACGGATGCGCGGGTGACGTTCTGACCGGTCAGGATCCGCGCTTCTGGAAACAGGCGGCCGAGCGTCTCGATCTCTCTCGCAATCTCAGGTGTGCTGGCGTCCGAAACACCGCAGAGCAGCGGCGGGGCCGTCGGTCGAATACGCTCCGGCGAACAGAGCGCAAAGACTGTTGCGCTTGGCGCGTAGCTGACGCCTCTACGCTCGATCACGTATTTCGAACCGTCGAGAAGCGCGTGCATCGGCACATAGTGGAGCCTGCCATAGGGAACGATGACGAGATCGCGTTCACCCGCCGCGTGTCCGATCGGTGCGAGCAGGGCTTCGTAGAGCTTAGCGAGATAGACGTCCGCACCACGACGCAGGTGCACCAGCTCGCGGTCGGCAAACTCGCGGCCGTAGACGAACTTCTCCATCTGGAATCGAAGACCCTCGAGCAGCCGGTTCACTTCGGAAACCGGGGCTAGATGCCGGACCGCCGTCAGGCCGTCGCGGGTCACGACGATCGCCGAGTACTGGTCGCCGGTCTCGAGGAATTCCACGATCGCTTCGTTCGGGCCCACCAGGGCCTGCAGTTCCTCGACGTCGACGACGTGTGGCGTCTGAAGCTCGGCGAAACGTGCATCCTCCACCTGCAGACGCTGGAATGCCGCGGTGACACGCGCCTCGCAGAGCTCTACTTCGCGTGTACGACGTCTCAATTCGCGCCGGGCGCCCTCGCCACTCGGCGGATCGGCGTCGGAACGGTCGAGCTTCGACCGGTACCAGGCAAGCTCGTCGACGAGCGCCTTGAAACGCTCGCGGGCTTCGCGTCCGGATTCGCCTCCGGGGACGAACTCCCGAAGGTAGCCGGAAAGGAGATCCGACAGCGATCGCGATTTCGCAAGTTCGAGCGTTCTGAGGGCTTCAGCCGTTCGTTCGGGAGTTGCCTCCTCGAGACACATTTCGACGGCGCCCTCGTAGAGGCCGACCTTGTCTTCGAGGAATCGGGTCTTCAGATCGTCCACGACGATCCGCGACCGAAGGCGCTCCACCGCACTTATGGCTTCCCTGTAAGCGGCAAGAGATGCCCCGCGCCTGCCGGCCGCGCGCGCGGCTTCGGCGATGACACTCTGGCATTGATAGGCGATCCAGTCGTCGCCGGCAATCGTCGCGGAGCGCACTGTCGACCGCGCGGTGCGGTTCGCACGGCTGGCATCTCCAAGTCCCAGCGCCGCCCGAGCCTCGAGGACGCGAGCGAGCCGGCGTTTCGGCGCCAGCGACGCGCGTCCGAGAGTGTCGGCAGCGGCGCGTGCCGCGGCGTCGGCAGCCGCGAATTCGCCCCGGTGAATGGCAACTGCAGCGAATTCGAGTCGCGTCAGCGCGAGTTGGACTGCGTGCGAACCGTCGTCGAACTGCGAGATGACTTCGTCAAAGAGTGCCGTGGCCGTTTCATCGTCGCCCATGCGGGCTGCGGCGACCGCTCGGAGCCGGCGCGCGTTTGCCAGCTCGCGCATCATTCCGACGGACGCGAAGGCCGTTGCCGCGCGTTCGGCGCAGTCGGCCGCGTCACCGAGCGAGTTCATGTGAAGGTACACCGACGCGAGGTCGAGATCGGTCAGCGCCACGTCCGCAGCATTGAGGACTTCGGCGCCGGACTCCTGCGCGGAATGAAATCGCCGAAGCGCTTCGTTGTAGTGTCCCTTCAGGTACTCGATGAACGCGACGGCGAGATCGACTTCGAGCGCGAGGGTTCGCAGGCCGTGTTTCGCGTAGGCCCGGCCCGCCCGCGCGTAGAGCGCGAGTGCTTCGTCGGCACGGTCCATGTCGACGAGCACGGAGGCGCAGTTCTGATCGATATAGGCGAGCGCGACTTCGTCTCCGAGGCCTTCGAAGATCGTGCGGGCTCGTGCGTACGAACCAAGCGCCAGGCGATAGTGATCCCGTCGATAATGGAGGTTGCCGACGTTGGTCTCGTGTTCGGCGAGCAGGCGCGGCTCACCCATTCGTCGCAGCAGCTGGCGCGCGCTGCGCGAGAGGTCGAATGCCTCGTCGTAGCGGTCCAGATACATCAACGCGAGGATCTGCTGCTTGGCAAGGACCGCGGCATCCCGGGGTCGTCCGGCCTTTCGCAGCGATGACATCGCTTCGTCGTACAGGTCGGCCGCTCCGGTGTACTTCGCTTCCGCGTACAGCAGGCGCGCGCGCGAAGCGATCGCGAAGGCCTGACTCGCGTCGTCGCCAAGCCGTCCGGCGGCCCAATCAGCAGCGTCCACCAGACGGGACGCCGCAGTACGGTCCGCGTACACGAGCCGGTCGATCTCCGACTTCAGCTCCGGCAGGAGCTCGACGGAGACGGACGGTTTCGACCGATCGAGCAGGGCCCGGACGTCGGGAGCATCGCCAAGAATGGCGACGAGGTCGCGTACGCTCGTTGCGTCGACCGGGTCCGGCATCGGTGAGCCTCAGGTGGGCTGCGGTTAGCGGTGATTCGCCGAGAGGCGTTCAACTACAATTCGATCTTCGTCGGTCTCGACACTGAGCGAATAGTCGGCGGACGGCACGGTACCGAAGTCGAACTCACCGAGTTCGCTCGCGGAACAGACACCGACTGCTCGTCCGTCACGGATGAGGACGATCTCGACTCCCGCGACGCTCTCCATCGGGCGCTCCGGTCCGGGAAGAATCTGACCCGAGACCCGGACGTCACTGGGCGCCCGCTCGGCAACACGCACGTCGATGTCGTAATCGAGTGCCCTGAAAAGAAGTTGCCGCGAGGACGCAGCCGTCGACCGGGCTCCTTGTGGAACGGGCTCGAGGTCAGTATCGAATACGAGGGATGCAAGTCGTCCGAACAGGGACGAAACACCCGGCTTCCGATGATCCGAAGGTATGCGGGAGGCTCTTTCGAGCACGGCGAGAGGCGGGAATTCGAGGGCGTTGGACGTTGCAGCCGCTCGCAGATCTGCAATCGTCACGAGCTCTGCTGAACACGAGGGGCAGTCCGTGGAAAGATGGGTCTCAACGGACTGAAGCTCGGGGGCATCGAGATCGCCGGCGGCGTATCCGATGAGCGCTTCGTGTGTTGGACAGGACATCGTGTCGGGCCTCCTTGCGTCGCCGGTCAGGGCGCCGTCACCCGCGAAGAGGGTCGATTCGACCCGGTCTGATACATCAGCGCCGCCGCTCTCCGAATTCAGTTGATGATGTCGTCGGAACCGACGTCGAACGTCGAAGGAACGGCGACGTGCTGCTGGGCGACCACGACCGGGAGAAAGGTTTCGGCGAAGAGTGAGGAGTCGATCAGCGTCTGTACGACGTACTGCCCGGGCTCGGGGAACGTGACATTGGTGAAGACTGTCACGTTGTCGGCGCCACCGTCCTCGGGCACGTCTATGGTCGAAGCCTGCGATACGACAATCGAGCGCGACCGGTCCGGCGTGAGTATCTGCACCTGAGTCCGGTATCTCCCGCCTCCGCGCCAATGGTTAACGACAGCGAGCTTGAACAGCGAAACGGGAGCCTGGGGAACATGAAGGACGTGTAGAACACCCATCAGGCTCAGGTTTCGCGTGATCTCGATGCGGACGTCCTCGCAGACGATCGTGTGACGGAGGTTCAGGTTCGTGCTCATCGCCGTTGGGGCCTTTCGCGTTTCGAGGCAGTGGCGCCTACAGCGAGGTTCGGAAGAAGTTCGTCACGCGGGCCCAGGCGTCGGTTGCCGCTTCGGCGTTGTAAACGGCCGGTCGTGTGTCGTTGAAGAAGGCGTGATCCGCGCCTTCATAGATCTTTACCTCGCCGGTTTTGCCATGGCGCGTGAGTGCCTCGCGCAGTCCGGTCATTTTCTCGACGGTAATCCATCCGTCCTTTGACGCGCCTATGAACAGGACGGGCGCCGTCAGTTTCGCGATGTCGTGGTCGTCGGGGATGTCTCCGTAGAACGGCGCCGCCGCCTTGATCGCGCGGTTTCGGCAGGCGAGCAGCAACGCAAAGCTGCCGCCCATGCAGAATCCGGTAACGCCTATGCGGCTCGGGTCGACTCCGGGCGTGGCGGCCAGTGCTTCAACTGCCGCGTCGAGGGTGGCAATGCCATCCTCGGGCGAAAGGCCGTGCATGAGTGCAGACGCTTCGGCCGGATCGGCGGTTACGACGCCGCGGTAGAGGTCTGGTGCGAGCGCTGTGAAGCCGGCGTCTGCCCACCTGCGGGCGATGTCGCGGGTGTGCTCGTTGAGGCCCCACCATTCATGGATGACCACCACTGCCGGACCAGATCCTCCGTCGGCAGGAGTGACGAGGTAGCCGTCGGCTGGGGTTCCGTTGACGTCGAAAGTTATGGTCTGGGAGTCGGGCATGTCGGCTGTTTTCTCCTTGAAATCGATCGATGCCGGGGCGAATCCAGGCTGACTCTACCGGATTCGGAACGGCGGTCGGAAGTCTGTCCGTCAGGGGTTCGCGGGTGCCGTCCAACGCGCCTTCCTCACACGGTGATGAGCGGGTCAAAGGGCCGGGGAGGACCGCCACGGACCATCCCGCATTCGTCGCATGGACAGATGTCGCTGAAGTACTCCCACGTGAAGATGCTGCGATGGCTGTCCTTCCAGTTGATTCCCAGGGCGTATCGCCCGACGTGCTCGAGTCCCTCGATCTCGAATCGGGTTGCGGCGCCGAGAACGTTCAACGACCTCTTCTTCGGCTGCTCAGCTTGTTCGTTTCGATCCATTCGTGCCTTTCGGCAGGTTGCGCACGGACAAAAGTCGCGAAGGATGTCGACGGGAAACTCGGACTTGTGGCCGTCTTCCCAGTCAATGACGAGGCGACGGGCCTCCAAAAGTGCGATGTCCTTCGGGTGGCGAGACGGCAAATGCTTTGTCCTCCTGGAGTTGCGCGCTGTTGTTGAAACGGCGCGAGTCCGATGGCTATAATACCGCACCGCGTGACCGACAGCTTCGTGTGCCGCACATCCGGCTGCCTCCAAGCCAGGGGATGGTGCGGTGTGAGCCGGAGTCGGCTCGGGATAGCAAGCGAATCCACAGACCAGCATGCGGTCGGTCCGAAGAGGGTCGGCCGTTCTTTGTGAAAGGACTGCGATGAAGAACATTGTTGTGGTCGGTACCCAATGGGGCGACGAAGGCAAGGGCAAGGTAGTGGATCTGCTGGCCCCGGCTTTCGACATCGTGGCGCGGTACCAGGGCGGCCATAACGCCGGTCACACGGTGATAATCGGCGAGCGGAAGTTCATTCTCCGGCTCGTGCCGTCGGGAATCCTTCACGACTCGGGTGTTTGCGTGCTGGGCAACGGCGTTGTCGTGGATGCCCAGGCTTTCGTCGAGGAGATCGACGGACTGAAGGCGCTCGGCATCCAGGTCGACGGACGGCTCCTCATAAGCAATCGGGCTCACCTGATCCTTCCCCATCACCGGGCGATAGAGCGGGCAAGCGAGGAGCGACGAGGCGAGGATCGGGTTGGGACTACCATGCGCGGCATAGGGCCGTCCTACGAGGACAAGTCCGGCCGGCGGGGAGTGCGCGCCGGGGACGTTCTGAATCCGAGGGAACTGCGAGTTGCGGCTTTTCAGGCGCGCGATGAGGCAGCGGCGGGGCTCGGACATTCCGAGCCTGAGTTCGAGAATGGCGCGTATGAGGCGTATCTCGAAGCAGCAGAACGACTTGCACCGTTTATCGCGGACACGGGCCGCTATCT
>CAZQBW010000227.1:0-8802 GCA_964591515.1 uncultured Clostridia bacterium
TCGATCCCATCGGACGCACGCTGCGCGTCCGCGACATTCCGATGACCGTCATCGGGGTCGAGGAGGCGCGCGGCTCGATGTTCGGCCAGTCCCTCGACAAGCACGTGTACGTACCGATCTCGACGGCGGAGCGGATGATCGGCCGCAGGCAGAGCCTCCAGCTGCACGGCAAGGCGGAGGCGCGCGAGCAATTCCAGGCGACCATCGACGAAGCCCGCGTCGCAATGCGCGCGAAGCGCAAACTGACGAGCAACGAGCCGGACAACTTCGGATTGGTCAACGTCGAGGAACTGAACTCCAGCGTCGACCAGTTCACTGGCGCGATCGCGCTCGTCGTGACGCCGATCACCCTCCTGTCGCTCCTGGTCGGCGGCATCGTCGTCATGAACATCATGCTCGTGTCGGTGACCGAACGGACCTTCGAGATCGGCCTGCGAAAGGCGCTCGGCGCGCGCCGGGGACAGATCCTCCTGCAGTTCCTGATCGAGTCTTCGCTTCTCTCCGCATTCGGCGGGCTGTTCGGGTTGTTGCTGGCTTCGGGCATCGCCTGGCTCATCTCGGTGACGACGCCGGTTCCGATGACCATCACGGCCGGTTACGTCGTCCTGGCGCTCGCCGTATCGGGCGGGATCGGCATGATCTTCGGCATCTACCCGGCCTTCAAGGCCTCGAAACTCGACCCCATCGCCGCGTTGCAGAAGAGCTGAAAGGCCGGATCGATGCGAAAACTCCTGACCCTCATTTCGGGCGAGAACGTGCGGATGGCGCTAGGCAACCTGCGCGCCAACAAGTTCCGCAGCTTTCTGACCGTACTCGGCATCGTCATCGGCGTGGCGACCGTGATCGCGGTCGCCTCGATCCTCACCGGATTGCGAGGCAGCATCGTCAGCCTCGTCGAGCAGTACGGGACGAACAACATCTACGCCTTTCACCTGACGACGGGCTTCAGCGATGGAAACTACGCCGAGGAGCGGACGCGCAAGCCCCTTCGCCTCGCCGATGCGGTGGCCATCGAGGAGCGGGCGGCGGCCGTCGAAGACGTGGCGACTGTGCTGTTCATCGGCTTCGTCGACGACACGCTCTCGTACGAAGGCAGCACCTACAAGGAAGGCAACCTGCAGGCGGTAACCGCGAACTACGCGCGAGCCGCCAACCTGGCACTGCAGGAAGGCCGGTTCTTCGGCGAGATCGACAACCAGCACCGACGCAACGTTATGGTGGTCGGATCGAATGTGGTTGAAGCGCTCTTTCCGTTCAAGAGCACTGTCGTGGGAACGCAGGTGAAGATGAACGGGAAGATGTACGAGATCGTCGGGGTGCTCGAAAAGCGGAAGACAACCCTGTTCGCCAGCGACGGCGAGGACAGCGCGATCTACATTCCTCTAGGCACCGGAAAGAAACTCTCTCCAGGTAGCGAGTGGATGATGCTCATCATCCGCGCCCGGTCCGGACAACTCGCCGACGCACTCGGGCAGACCCGCGAGATCCTGCGCAACCAGCGGGGCGTGAAGCCATCGGAGCCCGACAACTTCGACCTTTCGACGGCCGACAAGATGATCGGCGAATTCGACTCGATCTTCGCGATGATCGGGCTCATAGCGATCGCGGTGTCGGGCGTCGGGTTGCTCGTCGGCGGGATAGGCGTAATGAACATCATGCTGGTGAGCGTCACGGAGCGTACCCAGGAGATCGGCATTCGGAAGGCGATCGGCGCGAAGCGCTCGGACATCGTCCGGCAGTTCCTTTTCGAAGCGATGACGCTCACGTTTCTCGGCGGCGTGCTTGGCGTGGTTCTCGCCGTCGCCGCAAGCTGGATCCTGATGCTGCTCGTCCCGGCGCTGCCGGCGGAAGTCCCGATGTGGGCTGTGACGACAGCTCTGCTGACGTCGGCGGCCATCGGCATCATCTTCGGGGTCTGGCCCGCGCGAAAGGCATCGCGACTCGATCCGATCGAGTGCCTGAGATACGAGTGATCGAGGGGTCGGCTTGGTGCTCTCCGTGCCTCTGTGCTCTCTGTATGCCAACGGCAATGGCGTTGCCATACAGAGAGCACAGAGACACGGAGAGCACTGAGAACTGCTCTTACTCTGCCGTGGTGTCCACGCGCTTCACCGACGTCGCGATGCGTCGCCAGACGGAGCGGGCCTGGTCGGCCTGGGCACGAGTAACGGGAACACCGTCGTAACGGGCATCGTGGAAGAGGTCGGTCAGCTGCCCGACGGGTTCGGCGAGCGCCGGCTCGCGATGGGCGACCGATGCGGCGTACTCCGCTGGAGTGGTTCCGTCCTTTCGAACGAAGCCAACCCGGCCAAGTCCTCCAACCATTGCGTGGTAGAGCTTCACGATCAGTCGGCGCGGATCCGGGTCGTCCTCGACCGTCAGAGGTAGCGCTTCGCGGATCTGCCGCTTCTCGGTCACTCGCCTGACGCCGAACGTCCAGATTCCAAGAAGTGCCAGGCCGACGATACCGAGTCCGGCCAGCAGCCAGACCAGGAGGCTCCAGTCGCGTTCGACCGCCTTGGCGTCAGGCGGCACATCGGGCTGCTTCGGCATTGGCCTGGACTCGATCGGCTTGCTCGTGCCGGTCGATGGCGCTTCGCCCGATCCCCTCGAACCTTCCGATGTCCCGGCTGCAGATCCCCCGGCGGTTCCAGAAGCACTTCCCGAGCCGTTGCTGCCGCCCTGACCCGCGCCCCCGGGTGTTCCGCCCGATCCCTGCGGAAGACTCGTATCGCCGCCCGGCGGGATCACCGTCGGAGAAGCACCGCTGCCGGAGCCGCCTCCGCCGCCGCTCGCTGAGCCGCCATCCGATGTGCCCGCACTCCCGGATTGTCTGTCGCCATTCCTTCCAAGGTCACCGCCGTTGACAGTTCCTCCGTCACCACCCGAGCCGCTACTCCCTCCGTCAGTTCCGCTCGCACCGCCCTGCGATCCGCCGGTGCCGCCAGCCACACCGTTTCCACTGCCGCCAACCCCATTTCCGTCATTTCTGGCGATATCGCCGCCACGCGGATCTCCGCCATCTCGGTCCCGGTCACCTCGACCGTACAGACCACCGCCGACGCCACCGGGGGGCCTGAACCTCGGATCGGACACGCGAACGTCCTCGCGGCCATTGTCGGCCGTGAGGGCCTGAGTCTGGGTGTCGCCCGGCTCGATCGTTCCCGACGTCGGATCGAAGCTCAGCCAGCCGGCGCCATCGATGTAGACCTCGACCCACGCGTGACCGTCGGAGCCCCGGACGATGAACCCGTCGAGCGTCCGCTCCTGAGCGAGGAATCCCGTGACGTAGCGTGCTGGCAATCCGACGCTTCGCGCCATTACCACCATCGACGACGCGAACAGCGCGCAGTGGCCTCGCTTCGTGCGCAGCATGAAATCGTTGACGACCTGCGGCCCGCTCACGTCGTGCGACAGCGAGTAGTAGTACGAGCGCCGCAGATACCTCTCCAGCGCGACGGCCTTGTCGTAGTCAGTCGTAGCGCCTGTCGTCTGCTCGATGGCAATCTGCTTCACGCGCGCGTCGATTCCGGCCGGCACCTGGAGGTCACGGAAGGTTTCCCTGCGGCGGTTCGACCGGTCCGCGACCACGAGGCTGCCCTTCGCAAACACGTCCTGGATCCCGTCCACGTCGTATCGGCTGTGGGCCTTGATCGCACCGTCGATCCGGACCGTTCGCCCCGACTCGTCCACGTTCACGCTGTCGACGGAACCGTCGGCGAATCTCAGGCTCGCCGGACGAAACGCCGTGAACACGACGCCCTCGAGGTCGACGAGCATTTCGTAGCTCTGGCGCACCTGAACCACCGATGCCGGGATCGCCGGCTGCTCGACGGGGAGCTTCGTCCAGGTCCCCGACGCCACGTCGAGCGAACGCATGTCCGAATCGTCGTTCGACCACGAAGCACCGTCAAACGTGTCGAACGATTGACCGCGTACGTAGACCGGCGAACCGACCATCGGCTCGAGACTGACCCGCATCACCGGCAGTCTGTCATTCCGCGGATCGGGAGTATCGGTATTGCCGCCGATTCGGAACGGATCGGTCGTTGGGTTTGAAGGGCGGCCGCCACGAGACGACTGCGGTTGGGGCTTTCGGCCAAGGTCGAAATCGGGCCACTTGAGGAGCGGGGTGACGAGAAACAGGAACGCAGAGAAGGTCGCGACCGCCGAGACGACTCCGATCCGCTGCACGGGCCAACGATATTCTCCCCGGTCGTATCCGGAAGGCCCGGCCTTGCGCGCCGTCCGGTCGTAGGCCAGCACGAGCATCGACAGAATCGCAAAGACCACCCAAGCCGCGCCGCCGATCCCGAGGGGCAATCGTGTGGACGCAAGGATCATGACGAGGAAGGCCACGAAGTGCGTCATCCGGAGCGTCGCGTGGTTGAACAGGAACGAGCAGAGCACAATCTGCGCGAAGGCGACCCATCCGAGCGCGCCTCCTCCGGCATACCACTCGATCGCAAACACGCCCGTCGACAGCACGACCAGCCACATGAACGTCGTCACTACCGCGTTCGACGCGTTCGACCAGAGCGCCCGCTGCGCGAAGAACCACGAGTGCGTCGCGGCGGTCGTCAGCATTACCGCGTACCCGATCGTCCGTAGCAGGAAGTCTGAGACATTCGAGACCGGCCACGCCATCGCGACCAGATCCAATCCGACGATCATCGCCATCAGGGCGAAGGTCTCGGGCAGTCGGGAGTAGGGCTTGCGCTCGGGGCGGTCGCTCAAGGTGATGTACTCCGGAGTCCTACAGCGGAACGCTCAGGCGTCGCCCGAGGTCGTCTCCGCGCGAAACCATGTATACGGTTGCACCTCGCCCGTTGAGGTACGCTGCGGCACGCAGGTCAGGCTGCGACTGTGCGACGGCGCCCTCGAGGAAGCTCTCCACGTTGAGGAGTATAGCAGTGAGGCGAATACGCCTGGCCCAGAGGGCTTCCAGGGCCGGACCGAACAGGTCGAGATGAAGATGCTCGTTCGGAAAGACGATCACCGCGCTCGATCCCTCGCGCAGACGCGGAGCCATCTGGCCAATCACGTAGTTGAACGGCGTCTGACCGGTCGACTGGAAGGCGGAGAGGTAATGCATGAGCATCTGCTGATGATGCATTCCCTTTCCGGGCGGGACGACGATCCACTGTGACCCGTAGGCCACCAGCCGGACACTGTTTCCACGCCGGCATGCGTACTCGGCCGCCGAGGCCGCGATCCGAACCGAATACTCGAGCGTCTGGTCTCTTCCGGATCCCCACGCGGCCTTCGCGTCCAGATCCACGAAGATCGTGACTTCCGTCGAGGCGCTCCGCTCGAACTCCTTCACGATCAGCTCGCCCATCCGCGCCGACAGGGGCCAGTGGATGGCGCGGACACTGTCGCCCCACCGGTATTCACGCGTCCCGAGAATCTCGCCCCCGAGACCGGGCCGGTTCGTCGGCTCGACGCCGGAATAGGACCACGACATGTCGCTCAGGATCGACATGCGGTCGATCGGAAACGTCAGCGGAAACACGGTGACGCGAATCGTCGGCTCCTCGAGCTCGTCGGCCGTGCGTGCAACGATGATCAGGCCGAGCGGATCCCCCGACAGTACGGTCGGGGGCTGGAAAACGTACTCGCCGCGCCTGACGTCCTCGATCGTTGCCGACAGAACGGCAGAGCCGCCGCCAGGAATCTCAGCCGCCAGGGCGGCAAGTCTTCCGTTGACGATGTGGGACGCGTAGTAGCCGCACGTCACTTCGACGAGCCTGCGAGTGCCACGGCCGTCGTTCCGGACCTCGAACTCCATTCGAACCTTGTCGCCGTCGAAGGCCGTTTGCTGGACAGTTCGGGTCACCGTCAGTTTTCGAATCGAGACGATGGCGAGCACGATCGAAGTACCGATTACCGAAAGCGCGAGGGCTCCGACGAGATGGGCCAGCATCGAGTCCACCGCGAACGCCACGATGAAGGCGATCAGCGACGTGAACGCGACGACAATTGCAGTTGGCGTGACCGTGACCGCCGTTCGTGCCGCCATCGTCACTCCTTCGCGGCCGCCCGGCGCCCGGGCGGTCCGCGTCGCCTTCTCAGACTCGACGCGGCTCGGGCCAGTTGCCTTCGCGCAACTGTGTCGGCACCGGCACGCGATTGAGGATCTCGGTCACGACGCGCTCCGCGGTCATCCCTGAGATGCGCACCTGCGGGTGGAGCATCAACCGGTGAGAGAGCACGAACGGCGCGATGCGCTTGACGACGTGCGGCCTTACGTACGACTCGCCACGCACGTACGCGGCGGCCTGCGAAGCGCGCATGAGCGCGAGCGAACCGCGCGGGCTCGCGCCGGCGACGAGCGACGGGTGCTGACGTGTTGCGCCAACGATGTCGACGATGTACTCGCCGATGGCAGGGTCCACGTGGACGTCCTTAACTGCCTTCCGCATGGCCGAGACTTCGGCTTCGCCGAGCACGCGCGCAACATGATTGATCGGATGCTCGTGCTGCTGTGCGAAGAGAATCGACACCTCTTCTGCGCGCGCCGGATATCCGACGCTGATCTTCATCAGGAATCGGTCGAGTTGCGCCTCGGGGAGCGGAAAGGTTCCCTGCGACTCGATCGGATTCTGCGTTGCTATGACGAAGAACGTCCCGGGCAGTGAGTACGTGTTGCCGTCGACCGTCACCTGAGTCTCGGCCATGCACTCGAGCAGCGAAGACTGCGTGCGGGGCGTCGCGCGGTTGATCTCGTCGGCGAGCAGGATATTCGTGAAGACCGGACCCGGTCGGAAAACGAACTCTTCCGTCTTCTGGTGATACACCGTCAGGCCGGTGACGTCCGATGGCAGCAGGTCCGGCGTGAACTGGATGCGCTTGAAGTGCAGCGCCAGACTGCCGGCAAGCGCTCGGGCGAGCATCGTCTTTCCCGTGCCCGGGACGTCCTCGATGAGCAGGTGCCCTTCACTGAGCATGGCGATGAGCGTCAGCTCGATCACGTCGGGCTTGCCGACGATCACGCTCTCCATGCTCTGTTTGACTCGGGCGACGAGCTCGGCGGCGGGCGGTGCGTGGTCTGTCGTCACGACGTGCGTTCTACCACGAGTCGCGCTCACTCCGGGAGAGTGAGAGTGGGCAGAATTCACTGGATTCTAAGAGGATTCACAGGAATCAACTTATTCGTTTCTAATGAAGCTCTCCCGTTTCCCGTGAATCCTCTTCAAATCCTGTGAATTCTGCACACTCTCCACGTGCGAAGGCCCCCGCGGGAAGAACCCGCGGAGGCCTTTGACACCGCAGCCGGGCTGCGATCGAACAGGACGCCCACCACCCAAGCGACGCCCCGTAGCGATGGTTAGAAGATGAACTTGATCGCGAGCTGCACCTGACGCCGGCCTTCCTTGTACGCCGTGATGTAGGGCGACGCGGAGATATCGGTCTGGCCGTCGTTGATGAACAGGTTCGCGTGGTTGAACACGTTGTAGAACTCGCCGCGGATCTGGATCGACTGTCGCTCCGTGATCGCGATGTTCTTGTAGATACCACCGTCGAGATTCCAGTAGCCCGGACGACGGAAGTTGTTGCGGGCCGTCATGTTCGACGGATACGGACCGTAGTCGGCAATACCCGTCAGAGGATCGGCATACGCACCGGCCTGCGACAGCTGGTTCGTCAGGTCGATGTAGTTGAACGTGTTGCCCTGCCCGGACTGCGGCGCCGTCGTTCCCTGTCCGTCGATGTCGAGCGGACCGGCCTGCAGCAGGCGGTTGCAGCGGAAGAATCCGTTCGTGCAGTCGAAGACCGTGAACGGAGCGCCCGTGCGGGCATTGAGGATGTAGCTCAACTGCCAGCCGTCGAGCAGGTGCTTCTGCCAGCCGTCCGTGTTCTTCGCGAACGGCACTTCCCAGATACCGCTCGAGATGAACCGGTGCCGGACGTCGAAGTCCGCATTGCCCTTGTCGACCTCGGGATTGAACGGATCGAGCAGGCCGAGGTTGAAAAGGTTCGAGCCGTCGCTGAACGTCGACGACAGGTTGTCGATCGCGTGCGACCAGGTGTACTTCGCCAGGAACTGGAGACCCGTCGACTGGAACACGCGCGACTGCACGCCAACCGTCAACGAGTTGTAGTTCGAGAAGCCGCCGTTGCGACGCGCGTTGATTCCGGAGTACTGCTCGTTGAGCCGGCCGTTGGAGCCGGGGCTGAGCGGCAGACCGTAGTGAATGGCCGAGAGCGGACCGTTCAGGTCCTCGAGCGAGTAGAGGTCGACGCCCTTCGAACCCGAGTACTCGAGCGAGCCGACGAGGCCGCCGTAGAACTCGTGCTCGAGCGAAGCGCTCCAGAAGTGCGCGTACGCCGTCTTGATGTTCTCGTCGACGTACCGGAGGCTCGTGCGCGGAAGGGTAAACGAGCCGCCGGTCCCGGATGCCGGACCGAAGTTGTCGATCGTGATTGGCACCGTGTTGATGAGGTCGAGCACGGCATAGTTCGGCGGGTTCTGAATGACGTTGAACGTCACGTTGCCGAAGTTGCGCTCGTACGAGATTCCGTAGCCGCCGCGAAGCGACGTCTTTCCGTCGCCGAAGACGTCCCACGCAATACCGACGCGCGGGCCGAAGTTGTTGTTGTCCTTGCCCCAGAGTCCACCAGCCGGGCTGTCTGTCGAGAGGAAGACTTCACCGTTGCGGATCTGCTCGAAGATCGAGCCGCCGCTGCCGAGATGGAAGTTCGAATCCAGGCTCGGGTCGGTGCTGTGCTGCACACCGAAGTAATCCCATCGAAGGCCGAGGCTCAGCGTTACGCGCGGGTGAATCTTCCACGAGTCGT
>CAZQBW010000228.1:0-8791 GCA_964591515.1 uncultured Clostridia bacterium
CAGGATCCGGAGCCGCGGGTCGCTGGTCCTCGTCGTAAGCCGTGTTGAGCATGAGCTCAACATCGTCTCTTCGCAGGAGCGCCCAGCCGACGTCATCGCCTTCTCCCGATGTCATCACGACCTCGAACCCGAGCACGTCGCGGTAGAACCGGATGGACGTCGGCATGTCGAAGACCTCGAGCAACGTCGTCGCACCCTCGAGTCGATATGTCATCGCAATCCTCCTCCCCCAAACTAGACCGGGGCGCGTCCCGGTCTCAAGCGGCTCTCAACGTTTGCGGGGTTCGTCCTGATCCGTGCGATCCTCAGTCCATCCCCGATCCCGACCGCTTCTGCCGCCGCATGCTATCCTCATCCGGTGACCCGCCTCGCTGCTGTTGGTGCCGTTGCCGCGAGACTCGTGCTCGTCGCCGCCTTTGGCGCGACCTTTCTCGCCTCGGCGTTCCCGGTATCGGCCCAATCAGCCGCGGACCAGTGGAAGCGAGACCTGCCCGCGCCAACCGGCTTCGTCAACGACTTCGCCGGCGTCATCGACCCCTCGAGCAAGGCGCGAATGGAGACCATGGCCCGGAACTTCCGCGACCGGACCGACATCGACATCGCGGTCGTCACCCTCCAGTCCCTCAACGAACGCCCCATCGAAGACGTCGCCCTCGCGCTCGGCCGACAGTGGGGCATCGGCGCCGGTACCGAAAAGAACGGATTGATCATTCTGCTGGCCCTCGGCGAGCGACAGTCGCGCATCGAGGTCAGCC
Organism: uncultured Clostridia bacterium; assembly: GCA_964591515.1. Lineage (GTDB taxonomy): Bacteria > Acidobacteriota > Blastocatellia > UBA7656 > JADIYM01 > JADIYM01. The sequence goes on from CAZQBW010000228.1 coordinate 756, forward strand.
GCAAGCTCGAGGACGAGATCACCGACAGCACGGCCGGCGAGATCCTACGCCAGTCCCGGCCGCAGTTCGCGCGCGGCGAGTACGGCGACGGACTGCGACTCGCCCTCGAAACCGTTCTCGCCACGCTTGCCGAGAAGCGCGGCCTTTCGATAGAGGGCATCGACGCCGCTCGCGCCTACGGCAAGCAGCCGGCGCGCAGCTCGACCAGCGAAGCTTCCTGGAAATCGCGAATCGTTGCTCTCATCATTCTCGTCATCGTATTTGTCGTTATCATCAACGTGCTCAAGCGAATGGGCGGAGGCGGGGGGCGAGGTGGACGCGGCGGACGGCGTCGTCACAACGACTCGTCGTGGATCGTTCCCTTCATCGTCGGCATGTCTTCCGGCGGCGGCGGTAGTTCCGGAGGAAGTTCCGGAGGCTGGAGCGGCGGCGGCGGAAGCGACTGGGGCGGATTCGGCGGAGGCGGTGACTTCGGCGGAGGAGGCGCGAGCGACAGTTGGTAACACTCGATCAGCACATCACGAGCTTCGTCGATCGTCTGCGCGCCGCGCACGGCGACAACCTCAACTCCGTCCTCGTCTACGGCGGAGCCGCCACGCGCGAGGCCACCTCGGCGGCCACCGGCGCGCGGACGCTCGTCGTCCTCGATCGCCTGCGCGCGTCTGACCTGCGCGCCGCCCACGACGCCGTCACCGAGTGGATCGCCACCGGCAACCCCCCGCCAGTGTTTATGAGCGCCGACGAGATCCAGTCCTCACGCGACGTTTTTCCGATCGAATTTCTGGATCTGGCCGACAACCGCCGGATCGTCCACGGATCCGATCCGTTCGACGGCCTCGACGTCTCGCCGCGCCACCTGCGCTTCCAGGTCGAGTTCGAGCTGCGCGGCAAGCTCATCCGTCTGCGCGAGCTCTACCTGGTCTCGAGCGGCGATACCGACCGGATCGTCCGGCTGCTCGTCGAGTCGCTCGGCACCTTCGGCAAGCTCTTCCGCTTCGCACTGCGCCTCGTCGGCGAGCACGGGCCCCGCTCGCGCGTCGACGCGCTGCGCGCCGGCATCCGCCACTTCGAGCTCGATGCCGACCCGTTCGACCGAATTCTCGACGTCCTCACCGACGACGCCACGATCGCGTCAGAGGACGTGCACCGCATCTTCGCCGACTACCTCGCGCAGATCGAACGCGTGATCGACGTGGTCGACAAGATTCCCGAGTCCTATCCCGCGTAAGCCGTTCGCGCGGCCCGCGCCCCGGACCTGCGGCGTCATCGTTTCCGGAGAAAGCCAAACAATGAACAAGATTCTTCTCATAATCGTCGGCGCAATCGTCGCCATCGGCGCGATTCTGGTCGTGCTGGGTATCTCGAGCTACAACTCGCTGTTCGCCAAGCGCGAAGCCATCGAAGCGCAGTGGTCCGAGGTCGAGAACCAGCTTCAGCGGCGCGTCGACATGGTCACCCAGCTCGTCGGCGCGGTGCAGGGCATCCTCACGCAGGAACAGAAGGTGTTCGGCGACATCGCGAACGCCCGGGCCGGCCTCACTTCGGCGCTCAAGGGAGGATCGAAGCAGGAAGTCATCGACGCTGACAACCAGCTCACGTCGACCCTGCAGCGGATCCAGTTCCTAAGCATCACGGAGGCCTACCCCGAGCTCAAATCGAACGAGAACGTAAAGAGCCTGCAGACCGAGGTGGTGGGGACCGAGAACCGCCTCGCGGTCGCGCGCCGCGACTACAACCTCGTCGTGCAGGACTACAACACGACGCGCGGGAAGTTCCCCACGGTCGTGATCGCCGGCCTCCTCGGCTTCGAGCGCGAGGACAGCTACTTCAAGGCCGCGCCGGGCGCCACCGAAGCCCCCAAGGTCGAGCTGAACAAATAGTCGCCGCTCCCGTACACACCGCTCCGTGCTCTCCGTGGCTCTGTGCTCTCTGTATTCCGACGGCAGATCCGTAGGAATACAGGGAGCACAGAGGCACAGGGCTCGCGGCGACGTCTCCATTCCCGGGAATCCAGTTCATGACTCGAATTGACGCTTCGCCCCGCCGCGCGACGGCATTCGTCGCCCTCACGCTTGCGATGCTGGCCGCAACCGGTTCGGTGCGAGCCCAGTCTCCGCCGCCCCCTGCGCCGCTGACCATCACTTATGGGGTGAGCGCCAACGATCGCCGCGTTCACCTGGTCGACATCACGATGCGGATCGAGAACGTCCCGTCCGCGTCCCCGCACCTCGACCTCGAGCTGCCCGTCTGGGCTCCGGGTTCGTACCTCGTTCGCGAGTTCTCACGCAACGTACAGGACGAGCGTGCCAAGGTCGCCGGCGCCTCCGTACCGATCGTCAAGACAGCGAAGAACGCCTGGCGGGTGAGTCTGCCCGCAGCCGCGCCCGGCGACGGACCGCGAACGGTGGAGGTCGCCTACCGCGTCTATGCAAACGAACTGACCGTCCGGACGAGTCACGCCGACTCTGACCACGTCTACCTGAACGGCTCGAACGTCTTCATGTACGTCGCCGGGGCAAAGTCACTTCCTGTCCGGGTCCTTCTGCAGCTTCCCTCCGACTGGAAGGTCGCAACCGGACTGACGCCTGCCGGACCCGCGTCGCCGATGACGGCCGACCTGATGGTGACTCGCGCATTCACGGCAGCGGACTACGACACGCTTGCCGATTGCCCGATCGAGGCGGCACCCGACCTTCGCATACTCGCGTTCGAGGCGCTCGGAAAGCCGCACGAAATTGCCATCTGGGGCGCCGGCAACCTCGACACCGCGAAGCTCGTCGCCGACACGAAGAAGATCGTCGAGGCTGCCGCGGCCGTCTTCGGCAACGAGCTTCCCTACGACCGCTACGTCTTCATCGTGCAGCTCTTTCCCGGCGGCGGAGGTGGGCTCGAGCACGCGAACTCGACGGTCATGCAGGCGAATCCGTGGAGCCTGCAGAAAAAGGACGCCTACCGCGGCTTTCTAGAGCTCCTGGGCCACGAGTTCTTCCACACCTGGCTCGTGAAACGGATCCGGCCGCCGGCGCTCGGGCCCTTCGACTACACGTCCGAGAACTACACGCGGATGCTGTGGCTGATGGAGGGTACGACCGACTACTACGGCACGCTGCTCGTCAAGCGCGCCGGGCTGATGACTGAGGACGATTTCTGGAAGGAGATCGCGAAGCAGATCGGCAGTCTCGAACGGACGCCGGGTCGCAAGCACCAGAGCATCGAGGAAGCCAGTTTCGACGCGTGGATCAAGTTCTATCGACAGAACGAGCATTCGGCGAACAGCCAGGTGAGCTACTACCTGAAGGGAATGGTGGTCACGGCTATGCTCGACCTCGAGATCCAGGGGCGGACAAAAGGCGCGAAGTCGTTCGACGACGTCCTGCGAAATCTCTGGACCACGTACGGAAAGCGTGGACTGCCGGTGCCCGAGGACGGCATCGAGCCGGCGGTCGAGGCGATTGCCGGATCGGACTTCACGGCGGTGTTCGACGATTTGGTGCGAGGACGGGCCGACATCGACTACAACGCGTTTCTCGTGCACGCCGGCCGCAAGCTCGTCGTCGAGGCGCCGAAGAACGACGAACGCATCACCCCGGCACCGGGAGCATGGCTCGGCGCAACACTCGCGGATTCGGGTGGCCGGACGACCGTTTCGTCGATCCTCGAGGGCTCGCCGGCATGGGACGCGGGCCTGAGTGCGGGCGACGACCTGCTCGCATTGGATGGTTACAGGGTAACCGCATTGTCGATCGACGGTTTTCTGTCGGATCGCGCGCCGGGTGACACGGTCCGATTGACGATCTTCCGTCGCGAAAAGCTGGTCGAGATAACCGTCAAGCTCGCCGCTCGTCCGGCAGACGTCTATCGGATCGAGAAGATCGACGCAGCAAAGGAGACGAAGAGCAACGCGGATTAGGCGGATGTTGCGAATTATCCGGATCTGAGCTTCATGCAGCGTCAGATCCTCACGATCCGCGTCATTCGCTGAATCCGCGATGCTCTTCCCCTCTTCTCGACCGTCGCCGAACCCCCTACCTTGACCCATCCCACCAAAACTCTCATCATGCGGCGAACTTTCCGGGCGCACCGATAGCCGATGAACGCCGTCATTCTCGCGGTCTCCGAAATCCAGGAAACGACGCTGCTTGCCGGCAGGACCCTCCGCGAGGCGTTCCGCCGGCCCTTCTACGTTCGAGACATCATCCACCAGATGGACGTCATCGGCGTCGGCAGCCTCTCGATCGTCCTGCTGACCGGGCTGTTCACCGGCGGCATCCTGGCCATCCAGACCGGATCCGTCCTCCGGACCTACGGCGCCCTCGACTTCACGGGCCAGCTCGTAATGACGACGATGGTGCGGGCGCTCGGTCCCGTCCTCGCCTGCATCATGCTCGCCGGCCGCGTCGGCTCGGGCATCGCCGCCGAGCTCGGCTCGATGGTCGTCACCGAACAGATCGACGCCCTGCGCGCCCTCGGCACGTCGCCGCTCAAGAAGCTCGTATGGCCGCGGCTCGTTGCGCTCCTCATAATGGCGCCAGCGCTCACGCTGCTCGCGGACATGTGCGGCGCGTTCGGCGGCTGGATCGTCGCAACGAACATCCTCGGCGTCACGAGCCAGACGTACATCAACACGGCGAAGTCCGCTCTCAACTACAACGACATCTTCGGCGGTGTGCTAAAGCCGTTCGTCTACGGATTCATCATCGCCGTCGTCTCGTGCCGCGCGGGGCTGCGGACCAGCGGTGGCACGGTGGGCGTCGGACGCTCGACCACGCAGTCGGTCGTCCTCGCTTCGATCCTGATCATCGCGACGGACTTCTTCCTCTCGAAGCTGCTGCTCGCCCTGGGCGACATGGGCTTCCTGCGCTAGGGCCTCGGAGGCTTCTCGACGTCATGAGCGACGCTCCCGTCATCACCCACGCCGAACGGCCCCGCAAGGCGCCGGCGATCGAGTTTCGCGACGTGCACCTCGCGTTCGACGAACGGGTGATCCTCGACGGCATCAGCTTCACCGTACAGCCCGGCGAGACGAAGATCGTTCTCGGCGGATCTGGCACCGGCAAGTCGACTATCCTCAAGCTCGCGCTCGGCCTTCTGCGCCCGGACGCCGGACAAATCCTTGTCGACGGCGTGGACATCTCGGCCATGAAGGAGCGGCAGATGCTCGAGATCCGTCAGAAGATCGGGATGATCTTCCAGGACGGTGCTCTCTTCGACTCGCTGTCGGTTTTCGAGAACGTCGGCTTCCGGCTGTCCGAGCAGAACGCGACGCTCGAAGACATCGAGGACGCCGTCCGGCGGACTCTCCGGTTCGTGAACCTCGAGGACGCGATCGACAAGATGCCGAACGAGCTGTCGGGCGGCATGCGGCGCCGTGTCGGCATCGCCCGGGCGCTCATCGGCTCGCCCAAGATCATTCTCTACGACGAGCCGACGGCGGGACTCGACCCGCCGACGGCGCGGACGATCTGCGAACTGGCGATGAAGCTGCGCGACCTCGAAGGCGTGTCGTCGATCTTCGTGACCCACCGGATCGACGACGCGCGGCAGATGGCTTCCGAGTTCGTCACCATCGGCGAGACGGGCGACATTCAGATCGTTCACGAACGGGATGACTTCTGCCTCGTGAACACGCGGTTTATCATGCTGCGCCGCGGAAAGATCATCTTCGGCGGTACGGACGAGGAGCTCTGGGCCTCGACCGATCCCTACATCAAGGCGTTTCTGTCTTAGCGCCTGGAGCGACGCTCGTGCCCAAGACCACCAGCTTGAAATGGACGGACCTTCGGGTCGGAGTCGTAGTGATCGCGGGAATCGCCGTGCTCATAATGCTCATCCTCGCCGTGAGCGGCGACCTCTCGATCTTTTCGAAGCGCGCCATCATCTACACGGACCTGCCGGGCGCCGAGGGACTGAAGAACGGCGACGAAGTGCGCATCGCCGGCGTCAAGGCGGGAACCGTCAAGAAGGTGACCTTCTCGACCGAGATGCCCGCGGACATGAACGCGACGGCCTCGGTCCGCGTCGAGATGGCGATCGATGGCGAGGAGGCACTCGGGCGCATCCGGACGGATTCCCGTGCCGTGCTGCGACAGCTCGGACTGCTCGGCGGTCAGTACGTGAACATCTCGCCGGGGACTCTGCAGGGCGATCCGGTCCGCAACGGCGACGTCATCAAGGGACTGCAGGAGACGACGATCGGCCAGGTCGTCGAGAGCTCGGACGACCTGCTCAAGGGCTTCAAGACGCTCTCCGACAAGCTCAACCAGATCACCGACACGATCGACCGGGGCGACGGCACGATCGGCCGGTTCATCAACGACGACGCGTTCTATGTGAACCTCAACAAGGTCATGCTCGAGGCGCAGACGCTCGTCTCGCGAATTCGCGACGGTGACGGAACTGCCGGCAAGCTGATCAACGACCCGAAGCTCTACAACGACCTCGAGGCGTCGATAGAGTCGATCCAGTCGACGCTCGCAAAGGTGCAGAAGGGTGAGGGGACCGTCGGAAAGCTGATGCAGGACCAGGAGGTCTACGACCGGATCAACAGGGCCGCGGCGAGGCTCGACACGATCTCGGAACGGCTCGACAAGGTGACTGCGCAGATCGACAGCGGCAAGGGCACGGTAGGCAAGCTGATCTACGACGAGTCCCTGCACAAGGACTTCACGTCGGCGGTCGCGAGCCTCAAGTCGATCTCGGAGCGCCTCGACCGCGGCGAAGGCACGGCCGGAAAGCTGCTGCACGACGATCAGCTCTACAACAACCTGAACGCGCTGTCGTCCGAGTCGGTCAAGCTGCTCTACGACTTCCGGCAGAACCCGAAGAAGTACCTCTCAGTGAAGGTCGCTCTCTTTTAGCCGGGAGGCGTCGCCGTACGGAGAGCACAGAGTCACAAAGATCACAGAGCCTAAGTTTTTGTATTCCTGTGAGCTCTGTGACTCCGTGCTCTCTGTACGGCGACGCCTTCCTGAAAGGCTACCGCTCAACGTCGCGGTGTGAGGCGCGGACGGCGTAGCCTTCGGCGGAGCTTCGACCGCACACTTTCAGAGCTCGCGCTTTGATCGGCGTTCCCGTCCCGGACGATCATGTATGCTGTCCTTCGTCGCCTCAGTGCATACCGTGAGGAATCGACACTCGCACACCTCATGATCGGACAAACGCTCTCCCATTACCGGATCACGTCGAAGCTCGGCTCGGGCGGGATGGGAGACGTCTATCTCGCGGATGACATTGGAGAACTCGAGCGGAACGTTGCCCTGAAGGTGATCCCGGCCGAGCTCGCCGCCGACCCGCAGCGGATGCAGCGGTTCGTCCAGGAGGCGCGCGCCGTCTCGGCGCTAAACCATCCGAACATCCTGACCGTGTTTGAGTTCGGGCAGGAGGGCGAGACTCGATTCATCGCCACCGAGTACGTCGAAGGAAAGACCCTGCGCCAGTACTCGAACGAAGCGAGTCTGGGTGTTTCCGAAGTCCTCGATATCGCGACACAGATCGCGGCGGCGCTGGACGCGGCGCACGGGAAGGGCGTGGTGCACCGGGACATCAAGCCCGAGAACGTGATGGTGCGGAAGGACGGAATCGTGAAGGTGCTCGACTTTGGCCTGGCGAAGCTGGTCGAGCGGGAACGGGATGGCGGTGCGGCGGTGGACACGGAAGCGGGTACGCTGGCGCACACGGCGCCGGGACTCGTGATGGGGACGGTGCCGTACATGTCACCGGAGCAGGCGCGGGGAGCCGAGGTCGATGCGCGGACGGACGTCTGGAGTCTGGGTGTGGTGGTCTACGAAATGCTCTCCGGGCGCAAGCCGTTCGAGGGTGAGACGAACAGCGATCGACTCGCTGCGATTCTTACGGCCGAGCCGAAGGCGCTCGAGGACAATGAGATCCCGGACGAAATGAAGCGGATCGTGCGCAAGACACTCAAGAAGGAGCGAAACGCGCGGTACCAGACGATGAAGGGGCTGCTCGCGGACCTGAAGGACCTGAAAGAGGAGCTCTCGTTCTCCGAGAAGTTTGAGCGGTCGACGAGTCCCGAC
>CAZQBW010000229.1:0-8780 GCA_964591515.1 uncultured Clostridia bacterium
CGACCGTCGGTTCCGCGGGAACGCTCACTCGACGATCCGGGCCTCGTAGCCCTCGACGACGCGTCCTAGACTCCCCAGCGTGACGTCGCCAGGTCTGTTCGAGATGTAGATGTGGAACATCTCCGCCGACCCGATTCCATCGAGGATCTCGACCCCGTACCGGTCCACCCATCGCTGATAGAGCTCAGGCGGCAGAGCTTCGCCCGCCGACAGCACGAACCGCAGCGACGAGAGGTCGTAGCGCTCGAGCGCGCCCTCGACGTTGAGCATCGCGTTGATCATCGTCGGGACGCTCGTGAGGATCGTCGGCCGGTACCGCTCGATCATCTCGAACATCGTCTCGGCCGTGGACCGCTCCTCGAACAGAGCCGCGGTACCGCCGACAGCGAATGGAAACAGCAGGTTCGTCCCCGTCGCATATCCGAAGAAGAGCTTCGGCACACCGAGCGTGACGTCGTCTTCACGGATGCCGAGCACTCGCTTGGCGTACCGCTCAGTGTTCCAGGGCAGGTCGTGCTGCAGGTGGACCGCGGCCTTTGGTCGGCCCGTCGAGCCCGACGTGAACAGCCAGATCGCAAGATCGTCCGGCGACGTTGGCTCGGTCTCGCAAACGGGCGACGTCGTCTCGCACAATCGCTCGAACGACGGATTCCGGACTCCGTCTCCGCCGACAACCAACAGGTGATGGCACTGCGGTGCAGTCGAGCGCACGTCCTCGAATCGGTCGACGATCGAGTGGTGCACGATCGCGACCCGGCACTTCGTGTACTGGAGGTAGTAGGCGTAGTCCGAAGCCGGCAGGATCGTGTTCACCATCGTGATCACGGCGCCGATCTTGGCTGCGCCGAACCATGTGAACGCGAACTCGGGACAGTCCGGAAGCGCGATGAGCACACGGTCCTCGGCTTCCACGCCCAGTTCCCGAAGCACGTTTCCGACGCGGTCGCTCTGCTCGCACACCTGGGCGTACGTGAACGACTGGTCGCGGTACCTCAGGCACACCTTGTCGCCCCGGCCTGCGGCGAGGTTGTGGTAGAGGAAGTACTCCGCCATGTTGAATCGCTCCGGGAACGGAGCGATGTCGGATGCTCTGTCGTTTGCCATCGTCGGGTGTCCGTGAGATCGAATGTTCAGTAGGCGGCGCCCGTCTGTTCGAGGTGGGCCTCGTAGGCCTTCGTCGCGAGAATGTCGGCGATCTCGGAGACCGTCTGTGCCACCTCGTCGTCCGAGGTGTAGAAGTGCGGTGACACCCTGATCCCCGCGCCCGGCCGGTAATCGACGATGACCTCCCGGCGCGCGAGTTCCTTCACGACGGCCGGACCGTGGGGCACGTCGATAGTGACGGTGCCGGCGCGCCTCGCCGGATCGCGCGGGCTCGTTACGGAGAGCTCGGCCGCATCGGCGAGCTCGATGAGACGCGCCGTCTGTCGCATCGACTTCTCGCGAATGCGTTCGATTCCGATGTCGATGATGATCTCGTAACCGCTCATCGCCGAGTACAGCGCCGGAACCGACGGCGAGCCGTGCAGCATCCGGCGCGCATCGGCCGCGTAGTCGATCTCTCCCGGCTCGAAAGCGAACGGCGAGCGATGTGCCATCCAGCCTGTTACCGAAGGCTCGAGACGGTCGCGAAGGTCGGGCCGGACGTACATGTACCCGGCGCCGGGACCGCCACACAGCCACTTCACGGAACCGCCGACGACGAAGTCCACGCCAAGCGCCTTCACATCGAACGGCACCGTTCCCGCCGACTGGTAAGTATCGAGCACGACGAGTGCGCCGACTTCGTGGGCGCGTCTGATGATCGCCTCCGCGTCCTGGATGTAGGCACTCTTGAAGAGCACGTGCGAGATCGGCACGAGCAGCGTCTCTTCGTCGATCGCCGCGAGCAGTTGCTCGGTCGGAACCGTCATCCCGTCCTCGGACTCGACCACGCGAATGCGCGCACCGTGTCGCTTCTGCGCCTCGTAGACGTACATCACGGTCGGGAAATTGAGCGACGTGTAGACGATGCGGTTTCGCGGCCCCTGGAAGTCGAAGCACGAGCAGATGACGGACTGCGCCACCGACACGTTCTGGTGCATCACGACCTCGCCCGGTCCGGCGCCGATGATCCGACCGACGAGGTCGCCGACCGTGACTGGCATGTCCCACCAGCCCTCGCTCCAGGCACGAACGCCGCGCGTCGCCCACATGTCGGTGAACTCGGCGAGCCGGTCGCGTACCTTTCGCGGCATGGCGCCGAGACTGTGGCTGATCATGTAGGTCGACTGCTCGAGGATCGGAAACTCGGATCGCCACTTCAACAGTTCGTCGGTCACTTCATTCTCCTCGCCGGGTCGCTCGTCCCCGGCGGATCCGGTCAATATGAGTGGTGGACGCTCATCGACGTCCGCAGGTCCCACAACTCGGGAAAGGCACGCTTCTCGAGCGTCGTCTTCAGATACCCGGCGCCCGAGCTGCCGCCCGTTCCGCGCCGTCCTCCGATCACCCGCTCGACCATCACGACGTGGCGCTGGCGCCACAGCATGAGCTGCTGGTCCATCTCGATGAGTGCCTCGGCCAGCAGGAAAAGGTCGTAGTGCGATTCGAATTCGGCATAGAGGCGCGACACGGCTGCGACCCGCGTCTCCCGAATCGCCGCGCGATCGTCGTCATCCGCGTCGTTCGGCAGCGGAGGCGCATCGAAGCCGCGATCGCGCAGCAGGGCAAAGAATGCCTCGGGGACAGGCGGCGCGGCGAGTCGCCCTTCGAGCCGCTCGCGCGATTCGCTATCGGATTCGTAGTTCTTCAGGTAACCCGCGTCACGAATCCCCAACGCATACTCGAACTCGCGGAACTGCGCGGACTGGAACCCGCTCGCCGGCTGCAGCTTGTCTCGAAACGCCAGGAAGTCCATCGGCGTCATCGTCTCGATGACCGCCACCTGTCGCACCAGTACCTTCTGGATCTCGACGCAGCGGTTCACGAGGCGACCCGCGGCCAGCGCGTGGCCGGAACGCATCATCTCGCCGATCGTGTCGAGCTCGTGCAGGAGCTGCTTGAACCACAGCTCGTACGTCTGGTGCACGATGATGAAGAGCATCTCGTCGTGATGTCCCGGGTCCGAGACCAGTCGCTGCAGAGACGTGAGCTCTGGCACGCAGAGATAAGAGCCGTACGAGACGGCGCCCTGACCGGGCGGATGGATCTTGTCGTCAAATGACATTGGAAGCCCCAGCCGGCGCGAAGCGCGGCGTCTCAGTTCTTCAAAAGTTGAGAGGCGATGACGAGCTTCTGGATCTCGCTCGTTCCCTCGTAGATCCGCAACGCGCGCACGTCACGGTAAAGGCGCTCGGTGATCGAGCCCCGCAGCAGGCCACGCCCGCCGTGCAGCTGGAGCGCCCGGTCGATGATCCGCTGTGCGGCTTCAGTGGCGTAGAGCTTGGCCATCGACGCCTCGAGCGTAACGCGCTCGGCGCCGCGGTCCTTCACGGTCGCAGCCCGATATACGAGCAGTCGCGCGGCTTCGAGCTCGACCGCCATCTCGGCAAGCGCCGCCTGCGTGAGCTGGAAGTCCGAAAGCGGCTGTCCGAACTGCGTCCGGTGCTTCACGAACGAAATGGCCTCGTCGAGTGCGCGACGTGCCATTCCGACCGCGGCCGCGCCCACCGAGGTCCGGAAGGTGTCGAGCGTCTGCATCGCGATCGAAAACCCGCCGCCGACCTCGCCGAGAACGTTTCCGGCCGGTACTCGACAGTTGTCGAGCCGCACGACGCCGAGGGGATGAGGCGCGAGCGTCTCCATCAGTCTCGGAACCGAGCAGCCCTCGCTCGCCGCCTCGACGAGAAAGGCCGTAATTCCCTTTCGCCCGGCGCTCGGATCGACCGTCGCGAAGACGCAGTAGAAGTCGGCCCGCCCGGCGTTCGAAATGAACCACTTCTCGCCGTCGAGCACGTAATCGTCGCCGTCCTCGCGCGCCGTCGTGGCGATGGCCGAAACGTCGGAACCGGCGAATTCCTCGGTCAGCGCCATCGCGGCAATGGCGTCGCCCGATGCGACTCGCGGCAGCCACAGTGCCCGCAGCTCCTCCGAGCCACCGATCTGGAGAGCGTAGCTGCCTAGCCCCTGCATCACGAAGATGAGGTCGGCGAGTCCCGACGTCCCGGCCAGCCCTTCGCGAATGATGGCGATGGCACGACTGTCGAGCCGCTCGCGGCGTCCACCGTACGGCGCCGGGACCATCTCGGCGAGCACGCCCGACGCGGCGAGCGCTTTCCGCACGGCATCGAACGCATCCGGGTCCGTCTCTTCGCGCTCGGCCAGGGACGAGAGCACGGTCGCGCACAGTTCGTTGACCGCACGCTCCAGCTCGACGTGTTCGGGATCGAGCTGGATCCCGATGGACGGACGTTGTCGCATTGTGGCTGCTCCTCGGGGGCTACCTTGGACGGTTGAATTGCGGCGGGCGCTTCTCGACGAACGCTTCGTACGCCTCGCGGTAGTCGGGATGGCCCATGCAGATCGCCTGCGCCTGGGCCTCCATCTCGAGCGCCTCGGTCAGGCCGACCGAGAGCTCGCGATTGAGCATCTGCTTCGTCATCGCAATCGAGAAGCCCGGTCCGGCGGCGAGCCTCTCGGCGAGCTCTCGCGTCGTGGCCGCAAGCTCGCCCGGCGCGACCACACGGTTGTAAAGGCCGTACTGATGCGCGTCGTCCGCCGAAACAAAATCACCGAGCATCAGCATCTCGGTCGCCCGCCCGAGACCGACGATTCTCGTCAGCAGATGGCAGGAGCCCATGTCCGCGCCCGACAGCCCGACCTTCACGAACAGGAACGCGATCTTCGCGGCAGTCGACGCTATGCGGAAGTCGGATGCCATCGCGATGACCGCGCCCGCGCCGGCGACCGTTCCATTGAGCGAAGCGACGATCGGCGCGTCGAGCTCGCGCATCGCCGCAACGAGGTCGCAGGTCATCCGCGTGAACTCGAGCAAACCGGCGGCGTCCCGACCGAACAGCGCTCCGATGATGTCGTTCACGTCGCCGCCGGAGCAGAAGCCGCGGCCTGCCCCGGTGATGACGACAGCGCGAACGTCGTCGCGTCCCTTCAGCATCCTGAACGTCTCGGAAAGCTCGCGGTAGACCTCGAACGTGAGGGCGTTGAGGCGCTCGGGGCGGTCGAGCGTGATCGTCACGACTCCCGATCCGTCGCCCTCGCATCGAAAACTCTTCGGTTGCGGAAATGTGCTCATGTCTGGATTGCGAGATCCGTCGCCGGAGCGTTACGGAATGACAGCTGTTGCCTCGATCTCGACCCGTGCGCCGGGCTCGAGCAGGCCGGCGACTTCCACCAGCGTCATGGTGGGAAAGTGCCGGCCCATAACGCTGCGATAGGCGGCCCCCACCGCCTTCAGGTCGGCGGAGTACTCAGACTTGTCGGCCACGTAGATCGTCAGGCGGCCTATGCTCTCGGCTTCGCCGCCAGCTTCGCGAACCACCGTCATCACGTTCGTGAGCGCGCAGGCGAACTGCTCGATGAAATCGTCGGAGACTATCTGCTGTTCGGCGTTCCAGGCGATCTGGCCGGCGACGAACAACAGCGAGCCGCCCGAGTACAGAAGTCCGTTCGAGTAGCCGCGGGGCGCACCGAGCTCCGCCGGGTTGATGACGCGAACACTCACGATGTCACTCCGCCGCCGTCGATCGAGATGGCCTGACCGTTGATTCCGCGAGCCTCGTCGAAGGTCAACGACACGGCCATGAATGCGACTTCCTCGGACGTGACGAGTCGCTGCTGCGGACTGAGCGACTCGAGGTGCCTGCGGGCGTCGGGCTCCGACATCCCGGTCTTCTCCATGATCGTCTGCACGGTGGCGTCGGTCATCGGTGTATCGACGTAACCCGGACATAGAGCATTGACAGTGACGCCGTGTCTGGCGACCTCGAGCGCGGCCGACTTCGTCAGCCCGAGCACGCCGTGCTTCGAGGCGGTGTAGGCCGAGATGTAAGGCCCGCCAACCTTGCCGGCGACGGAGGCGACGTTGATCACGCGGCCCCACTTGCGTTCGACCATCGGTCCGAGCGCTTCCCGCATGCAGTAGAACGTGCCCGACAGATTGGTCTCGATCGTCGTTCGCCAGATTTCGTCGTCGGTTTTCCAGAGCAGCGCGCTGCGGCCGATGCCGGCGTTGCTGACGAGGATGTCGACGTGGCCGAACTGCTCCCTTACCCGCTCGAAGCCACGGAACACTGCAAGCGGATCCGAAACGTCGATGCGCACGGCGATCGCCGTGCCTCCGGCCTCCTGGATCCGCGCCGCCACGTCGTCGATCTCGTGCGTGGAGCGCGAAGCCGCGGCCACCCGCGCACCCTCGCGCGCGAGCGCGAACGCTACTTCTCGTCCGATACCGCGACCGGCGCCGGTTACCAGTGCCGTGCGCCCCGCGAGCCTGCCTTGATGTCGTTCCATGGTGGTTCCAATCGGCGTGTGTTGTATCTCCCGCCCCAATGGCTTGTCAAAGGCGGGGCTAGAAGAAGGCGCTGCCGTGCGGAAACAGAAGGCGTTGCCATACAGAGAGCACAGAGGCACAGAGCGCACAGAGCGCACAGACCAATAATCATGCGGACTCCGTGCTCTCTGTGCCTCTGTGCTCTCTGTACGGCAACGCCTTCTCCTCCCGCACCGCAACGCCTTCTTCCTCGCCCATACCTGCACGTTGCGGTAGCATCGCCGGCGGTCGAACTCCATGTCGAACTCGTCCACACTCGAAGAACGCTTCGCTCGCGTGCGCGAGGAGCTCGAGATACCGAGCTCGTTTCCCGACGACGTCCTCGAGGCCGCGGATCGAATCACGCCGCGCGCACACCTCTCAGACGCAGCCCGGAATGCCCGCGTCGACTACACGCTCGTTCCCTTCATAACGATCGATCCCGAAGGCAGCCGCGACCTCGACCAGGCGCTGTACGCGCAGCGGCACGATGGCGGCTGGTTCGTGCTCTATGCGATCGCGGACGTCGGCCACTTCGTCGATCGCGGCGGCCCGATCGAATCGGAAGCCTGGCGGCGTGGCGTCACGCTCTACGGCCCCGACGTCAGGACTCCCCTGTATCCCCCAGCGCTCGGCGCCGATGCCGCCAGCCTGCTTCCGGAAGTCGAGCGACCGTGCATACTGTTCGCCTTTGACGTCGGTCCGGACGGCGAAGATCGGCTCCTGTCGGTGCAGCCTTCCATCATTCGGAGTCGTGCGGCGCTTTCCTACGACGCCGTCTCACGGCACCTCGGTGCGGAGGATGCAGAGCCCGGCTCCGGCGAGTTCGCCGGTTGCGACGGCGTCGATACGCTCACGGAGCTTCGCGCCATTGGACGGGTCCGACAGAAACTCGAGATCGAGCGCGGAGGCGTCAGTCTTCCGATCGCCGCGCAGCACGTGGAGCAGTGGGCGCCCGCGCTGTCGGGCTACGAACTGCGTCTCAAGCACCAGAATGACGTCGAGGGCTGGAACGCGCAGATCTCGCTGATGACCGGCATTGCGGCAGCTCGACTCATGGTCGCCCGCGGCGGCGGCCTGCTGCGCGTACTCGACAAGCCGCACGAAGATCGCGTTCGCGCATTCCGTCTCGCCGCCCGGGCGGTGGGAGCATCGTGGCCCGACGAAATGCCTTACGGAGACTTCGTCCGGGCGCTCGATCCATCCAACCCCGTTCACGCCGCGCTGCTCGTCCAGGCGGGCGGAGTAATGGGTGGAGCTCGCTACGTCGCGTTCGACGGAGCGGTCCCGCCAGGGTGCCGGCACGCCGCGATCGCATCGTATTACGCCCACGTGACGGCGCCGCTTCGCAGGCTCGCCGACCGTTACGTGCTCGATCTGCTCGTGCAGCTCGCCGCCGAGCAGCCTGTCCCGGGAACGACGCTTTCGACGTTCGAGGAGCTCGTCGACGTGATGGCGGCAGCCGATCGCCTGGATCGGCGATACGAAAGTCGAATCGTCGACCTGACGGAAGCTGCCGCGATGTCGGCGCGCATTGGCGAATCCTTCGACGCGACCGTCGTTCGCGTCAGGCCGGATCGCGTGTCGGTCCAGATTGCGTCGCCGCCCGTCCGGACAGATGTCAGCGTCCCCGAGACATTCGACGGCGAGCGAACGGGCGAGCTGGAGGACGACGGAACCAGGCTTCGAATCGGCGAGCGTGTCATCGGGCTCGGTCAGACCCTGACGCTCAAGCTCGAACGGGCCGATCTGGAAGCAGGCCGACTCCACTTCACTGCGCTCTAGACGTAGGAAAGGCCGTCCCGGGTGGGACGGCCTCTCGATCAAGTACCGCTAACGGGGCTCGAACCCGTACTCTCTGCCTTGAGAGGGCAGCGTGTTAACCAGTTACACTATAGCGGCTCACGAACTGCGCGAGAGTAGCAAACGGCTCTGGAAATCGTCAAGAACCGGGCCGACAGAGGAGTGGGTCTCTCTGCGTTTACCTCGGGCAAGCGGAACGACGTGCATCCCGGTCTGAAAGCGCCGGAGGCGCGAAAGAGCCAGAGCCCACGGCGCAAGCCGTGGGTCAACGGGAACGGATGGGCAGAGCCCCGAAAGGGGCGCTGGAGTTTGGCCTACTGGCCGACCGCGGAGCGGTCGAAGGAAATAGCCGTGGGTCGCGCGCGGGCGAGCGCAGCGAGCCTTCGCGCGACCCGCGGTACCTCCACCCAGAGCGCGCCGACCGCGGAGCGGTCGCATTGTCTCCAGAATGGTAAGCAACACGACGACGGGCACGACATCGCCTGCGACGCACGTTATCTATGGGACT
>CAZQBW010000230.1:0-8755 GCA_964591515.1 uncultured Clostridia bacterium
CATTGTCTCCAGAATGGCAAGCAACACGACGACGGGCACGACATCGCCTACGACGTTCGGTCTCCACGGGACTGACGATGCGACCGCTCCGCGGTCGGACCGAGGTTGGCGGCGGTACCGCGGGTCGCGTGTGCTCGTTGCACTCGCCCCCGCGACCCACGGCTATTACCTTCGACCGCTCCGCGGTCGAAAGCGCCTTCGACTGCTCAGCGGTCGATTTTCGGCCGCGGAGCGGTCAGACCGCGGAGCGGTCGATGAGCGCCTTGGGCGATGTTCCTGAATCCCGCAGGTTGGTCGCGATATCGATCGTCCCAGCATCTCGCAAGTATCGATCCACTGCGTCGAATTCTGGCGGTGCCATCTCTGTGAATCGAAGGACTAGTTGGCCTTCTCGACGGCGTCGACGAGCGGTTGCCGGCCGGCAAATCCGTCCTCGATCTCGTGCCACCATTCGAGAGATTCTTCGCCGAATCTCCAGCAAAGGTACACGATGCGTCCCTCGTACTCGTGGGGGAAATCCACGAGGCCCGCGACGATGTCCTTCACTACGACGCCGGTTTCTCCAATCGTCTCGTATGCGATCGCGAAGGCCGATGCGTGCTCTAGGTAGGCCGCGCCATAAGGGGTTCCTCCGCCGAGATCAGCCGCAGCCCTGGCCCGGTCGACGTGTTTCGTGAGTCGCACGAGTGCCCGGCGATGGCGGCGCATCTCTTCGAAGAGATCGCGCAGCCGGGGGAGCAGTGCTCTGGCTTCGGGGATGGTGAAGGTCTTTTCGTGCACGAGGGAGCATTGTAGGGTCGGACTGCCTAATCCGCGCACAGGATTCGTCGAGGATCGGATTGCTACGTCACGGGGCGGATCCTATGATGCCGGCCATGAGCGATGCACTCGACGACCTTCGGCCCGACTCTCGCGCGATACACGCGGATCGGGAGGCAAACGAAACAGACGCGGTCGTGCCGCCAATCTGGCAGACTTCGACGTTCTGGGCGGACTCGGACGCGCTTTTTCTCGCGAAGGCGACGACCCCTGGTTGTGATCACTTCTACACGCGCACGGGGAATCCTAATCAGACGCAGGCTGCGATGGTCGTTGCCGCACTCGAGGGAACCGAGGCCGCGGTCGTAGCGGGCTCCGGGATGGGCGCCATCTCGTCTTCGATTCTGGCGTTCGCCGGGGCCGGCGATCACATCGTGGCGCAACAGAATCTGTATGCCGGCACGACCTCGTTCCTCTCAGGACTAGCGCGGAGGCTCGGCATCGAGACGACGTTCGTCGACCAGCGCAGCCCTGAGGCGATCGAGGCGGCCATTCGGCCAGCGACGAGGCTCGTCGTGCTCGAGACTCCGAGCAATCCGCTCTTGCGTATCACTGATCTGCGCGCTGTCACTGAGATCGTCCGGTCCCGAGGGCTCGTCACGATAGTCGACAATACGTTCGCGACGCCGATAAACCAGCGTCCGGTCGAGTTCGGAGTCGACGTCGTGGTGCACAGTGCGACGAAGTACCTGGGCGGGCACTCGGACCTGATCGCGGGTGTTGCCGCGGGCCGCCGGGAGCACGTCGACCGGATCGCGAAGGTGATGTCCGAGACGGGCGCCATCCTCGGACCCTTCGAGGCATGGCTGCTGCTTCGCGGTCTTCGTTCGCTTCCCGTCCGGATGGAGCGCCATAACCGCAACGGACTCGCAGTCGCCCGGTTCCTGGCGAATCATCCGGCCGTCGCGACAGTGCACTATCCGGGACTCGATTCGCATCCTCAGCGGGAACTGGCGCGGGCTCAGATGTCGGGTTTTGGAGGGATGGTCGGTGCGGAGTTTGCAGCCGGACACGAAGCGGCATCGCAATTCGTGAGCTCGGTTCGACTCGCACGCCGTGCACCAAGCCTTGGCGGGGTCGAAACGCTCGTGACGCATCCGGCGGCGATGTGGGCAAAGACGCTCGACCGGGATCAGATGGAGAAGATGGGTATCGCGCCCGGCCTGGTACGCCTGTCGATCGGGCTCGAAGACGAGCGCGACATCATTGGCGACTTCGGACGGGCGCTCGAGCAGGTCTCGGCGGCCGGAGCCTAGATCGTTGCGCGAAGCGCCTTGGAGTGCGGCGCGCAGCGCCGCTTTGGATTCGAACTCACGACTTGAGGAATTGCGATTCAGGGAATCCAAAGCGGCGCTTCACGCCGCACTCCAAGGCGCTTCGCGCAAGAGGCAATGCGGTCGATGTCGGGAGGGGAAACGAAACTAGCGGGCGCCGGGTGTGGTGTTCGTCGAAGCGGTAGGGGATGGTGCTGGAGCGGAGGAGGGCGGTGCCGCAGCGCCCGGCATCACGGTGGAGTTGGTAGCAGCAGAGTTGGTCACTGCCGGCACGGTCGCTGTCGGGGATTCCGACACGATCGCATTGATGCGCGTCAGGTCGGCATCGATCGTCTGGCAGATCGATTCGGCTTCGGTAACGCTGGCCGGTAATGCTTTGGCGGGATCCACGAGCGGAGGGAGTCGATCGAGACTGGCGAGGACGCGTTCGCGTATCTGAACGGCCTCGTCACGCGGGGCTCCGGGACTCAGTCCGTCGATGGCGGGTGTGACCGTCTGCAGCTTCTGCTTCGCATCTCGCATTCGCACCTGCACGCGCGAGGCACTCTCCAGCAGGCCCGTCCTGGCGGCCTCGGCATTGACCTGCTGGCGGTGGAGAAGCCACGTCCCCAGTCCGAGCAGCGCCAGGATGGCGATCATAGTGACGATGGGACCGAGTATGCCGCCTTCGGCTTCATCATCGGTCTTGGCGGGAACCGCTTCGGGCTTTGCGGGAGGATCCGCGGCTGGCTTCGTGTCTCCGGCGGATTTGGACGCGAGCATCTCGGCGTGCGCTGCGATGAGCTCAGGCGTCAGTGCCGGAATTCCGACCGCAGTCGGTACCGCCTGGTCCGTCTCCTCGTTGAGCTTTGCGATGTGGTCGGCCAGTTCCGGAGTGATGCTCGGTTTCACACCGGCAGGCGAAGTCACCGGCGACGGATCGAGAGCCGCGGTCGGTTCGACATGAATCGGAGCCGTCGCCTTCCCGAACAGGGCAGTGACTTTCGCGGTGAAACCTGACGGCGCCTCACCCGACCCGAGAATCGCAGCGGCATCGGCAGGCCGGACATCGGGGCTCAGCGTCGGCTCGGAATCGGCGAGCAGGTCGATCTCGTATGGCAGGTTCGGGTCGCGCTCTATGCGCTCGCTCAGAAGGTCGCCAGGAGGTGGAAGGGCTTCGCCGTCGAACTGCGCGAGCACGACGGTGATGTTGTCTTCGCCGCCGCGGTCGTTCGCCAGCTGGATGAGCGCTTCGCACGCCTCGCGCAGCGTCGCACTCTTCGTCACTATGTCGAGCATCTCTTCCGCGCGGACGCGGCCGGAGAGTCCGTCCGAGCAGAGCAGGATCGTATCTCCGTGATTGAGCGGTATCCGGTCGACCACGACGTTGATCCGAGGCTGAGCGCCGAGCGCCTGAAGGATGACGTTCTTGTACTGATGCGTCTCGGCCTCTTCCTCGGTGATGTGGCCGGCCTCGACGAGCTGCCAGACGAGCGACTGGTCGTGCGTGATAAGCGCGATCCGACCGTTTCGCAAGAGATAGCATCGACTGTCGCCGATCTGCGCAACCGTCAGGACACCGTTCTCGACGCCGGCGGCCGTGAAGGTTGCTCCCATGCCGGCGTAGTCGGCATTGCTCATGCTCTCGTTGTTTATCTGTGAGTTCGCCTGTTCGACCGCGAGACGGAGGCGCTCGTGGAATGGGAAACTCGAGAACGTGCTGCTCGACTGGAAGTGGAGCATGTGGTGGCGAACGCCATCGACGGCCATGCGGGAGGCGACTTCACCGGCAAGCGCTCCACCCATTCCATCGGACACCGCCAGGACGGTGCCGTGGGAGGCCTGATCGAATGACGAAAGGTGCTCTGGGGGCTCGTCCTCGACAGTGACTGGCGTCCAGGTGTCAGAGGTGTCGAGGTTCACGACTAGAAATGTGTCTTCATTTCCGGCGCGAACCATCCCCACGTCCGTCATTGCGTAAACTGTGATTCGATGACGCAGGTCGTGTGGCATAGGTGCAAACCATTATATGCAAATCGGATACGAGGCAAAACGAAAATGGCCAGAGGGCGATTCGCGGCTGTGCCGCCGGTGGGGATCCGGTTCCGCCGCGCGGGATACCGGGTGACCGAGAGTGACGACCGTCACCCTCGGAGCGCAAGTCGCTCGCGCGTGGGTCAGGCGATTGCCGAAAGCGCCTGGTCGAGGTCTTCGACGATGTCGTCGACATCCTCGATGCCGACCGAGATGCGGACCATTCCATCTGAGATACCGAGACGCTCTCGATCCGCCGGAGGCACCGAGGCGTGCGTCATCGAAGCCGGATGGCAGATGAGGGATTCCACGCCACCTAGCGACTCGGCCAGCGCGCAGACCCGAACGGCTTCCAGGACTGCACGCGCGTTATCGATCGATCCGGTCTCGAACGCGATCATCCCGCCAAATCCGCTCATCTGCCGAAGCGCAAGCTCGTGCTGCGGATGGGACGCGAGCCCCGGGTAGTACACGTTGTGAACCTTCGGATGCTCGGACAGGAACGAAGCGACTCGACGGCCGCTCGCGTCGTGCTGTCGCATGCGAACACCGAGCGTCTTGATTCCCCTGAGGACGAGAAACGAGTCCATCGGCGACAGGATTGCGCCCGCCGCGTTCTGCAGGAAGTAGAGGCGGTCGGCGAGGTCGGCGTCGTTGACCACGACAGCGCCACCCACGCCGTCGCTGTGACCGTTCAGGTACTTGGTCGTCGAGTGGACGACGACGTCGGCGCCGTGCTCGATCGGCCGCTGAAAATACGGACTCATGAACGTGTTGTCGACCACGACGAGGACGCCCTGCTCGCGGGCGATTTCGGCCATGGCGGCAATGTCCGTGAGCCGCATGACCGGGTTCGTCGGCGTCTCGATGAAGATCATCTTCGTCGTCGGCCTCATTGCCGCACGAACGAGCTCAGGATCGGACGTGTCGACGTAGCTGAACTCGAGTCCGAGCCTGCGCATCACCTTGTCGAAGACCCGGAACGTGCCGCCGTACGTGTTGTCAGAAACGATCGTATGGTCGCCGGCACTGAGCAACATCGCCAGCGTCGTTATGGCTGCCATCCCGGACGCGAAACCTACCCCGTGCGAACCGCCCTCGAGCGAGGCGATGCACGCTTCGAGCGCCGAGCGCGTCGGGTTCTTGGTCCGTGCATATTCGAATCCCTTGTGCTTGCCGAGGGCATCCTGGACATAGGTCGATGTCTGGTAGATCGGAACCGTTACGGCACCCGTTGAAGGATCGGGATCCTGTCCGGCGTGAATGGCTTTCGTATCGAATCGCATCAGATCTCTCAGTGGTGAAGAAAGTAGGAAGGAGGACGGGCTAGGTTGCGTCGAAGATGCCCTTGCTCAGATATCGCTCCGACGAGTCCGGAATAACGGTCACGATTCGACGTCCAGCGCCAAGTCGACGGGCAACCTGTACGGCGGCCCAGACGTTGGCCCCTCCGGATCCGCCGGAGAGAATGCCTTCCTCGCAAGCAAGGCGCTTCGTCATTCCGAAAGAGTCGCAATCGTTGGCCACGATGATCTCGCAGCAGATGTCGGCCGCGAAATTGGCCGGGACAAAGGTCGAGCCGATGCCTTCGAGCCGATGAGGATATGGCTCGCCACCGCCAAGGGCAGATCCTTCGCTCTCGACCGAGAAGCACTGGAGGTCCGGCAGCCGCTCGCGCAGGTATCTGGCGACGCCCGTGAAGGTGCCACCGGAGCCGCTGCCGATGACAATGGCGTCGATGCGCCCGTCCATCTGCTCGAAGATCTCGCGGCCGGTGGTCGCGGCGTGGAAGTCGGGGTTCGCCGGATTCGTGAACTGCTGGGGAATGAAGGCGTCGGGGATCTCGGCGGCGAGCTCCTCGGCTTTCCGGATAGCGCCTTTCATGCCATCGGCCATTGGGACGCTGACCAGCTCTCCGCCGAGTGCCTGCATGAGGAGCTGCTTCTCTTTCGAATAGCCGTCAGGAACGACGAGGATGACGCGATAGCCCTTGGCTCGCGCGACGAGCGCGAGGCCGATGCCGGTGTTGCCGGCAGTCGGTTCGATGATGGTCGCGCCGGGTTTGAGCACGCCGCGCTCTTCGGCATCGAGGATCATCCCGAGCGCCGGCCGGTCTTTGACGCTGAGGCCGGGGTTCAGGTACTCGAGCTTGGCGTAGACGTCGGCGGCGTCGGGTGGGGAGACGTGACGGAGGTGGAGCATCGGCGTGTTGCCGATGAGGTCGAGGACGGACTCGGCGGTTCTGGGCGCCATTCGCTGATCTTTTGCTGGCTGCACGGGTTCGAGAGTCTACCTTTCGCCTGGAGGGAGCGCCAAGCACGGGGTCCGTGGATGTCGGGAGAAGTGTGCAAGATGCGGGAAGGGGGGAGAGGGATGCCAGCCGGCGCGTGTTCAAGTCTCTGTGACTCAGTGTCTCTGTGTGCGGTTTCATGGCAGACACCGAGTCACAGAGGCACGGAGGCCCAGAATCATTGAGTCTCGGACGACCAACCCGAACGAAGGTGAGCGTCGCACCGGTTCCTGCCACGGTCCCCCGCATAATCGCCGGCTACCAAAGGGACCCAACGAAACCGCACACCGACATGCTCACAGGCCCGCAGCCCACTCCGGCACTTCGCCCACCTTCACTCGAACGACGCGTACTCTACGCGATCTCACATCAACAAGAAAAATTCATAATACGAATACACAATATGCTCTAATCACATATATGCAGCTCGACGACATGAAAGTCTTCTGCGACATCGTGGACGCAGGCAGCTTCTCTCGCGCCGCCACCATCAACTCGCTTACCCAGGCGGCGGTAAGTCGCAAGGTCCAGGCGATCGAGGCCCAACTCGGCGTCCTGCTCATCGATCGTTCGAAGGGCCGTCGCGGCAACGCCGCCACGCCTGCCGGTGTCGTTTTCTATGAAGGCTGTCGTGACATCCTCGCCCGTTACCGTGATCTGACCGGGCGAATCAACGAGACGGCAGGCGAGGCAACCGGCACCGTGCGTGTCGCGACGGTCTACACAGTCGGCCTGCACGAACTGCCACGCCACGTCCGGTCGTTCCTGCAGAGCTATCCCAGGGCGCGTATCCAGCTCGAGTACAACCGCACCAACCGCATCTACGATGACTGCCTCAGTGAACGGATCGACCTCGGCATCGTGGCCTATCCGACCGAACAGTCGCGCATCGCGGTCGCGCCGCTCCGCACGGACCGGCTGGTGCTGATCTGCGCGCCCGACCATCCCCTGGCGGGCAGACGGTCGGTCTCACTTGCGCACCTCACGAACACAGCGTTCATCGGCTTCGAGAAGGACATTCCGACGCGACAGGCCATCGACCGTCACGCAATCGCCGCCGACGTGCGTCTGGAGGTCGCAATGGAATTCGACAACATCGAGACGATCAAGAGGTCGGTCGAGCTGGGTCTAGGTGTGTCTCTCGTCCCCAGCATTACCGTCGCCCAGGAAGTACGCGTCGGCAGCCTCTGCGCAGTCCCGCTCCGGCCGGTAATCGACCGTCCCATCGGCGTGATCTACAAGCGTGGGCGGACGCTGTCGGTCGCCGCCAGAAGGTTCATCGAACTGCTGCGCGCGCCCGACACCGTACCGGTCACATCGTGACGAGACGAAGCGCCGGCGGTCAGTCCTCGAGGCCGAACAGATGCCAGATCTTCTGGCGAATATCGCGTCGCGTCGCCGCCGCCCTTGCGGCAAGCGCCTCGGCGTCGAGGTTCTCGCGGACGGCTTCGAGCTCTGCCCGCCGACTCGCGAGCAGAGTCGAGATCTGTTCCGCGATGTCGGTGCGGGCCGCGAGCAGATCGCGGAACGAATCCTTGTCGAGCCGGTAGACAAGCACGTTCGTTCGGGCAATTACCGAAGCTGCGCGCGCTTCGCCGGTCATCAGCGCCATCTCGCCAAAGAAGTCGCCGGGGCCGAGCTCCGCGACCTTGGCGCGCTCCGACTGGCCACTCTCGACGCAAACATCCGCCCGACCCTCGACGATTATGTAGAGCCGGTTGCCAGAGGCGCCCTGGCGAACGAGAAAATCACCCGCAATGTACGGCGCAGGTTGAAGCCGCTCGGCGAGCGTCTGCAACTCGTCTGACGTGAAGCCGCGAAAGAGGTCCACTGCCCGCAGCGCCATCATCCGTTGGGCGAGGTCCTGCTCCTTCCTCAGCTCGCGCCGCTCGCTCGTGTCCTCGGTGAGAAAGACATTCCGGCCGGGAACGGCAATCGCAATGCCCGAACGTTTGAGTGCGAGGTAGGCCTGGACACGGATCGACGAATCCGTCGGATTCATCTGAGTAAGATTCGTCAACCAATAGCTGACGGCGTATCGAGCCGGGCTCTCGGCGAGTTGAAGCAGGAAACACTGAGGCGCCGGGGTTCGCGCCACTCCCGGAAGATCCATCGACCGAAGCGACGACTGTACGGCTTCGATCACGCGGTCCGGCGGGTGCTGTGCATCGACGTAGAACGGGATCCACCTGCGCTGTTGAAGCGGTTCGCCGACACGCCTGCCAAGCACCAGGAACCGGTTCTTGACGAGCACGCTGTTCGGCACGACGATCGTTTCCCAGTTGTTCGTCTCGATCGACGTCTGACGCCATCCGATTTCGACGACCTGGCCTTCGACGTCGTCGATGTGCACCCAATC
>CAZQBW010000231.1:0-8552 GCA_964591515.1 uncultured Clostridia bacterium
ACTGCTCGCTGGCTTCCATGTTCACGTCTTCGGTGATCGACAGCGGCCGCACGAGCAGGACGCCGTCGGCGCCGCTCGCCTTGATCGCCGCCTTGATCGCCTCACGGTCGTCGAGACTGACGTCGGGCATGATCGTCGTGGCGGCAACCGCGTTTCGCACGCGCCGCGCGAGCCCACCTTCGGCGCGGCGTCGCAGGTCCGCATCCTTGCTCGCAACGACGACGACGATCTTCGAGAACGCCGCAGGTTTCGCCGAAGGGTTCTTCGACGTGGTGACGAGCTTGGAATCCGAGGCAAACGCGGATGTGGTCACGAAGCACGCGGTGAGCGCGAGGACAGAGAGCATTCGGCGCATGGTCAACTCCAGAGTGGGGCTTCCGGCAACGTCTGGACGACGGTTCCGGAACGAATACGAGTTTTCGGGGGTGCGCCCGCCGGGAGCAGGGCGCCGGTCTACGGAACCGTAACGGTAGCACGCGCCCGCCGCTATTGGACCTTCGGCCTATGGCCGGGCGTCGGGCGATGGGACCAAGGTCCAATGGACAGGGCCAAAGCTCAGCCGCATCGTGGCCGGGGAGGAAACCCATGAACCTATCTCTCTTTCCGCCGCTGAAGTGGCTGCCGGAGTATCAGGTCAAGTGGCTTGGCTCCGACGTGCTGGCCGGAATCACGCTTGCGGCCTACGCCGTTCCGGTTTCGCTCGCGTACGCCGCGCTCGCGGGACTTCCGCCCGAGACCGGCATCTATGGGTACATCCTCGGAGGCATCGGGTATGCCCTCTTCGGTTCGTCGAAGCACCTTGCCGTAGGACCGACGTCGGCGATCTCGATGCTGGTCGGGACCACGGTCGCCGGCCTCGCGATGGGCGATCCGACACGCCACGCCCAGATCGCGGCAGTGGCTGCGCTCACGTTCGCGATCTTGAGCGTGATCGCCTGGATACTTCGCCTCAGTACGCTCACGGCCTTCATAAGCGAAACGATCCTGCTCGGCTTCAAGGCCGGAGCGGGACTGAGCATCGCCATGACCCAGCTTCCGGCGTTCCTCGGTGTCGCAGGGGGAGGCGATCACTTCTTTCAGCGGATAGGGATCCTTGCGGGCCAGATCGGCGGGGCCAATCTCGTGACGACGGCCGTTGCCGCAATCGCGCTCGCGCTCCTGTTGCTCGGCGAAAAGTTTCTCCCGGGTCGTCCGATCGCCCTGTTCGTCGTCATCGCGTCGATCGCAGCGGCCGGGTACCTGTCGCTCGGGACGTATGGCGTCGTGACCGTCGGCCAGATTCCGAGCGGCTTGCCGAGTCTCGGCCTGCCCGAACTGCGACCGCTCGACGTCGACGGCGTCATCCCGCTCGCGTTCGCGTGTCTATTGCTCGCCTACATCGAGAGCGTTTCCGCTGCGAAAGCCTTCGCCGCGAAGCACGGGTACGAGCTCGACGTCCGCCAGGAGCTGCTTGGGCTCGGGGCCGCGAACTTCGCAGCCTCGCTCGGTCACGGATATCCGGTTGCCGGCGGGCTCTCGCAGTCGGCAGTGAACGAGAAGGCCGGCGCCAGGTCGCCGCTCGCACTCGTCTTTGCATCCGTTGCCCTGGCGGCGTGCCTGCTCTTTTTGACTGGTCTCGTGGCCGATCTGCCGAAGGCCGTTCTCGCGTCCATCGTTCTCGTCGCGGTCAAGGGGCTGATCAACATCCCGGAGATCGTCAGCCTGCGCCGGATCAGCCGGCTCGAGTTCCACGTCGCACTCGTTGCGTTGGGCGGTGTGCTCGTCCTCGGGATCCTGAAGGGCGTACTGCTCGCCGCCGTGGCATCGATCCTCCTGCTGATTCGTCGCGCAGCGTCCCCGCACGTCGCCTTTCTCGGACGGATTCCGGGCACGGACCGGTTCTCGGATCGAGCCCGACATCCGGACAACGAACCGATCTCCGGCGTTGTCGCATTTCGTATCGAGGCCGCACTGCTCTATTTCAACGTCGACAACGTAGCGAAGGCGGTGACCGATCGCATCGATACCGAGACTTCAGGATTGCGACTGGTCGTGGCCGATCTGTCGTCGACGCCGGTTGTCGATCTGGCCGGCGCACGAATGCTCATGAAGCTCAGCGAAGACCTGGCGAAGCGGAATGTGAAGTTCAGGATGGTCGAGACGCACGCGCAGGTTCGCGACATGTTGCGCGCGGTGGGACTCGGAGAGTCGATGGGCCCCGTCAACCGGCACACGACCCTGGCCGATGCGATCGCGGAAGTGGACTAAAGCACTGCGCGAAGCGCTCACGAGCAATGCGCGAAGCGCCTTGGAGTGCGGCGTGAAGCGCCGCTTTGGATTCCCCTGCACTCTGATGGATCGGAGGACAATCCAAAGCGGCGCTTCACGCCGCACTCCAAGGCGCTTCGCGCAATGCTCGTGAGCGCTAGAACTTCTCCGGAATCCAGCGCTTTCCGAGCATCGGCGTCTGGTCGTCGTATGCGTGCTTCTTGTCACGCGGCGGCAGTTTGACCTTGTTCTTCTTCAGCGGCGTGTAGGGGAACTGTGACAGCAGGTGCGTGATCAGGTTGAGCCGCGTTCGCTTCTTGTCGTCCGAGCGCACGATGTGCCAGGGCGACATGCCCGTGTCGGTCGCCGCAAGCATGGCATCTCGCGCCTTCGAGTACTCGTACCACTTGGCGCGGGACGGCAGGTCCATCGCACTCAGCTTCCACTGACGCATCGGATCCTTCACTCGTGCTTCAAACCGTTTTGCCTGCTCCTCGTTGCCGACCTCGAGCCAGTACTTCAGAAGGACGATCCCGCCCTTGATGAACTGGTGTTCGAAGAAAGGGCACACGTCCAGAAAGCCCTCGTACTGCTTCTGCGTGCAGAAACCCATCACGTGTTCGACGCCGGCCCGGTTGTACCAGCTCCGATCGAAGATGACGACCTCGCCCGCTGCCGGAAAGTGCTGGATGTAGCGCTGGATGTAGAGCTGCGACTTCTCGCGATCGGACGGCGCCGGCAGCGCCACCACGCGAAAGACGCGCGGGCTGACGCGCTCGGTGATGCTGCGAATGATCCCGCCCTTCCCGGCAGCGTCGCGACCCTCGAAGACGATGACGACCCGAGCGCCGGTCTCCTTTACCCACTCCTGAAGTGCGCACAGCTCCGTCTGCAGCCGCCGGATCTCTGTCTCGAAGACCTTTCGCGAGACCTTCTTCGGCCCATCGCCCGTGGCCTCACCGCCGGTCTTGGAGGCGAGTTTCAAGGCGGCCTTCCTGTCCTTCTTCTCCTTCTTCCGGTCTTTCTTGAGCTGCCTTGAATCCTCTTTTCCGGCCGGCGCCTCGAGTGCTGCATCCTGCGTCTCGGTGGACTGCTTCGCCATGGTCGTGACCTCCAGATACATCGTGATGAGCCTGGTATACCCGGATCATCGTACGAGCGCGTTGGCGCGCAATCTATTGGACCTTGGGCCAATACGGTGCGGTGTAATGCGTCTGCGGAGTCGCGATCGTCCGGCCTCGACGAGGTGACCTCACAAGCCTCTGCTGACGCTGCGCCATCGTTGGACCATGGTCCCATATCGAGCGCGTGCGAGACGGAGATATACACGAAGGCATGAGCACGAAACATCCCGGCCGAGTATCTCGATGGCGCCGCGCGTTCGTGGCCGTCTGCGGCATCTTGGTCATCGCCCTCGCACCGGTCGCGCCGGCGGGCGCAGCGCCAGTGCAGGACCCGCAGACGGAGACTCTTCTGCCGCGTGGCGACATCGGATGGCCTCGGAGCGCCACTACCGATTCCGGAGCTCGCGCTGTCCTCTACCAACCACAGGTCGCAGAGTGGCCCGACCAGAAGATCCTGAAGGCAGTTGCCGCCATGTCGTATCAGCCCCCGGGATCCGCGAAGGCGCAGCTTGGGACGGTGACGTTCGAGGCGAATACCTATGTCTCGGTGGCCGAGAGGCTCGTCGCGTTCTCACCGCTGCGCGTGATAGCGACGAACTTCCCCGGGCTATCGAAGGAAGACACCAGGGTGCTCGTCGACGAGATAGTCGCGAAGCTACCCGTCGAGGAGCGCGTGATATCGCTGGATCGCGTGCTCAGCCAGGTCACCTTGAGCGCCCTGACGCCGAAGAACGCGGCCGGGATCAAGACCGATCCTCCGGACATTGTCTTCAGTTCGAGTCCGTCCGTGCTCGTCAGCTTCGACGGAGATCCGATCTGGAGCCCGATCCAGGGAAACGACCTCGAGTTCGCCGTGAACACGAACTGGGATCTCTTTCGGCACGAACCAACCGGCCAGTGCTTTATCAGGATCGAGAAAGCCTGGCTGAAGGCCGCAGCCGTCGAAGGACCGTGGTCGCCCGCGGGGCGTCTGCCGCCGAGCTTCTCGAGACTGCCGGCCGACGACAACTGGAAGGACGTTCGCGCCGCGATTCCCGGGAAACCTCTACCGGTAGCGCCGAAAGTCTTCCTGGCGACTCAACCGACCGAGCTAATCGTGACCACGGGCGCCCCGACGCAGGAGCGGGTCGCGGGCACGAACCTGCAGTGGATCAGCAACACCGAAAGCGATCTGTTCCGTGACGGCGCGCGCGGACCCTTCTACTACCTCGTTGCCGGCAGGTGGTTCACTGCGACGGCGCTCGTGGGGCCGTGGACGTTCGCGTCGACGTCGCTGCCCTCGGACTTCGCGAGAATCCCGCGCGAGCATCCCCGCTCCCGCGTTCTGGCGTCGGTTCCGGGCACGGACGAAGCCAACGAGGCGGTTCTGCTTGCTGCCATTCCGCAGACGGCCAGGGTCAACAGGCATGAAATCGAGGCGCCGGACGTCGTGTATCAGGGCGACCCCGAGTTCGAGGACATTCCAGGGACGTCGGTGGACCGTGCGACGAACACCGGGCTCGACGTCTTCCTGGTCGGCGACGCGTATTACATGTGCTACGACGGCGTCTGGTTCGTGAGCGACGGCTCGGCGGGCCCGTGGGAAGTCGCGACTTCGATCCCCGACCAGATCTACGAGATACCGGCGGACTCTCCTGCCTACCACGTGACTTACGTGGAGGTCGAAGAAGACGACATGGCCGACGACGAGTGGGTGAGCTTCTCCTGCTACTCCGGCTATACGGGACTCGTGGTCGCTTGGGGCTGCGCGGTCTGGGGTTCCGGATGGTACTACCCGTCATATGTCTGGCGGGGTGCGGGTCGTCTCCCGGTCTATTACCCGCACGCCCGGACGTACGGCTATTCGGCCCGGTACAACCCGTGGACGGGAAGTTACGGAGCCGGAGGGAGAGCCTACGGACCGTACGGCGGTGTCGGGAATGGCGCGCGATACAACGCGGCGACCGGCACCTACGTTCGAGGAGCCTCGGCCTACGGGACGGGCGGCGCCCGAGATGCGAGGAGCGCCTCCAATCCCCGAGCCGGCGCGGCCGCGGTCACGCGGATCGGTACGGACGCGTACGGAAGCTGGGGGACGAATGCCGTCCGGCGGGGTGATGAGTGGGCGCGCACGTCGCGCGCGTCGAACGATGTCCCGAGCAGGACGTCGCGGCCGGCTCAGACCGGCACCGGCAGCGTGGTCGGACGAGGAGGTCGAACCGAGAGCGGAACTGCGGCGACGGGCGGCGACAACGTCTACGCGGGCCGGGACGGAAACGTCTACCGGCAGGGCGACCGAGGCGACTGGCAGAAATGGGACGACGCCCGATGGGACCCCGTCCGGAAGCCCGAGGCCGCGGCGCCATCGGTCGCTGATCGGTTCGATGGAACGAGTGAGCTCGATCGCCGACTCGCCGAGTCGGCGACTTACAATCAGCTCGAACGGGACCGCGGAGCCCGCAACGAAGGCGCCCAGCGCACACGCGATTTCGGCAACTACCAGCGCGGCGGCGGTCGAAACGAAAACGCTGGCAGCTATCGACCGAGCGGCGGAGCGAGCCGGGTCGGTGGAGGTGGCGGCGCGAGAGGCGGCGGTGGCGGACGCCGCAGAGGGTGATGGTCTCGATGCGAATGCCGGCGTTCTGCGCGTCGTTTGCAGCGTCCGGGGCGGCTGCCGTAGTCTGGCCGCGCTGCAAGAGGATTCGACTGGAGATGAGCGAATGATCGTACGCACGGCAGTTGCTGCCATCTCTCGGTGGATCGCAATCGCGAGTTTCGCACTGGCGCTGTCGGTTTCGGCCGTGTTCGCTCAGCCCGGAGACGCGGCCGGAGTGCCCGTTCGACTCGACGGAAAGGAACTCTTCCGGCTTCGACACGGTATCGACGGGAAACCGGTCGAGGAACGCGCGAGACTGATCGAGGATCGTCTCTACGATCTGGCGCTCAACCCGTTTCGCCCGTCGGGGGATTTCGAGCTTCGCAATCTGGACGGACGTTCCGAGATCCTGTTTGCCGACCGGATGGTGATGGCGGTGACGGACGAGGATGCCGCGGCCGAGGGTCTTGCCCGATCGGAGCTGGCTGCCTCGAGACTCGAGCTCGTCAGATCCGAGGTCGCGCTGCGGCGCTCGACCTACTGGAAACCCCAGACCGTGGCGATCTCGCTCCTGGCGACGGCGATCTTCACGGTGGTGATGTGGTACTTCGCCGGCTTCGTCCGCAGGCGCCTCGCGCTGAAAGCAGCGTCCCTGCTTGCGGAAGAACCGTCGCCGGGTGAGCTGGAGCCCGCGCACGCACCGCACGTGATGCACCGGGCGCCGGTCCGGCACGTGCTCGCCCGACTGGTAGCCGCTGCAAGGTCGGTCTTCCTGCTGGCTTCGATCGCGTTCTACTGCTTCGTGGTGATGAGCTTCTTTCCGCGGACGCGATTCGTCGCGATCGACATGCTCGACAGCCTGATGGACGTGCTGGCGAGGATCTGGAAGGGATTCGCCGGCTACGCTCCCAATCTCATGTTCCTCGTGGTGATAGTGATCATCACGTATGTCGTGATTCGCCTCGTCCGGTTCTTCTTCGCGGAGATTTCGCGCGGTTCGATCGCGCTGCCCGGCTTCGAGCAGGAGTGGGCGGAACCGACATACAAGATCACGGTTTTTCTCATCATCGCCCTGGCCGCGGTAATGGCGTTCCCGTACCTGCCGGGTTCCGATTCCCAGGCGTTTCAGGCGATCTCGCTGTTCCTCGGACTGCTCATCTCGCTGTCGTCGAGCTCGGCCATTTCGAACATGATTGCCGGAGTGATCCTGACTTACACCGGAGCCTTCCGCATGGGCGACCGCGTTAAGATCGCGGACGCTGTTGGTGACGTCGTCGGCAAGACTCTTCTCGTGACGCGTGTGCGGACGATCAAGAACGTCGACATCGCCATTCCGAACGCGCTCGTGCTGTCGTCCCACATCGTGAACTACTCGCGAGCGGCGAGGTCCGGTTCGGAGGGCGTCATACTGCATACGTCGGTCACGATCGGATACAGCACACCGTGGCGACAGGTGCACGAACTGCTGATCGCGGCCGCCAGGAAGACGGCCGACGTCGCGGATCAGCCCGCACCGTTCATCCTCCAGACGGCGCTCAACGACTTCTACGTGACGTACGAGCTGAACGTCTACACGATGAATCCGTGGCGAATGGCGGTCATCTACTCTGATCTGCACACGAACATCCAGGACACCTTCAACGAAGCCGGTGTCGAGATCATGTCGCCGCACTACGCATCCGTTCGGGACGGGAATGCCGCGGCGATTCCGGAAACGTACCTTCCAGACAACTACGAGGCGCCCGAGTTCCGGGTCCTGCCACGGATCCTGCCAAAATAATGGACATCATCTATCGCTTCGACCCTGACGTTCCCCTCGACCGCCTGCAACCGGACAGCGCCGCCCATGCTCGGGAGATCCTCGAGACGGGAAATCGCCAGTTCTGCGAGATCGTCGCGCGGACGCAGTCGGACCACCACGCGGAATCGACGCTCGTCGTGCCGTGCGACGCGAGGCTGCTGGGTGTCGATCCGGGAGGAGGCGCGCCCCGTCAGGAGCCGTTCGTCGCGCTGGTCGGATGCGCGGATGCGCGGGTGCCACCGCAGATGATCTTCCAGCGCATGTCGAACGAGATGTTCATCATCCGCGTCGCGGGCAATGTAATCGGCGAAGAGGTGCTGGCGAGCGTCGAGTACGCGCTCGAGCATCTGCGCGACGGCCTGCGGCTCGTGGTCGTGCTGGGGCACACGGGATGCGGAGCCATCACGGCGGCGGTGGACGTGTACCTCAGGCCGCTGCGCTTCGACGAGATCGGGTCGACGCGGTCGGTCAGGGCGCTCGTCTACAAGCTGCTCTTCCCGGTGCACGGGGCGGCACGCGCGCTCGAGAACCTGTGGGGTGACGACGTGACCAGTCGTCCCGGGTATCGCGCGGCGCTCATCGAGATGGCCGTCTGCATGAACGCGGCCGAGACGTCGTATCAGTTGCGGCGCGAGTCGGCGTCGCACGGCGCGACCGGGATCGACGTGGCGTTCGGCGTGTACGACCTTGCGACGCAGCGCGTGGGATTGCCGATGGACGGCGGTGATGGTCGCGAGGGTCTGACCACGGCACCGGAAACCGCCGAGGATATCGTCCCGATCGCGGAATCGATCGGACGCAGCGA
>CAZQBW010000232.1:0-8519 GCA_964591515.1 uncultured Clostridia bacterium
TGTAACGGCCACGTCAAATTTTGACCAGAACCCCGAGCGGTAGCGAGGGACCGGACACGCGGAACATACTGCCTGGGACCGGTTGTCCGGCTCCTCGCTACCGCTCGGGGTTCTGGTATTGCTCTTGGGAACGCGTAGTTCCACGCAGCTTCCCTACCAGGGCATCTTGATTCGGAGAATGTCCTTGATCTGCACGAGATGCGACAGGTCGTGGCTCTTGATCTGCCAGGTCACCATCTCCTCTACGGACTTCTCACCCCGAGACGGGTGCACGCCGGCACGCTGCCACTGATCAACGGGAGCAGCCTTGAGGAACGCTGCCGTCTGTTCGCGAAGCTCACCGAACTCGACAAGCGCGGCCGTTGCGCTCTGTGAAAGGTAGTCACGGTCGATAGCCGCGCGTTCCTGGTCCCACACCGCGAAAGTCGGACGGTCCTCGAGAAGCGTCTGCCGCAGGCGAACCTGGAACACTTCACGCTCGACGTCGCGCAGATGCACGATGATCTCGGCGATGGACCACTTGTTCGGAATCGGCCGCCATCTCAATTCGTCGTCCGACATCCCGACGACGAGGTCGTGAAGTTCGTGCGGCAAACTCTTCAGATTGGCAAGAAGTCGTCCCTTGTCGCGCTCTTCGAACATTTTCAGCGGTCTCCTTCGTCGGAAGTGGTCGGGCCTTCATCAACGCATTGCGGGCGACATTCGTACCGCAGCGGACGACGTGGGGTCAAGCACCGGGTCCGCGGCATACCCTCGAGCCATGCGGCGCGGCAGGCGGCGTCCGGGCGGCAATTGACGTCAGTGGCCGCTCCTGCCCTTGCGCCACCATCGGACGGCACTTCCCTTCATCCAAGCGGAAGCCTCAGGCCACCGATCGCAGATCAAGGCCGCAGCTTCGCGCGTCGACTCGAGCGGGTCGCCATTCACTCGATCGATCAAGCCGATCTCGAGCGCCTCGTCCGCCGAAATCCGGCTTCCCGTCGCAAAAAGCTCGATCGCGCGTGACCGGCCCACGAGCCGGGGGAGCCTCCCCGTGCCGCCGAACCCGGTCATGATGCCGCGAATGGACCCGGGATGAGCGAACGTCGACCGGGGCGATGCGTGTCGAATGTCGCACGCGAGTGCCAGGTCCAGACCCCCACCCATGCAGTACCCGTCGATTGCGGCCAGGACGATCTGGGGCGCTCGCTCGATTCTGTCGAACACCCGCTGACCGCGCGCCGCGAATGCGAGCGCCGAACGAGGAGTGAGTGATCCCACTTCACGAAGGTCGGCTCCGGCCGCAAATGACTCGCCCCCGGCGCCAGTCACGATTACCGCCACGCAGCTCGAGTCGGCCGCAAGTGCGACAAAGACCGTGTCGAGCGCCTCGAGCGTCTCGATGCTGAGCGTGTTGAACTGCGGCCCGCGATTGATCGTGACGACGGCGGTGCCGTCCGACTCCCGATCGACGGTGACCTGATCAGGCAGCCGAGCGGACATGCTCCCGCAGGTATTCGATGACGGCCTGTGTCGAGGCGCCCGGCGTGAAGATCTCGGCAACCCCGATGTCCTTCAGTTTCGGCACGTCCTCGTCCGGGATGATTCCTCCGCCAAACAGGATGACGTCGTCGAGTCCTTGCGCTCTCATGAGGTCGAGCACTCTCGGAAACAGCGTCATGTGGGCTCCAGACAGGATCGAAAGACCGATGCAGTCTACGTCCTCCTGTACGGCCGCCGCGACGATCTGCTCCGGCGTCTGGCGCAGGCCCGTGTAAATGACCTCCATGCCGGCGTCGCGAAGCGCGCGAGCTATGACCTTGGCGCCGCGGTCGTGACCGTCGAGGCCGGGCTTGGCAATCAGGATGCGGATCTTTCGTTCCATGAGTCGGCCTCTAGAAAACAGGTTCCTGGTATTCGCCGTAGACTTCCTTCAAAGCGTCGCACATCTCGCCGAGCGTGCAGTACGAGCGAACGCAATCGATGAGCAACGGCATGGTGTTCCGGCCTTCGGCCGCGCCGTTCTCGAGCTGGTCGAGCGCTTGCGTTACCCGGTCGTCGTCCCGAGTCGCACGAAGATCGGCGAGCCGCCGCTTCTGCAACTCGGCCGTCTGATGATCGATCACGAGCATCGGCGGTTGCACGTTCTCGTCCGACACGTCGGTGTAGGCGTTTACGCCGACGACGATCTTCTCGCCGCGCTCCATCGCCCGCTGGAATTCGTAGGCGGACTCGTGGATTTCCTTCTGCGGATAGCCCTTGTCGATGGCTTCGACCATGCCGCCCATCTCGTCGATCTTCCGGATGTACTCGAGCGCTCCGGCTTCCATCTCTGACGTCAACTTCTCGACAAAGTAAGACCCTGCCAGCGGATCCACGGTGTTCGTGACACCCGTTTCGTGAGCGATGATCTGCTGCGTGCGCAGCGCGATCGTGGCTGCATGCTCGCTCGGCAGCGCAAGCGTCTCGTCGAGCGAGTTCGTGTGCAGCGACTGCGTGCCACCGAGCACCCCGGCCAGGGCCTGAATCGCGACTCGCGCGACGTTGTTGTAGGGCTGCTGCGCCGTCAGCGTCACGCCCGCGGTCTGCGTGTGGAACCGCAGCTGCCACGAGCGAGGGTCCTTCGCGCCGAAGCGGTCTCGCATCACGCGCGCCCAGATGCGCCGGGCTGCACGGTACTTCGCGATCTCCTCGAAGAAGTCGTTGTGCGCGTTGAAGAAGAACGAGATGCGCGGCGTGAAGGCGTCGACGTCCATGCCGGCGTCGATGGCCCACTGCACGTACTCCATTCCGTCGCGCAGGGTGAAGGCGAGCTCCTGGATCGCAGTCGATCCCGCCTCCCGAATGTGGTAACCCGATACCGAGACGAAATTCCAGCGCGGTACTTCGTCAGTGCAGAACTTGAACGTGTCGATTACGAGCTGCATCGACGGACGAGGCGGGTAGATCCATTCCTTCTGGGCGATGAACTCCTTGAGAATGTCGTTCTGCAGCGTTCCCGAGATCTTCTTCCAGCTGGCACCGTGCTTCTCGGCGACGACGAGATACATCGCGAGGATCATCGACGCCGGCGCGTTGATGGTCATCGACGTCGTGACGTCCTCGAGGGGAATGCCGTCGAACAGCGCCTCCATGTCGGCGAGCGACGACACTGCCACTCCGCACTTCCCGACTTCGCCTTCCGACAGCGGATTGTCGGCATCGAGTCCCATCAGTGTCGGAAGATCGAATGCGGTCGAAAGACCCGTCTGACCCTGCGAGAGGAGATACTTGAAGCGCTTGTTCGTGTCGAAGGCGGATCCGAAACCCGCGAACTGACGCATCGTCCAGAGCCGGCCGCGATGGCCCGTCGCGTGGATTCCGCGAGTGTAAGGAAACTGCCCGGGGTAGTTGACGTCGGCGTCAAAGTCGATTCCCTCGAGATCCGAAGGCGAATAGAGCCCCTTGATCGGATAGAGCGACGTCGTGGTGAACTGCTCCATCCGCTCCGGCATCTTCCGGAGCGTCGGCTCGAGGGTCTCCTCGCGCCATCGCTCGTCGGCTTCGTGCTGGATGGACGCAGGCTTGTTTGTCGTGCTCATTCGCTTCCTCCTCGGTCGGTCGGGAACGCCACCGGAGTATCGGCGCGCGATGGGCGCAAGCCGCTAAGGCTCTGGAAATTCGAGCGTTCCGAACGGTGGAGTTTAGGTTGCGGCTTCCGGCGATGTCAACGAACGGGGCGGACAAGATCGGGGGTGCAGCGTGGACCGAGCGCAGCAAGGACGGCATCGCACACCCGCACCGCGTCGACGGCCGGTGAGACGTCGTGAACTCGGACAATGTGGGCGCCACCAAGAACGGCGGCTGCAACGCTCGCGGTTGTCGCGTGAAGCCGATCTGCCGTCTCACGGCCCGTAAGCGCGCCAAGGAATGACTTGCGCGATGTGCCGACGAGCATCGGACGGTCGAGCGCGGCGAGTCGGTCGAGTCGCGCCAGAAGCTCGACATTCTGCGCAACCGACTTTCCGAATCCGATTCCGGGATCGAGGATCGTCCTCCCCAGATCCACGCCGCGCTCGACCGCGACCGAGACGGCTTCGAGAAGGGTCGCCGTCACGTCCTCGATGATGTCCTCGGCTGGCGGCAGCTTCTGCATCGTCGCGGGCGATCCGCGCATGTGCATTAGGACGAGACCAGCCCCTGACTCCGCCGCCACGTTCGCGACGGACGAATCAAATCGCAGGCCCGAGACGTCGTTGATCAGCGATGCGCCAGCGTCCATCGCGGCGCGAGCGGTCCCGGCGCGTGTCGTATCGATCGAGATCGGAATACGAATGCGGTTGGCGAGCGCGCGAATGACCGGCTCGACTCTCCGCCGCTCCTCCGCCTCGCCGACCGGCGCCGAACCGGGTCGCGTCGATTCGCCGCCAACGTCGATGATGTCGGCGCCATCCGCTTCCATCTTCAATGCATGCGAGACAGCGCGATCGACGTCCGAATAGGCGCCTCCGTCAGAAAAGGAGTCCGGCGTGACATTCAGGACTCCCATCACCAGGGTCCGCACTCCCAGCTCGAGGACTCCAGTAGGGAGCTCCATCGCGTACTTCCGACGTCTGTCGAACGCGGCGCCCGATTCGACGAGGTCGATCGATCTGCGGTTGGGCTCGTACCGGACGAGCTCGCGCGCGACCTTCCACGGTTCCCAACGATGATCGAGATGCTCTCCCGGATCTATTGTCACGTCGCCGCATCCGACGCGGGCGGCGAACGCCATCTGCACGTTGTGCGTGACATGGGAGTCGTAGAACTCCCGCCACGCTGGAGCGATGGCAAATCGGTCGACGAGTCCGATCTCGACGAGCGACTCTGGCACGCCGAGTCCCGTCTCCTCGTCGAATTCGCGCCGCGCGGCGTCGCCGAACGTCTCGCCGTCCTCGAGCGAGCCGCTGACCGGCTGCCAGAAGGCATCGGTTCCCGCGCGATGGCGCAGGAGCAGCAGGTACTCTCGGCCGCCGTCGGTGTCGCGATACACGACGACCTGGACTGACTTCGCACGTTTCATCAGTTGTCGTCTCAGGACGCGCCGCGGCGCGCAATCGAGAACGGGTTGATCGTACCCGTTCCCGGTGCGCGCCGTGAGAATTGCCTTACGGAGGCTCTTAGCGCTTGAAGAACAGCAGCTCGGAATTCCACGTGGCGAACGGCACTGTTGTCACGGGCTGGAAATTCCCCAGACGTTTGTCGTGTGCCACCAGAACATTCTCGGCAACGATGTATGTCACCGGTGCGCCTTCCGACCAGACCTTCTGGACCTCGGCGAACTCCTTCTGCCGGTCGGCATCGAGCACCTTGTCCTGCTGGGCCCGCATCAGCCGTCCTACCGTGACCTCGAACTCGAGCGAGCTGAGAGTTCCGGCAGGCGTGTTCATGTAGAAGTGCATCGTTCCGTCCTGCATGAGCGCCGGCATGTAGGAGATGGGATCCGGTCCGAACCGGTCCATCTTCCAGAGCACGAGCTCGAACTTGCCCGGGATGATG
Source organism: uncultured Clostridia bacterium (assembly GCA_964591515.1). Classification (GTDB taxonomy): domain Bacteria; phylum Acidobacteriota; class Blastocatellia; order UBA7656; family JADIYM01; genus JADIYM01. The sequence continues at coordinate 5,497 of CAZQBW010000232.1, forward strand.
TACTGCGTCAGCAGCTTGCTCTGTTCGACGGCGACTGCCTTGACCGGTACTCCTGCCTTGGTGAGCTGGTCCACGATGATCTTCTGGATCGCTTCGGCCTCGTCGTTCTTCGGGTAGTAGAGGTTGAACTTCACGACCCGGTCGACGATATCGAGCAGCTGCGGCTTCCCTTCACGCTCCGCAACGTGGAAGTCCCCTCCGAGTCCAGTCAGCGCCGCAGTGGCGTCGAACGGGAACTTCTTGATGGCGTCGTTGTACCAGGCGGCGTTCGCCGACGTGACCAGTCCGAAGGCGGGCTTCGCCTTGCCGGCAAAGACTTCCTTGATGATCGTGTCGCGGTCGACGATTCGCGAGAGGAACTCGCGGAACTTCGTGTTCAGCAGCCATCCCGTCTTGGCCTTGTCGGCCGAGCGCTTGTGATCGAGCTGACCGAAGAGCTGCCACGTCCCGTATCCGACGCCGAGATCGACTGTCTGATAGCTCGGACCGCCCTCTCCGAGAGCGACGAACCGCTTCGGATCGATCGCGGAAGTGAGGTTGATCTGGTTGGTCTCGAGGCCCTTGACGATTTCCTCGTCGGCAAGCCCGAACCGAAAGACGATGTAGTCGAGGTACGGAAGCCGAAGACTCTGGGAATCTACCTTCCAGTAGTTCGGGTTGTACTTCAGCTTGATCTCTTTGCCCTTCTGCACCTCGTTGACGACGAACGGCCCGGAACTGATGATGCCCGAAGGCGCCGTGTCGATTCCGAGCGCATCTTCGTAACGCCCCTTGTCAATGAGTGCCTGCGGGTCGGCTCCGCCCGAGATGATCGGCATCTGCGAAAGCACATATCCGATGGCCGGATACGACTCCGAGAACTCGAGCTCGATCGTCGAGGCGTCGACCTTGGTCACGTCGGGCAGTCGTCCACTTACACGCAGCATGTCGGCGATCGGGGCCCGCACGTCATCGTCGAGCGCGACCTTGAAGGAATAGAGAACGTCATCGGCCGAAATCTTCTTCCCGTCCGAGAACGAGAGTCCTTCGCGGAGCCGAATCGTGACCTTTCGTCCGTTCGCTTCGAACGACTGCGCAAGTCCTTCCTGCGGGAGGATCTTTCCAGTGACCGGGTTCAGTCCGATGAGTGGCGCATAGAGCTGATGCAGGACTTCGCGAGTTGCAGCATCCGATCCGTAGTAGGGATTGAAGGTCGAGAGCTCGCCGTCCAACGCGACGGTCAGCGTTCCGCCAAACGTCCCGGGTTGCCCCTGAACGGTCAATGCGCTTTGCGGGATCGCAATGGCTTCGCGCTTCTCCGCCTGAATTCCGGGAGCGGATCCGCAGGCCGTCAGCAGGCTCAGCACCATTGCGACGACCGCGAGCCGTTGGAGGGCCACAGTGCGGGTATCAGTCATCGTTCTTCCTCATTGAGTTGGGAGCTCGACGTGCCGCCCGTGTCCATGGATCCCGGACACCAGACTAGTCACGCCGTGAATTGTTGAACCGATTTGGAGAGCCAGGAGGACGAATTCGGATCGAACCGAAGCCGGCCGCGATTGTAGAAGCAATCATTCCGAGTCGCAACAAAGGCTGTGTATCGACATTTTGCGCGTTGATCGGCATGAAGTGCGGTGGCGAGCTCTGTCTCGCCGTGGCTGTCCCCCGAAAGCCGGAGACCGTATTCTCGTCTCGATTCGACTGCTCATGTCGAAGTATCGGCCGATCGCGACCGACCTTTAGTGGCGTTTCGCCACTCTATGTCCCGTGCCTGCATTGACAGCCCCTCCGGCCGGCGACTAGCATTTGCGCTCACCTCGACGACAGGCTAATTCGTAGACACTGAAAAGGATTCTGGTCACTGAGCCATGACGCAGATCAACCGTGAGCGACTTCGGCAGTACCTTCTCGATCTTGTTCAGATAGACAGCCACTCGCGTGAGGAGGGGCTCGTTGCCGCGCGCATCAAGTCCGACCTCGAGGCACTTGGGATCGAGGTTTCCGTTGATGACGCCGGTGCGGCCGTCGGAGGCGATACCGGCAATGTAATCGCCCGCGTGGTCGGGACCGCTCCGGATGCTCCGGCGATATTCCTGGCAGCGCACATGGATACGGTCGTACCGGGGAAAGGCGTCAAGCCGGTCATCGACGGCGACATCATTCGTACGGACGGGACAACTGTACTCGGCGGCGACGACAAGTCCGGCTGCGCGATCATCGTCGAGTGCCTGAGGACTCTCAAGGAACAGAACCTGCCTCACTCCAACATCGATGCCGTGTTCACGATCTGTGAAGAAGTGGGACTCCTCGGCGCCAAACACCTCGACATGAACGGGTTGCGATCGACCTACGGGCTCGTGCTCGACAGCGACGACGTCGGCTACCTGTTCACGCGAGCGCCGTCCGCCGACCACATGGAGTACACGATCTACGGCCTCGAGGCCCACGCCGGCGTCTGTCCCGAAAACGGCATCTCCGCGATTCAGGTCGCTGCCGAGGCAATTGCGGCGATGAAGCTCGGCCGGATCGACTTCGAAACTACCGCGAATATCGGGATCATCGAGGGCGGAGCGGCGACGAACATCGTTCCGAACAAGGTGGTCCTGAAGGCCGAGGCGCGAAGTCACGATTCGTCGAAGCTCGATGCCCAGACGGAGCACATGCGTAAGACGCTTCAGGAGGCTGCCGCCCGCCACTCGGTCGTGGTCGATGGCGTGTCGGTGACGGCGCGCGTCGAGGAGCACATCACCCGCGAATACCATTCCATGAACGTGTCGGACGACTCGACAATCGTCCAGCTCGTCATGCAGGCCGCCAACAATCTCCATCAGGAAGTGAAGACCCTGGCGACAGGTGGCGGATGCGACGCGAACGTCTTCAATCAGCGTGGTCTGGAGGTAGCGAACCTCGGCACGGGAATGCAGGCGATCCATACGGTCAAGGAATGGCTCGACGTCAATGACATGTACAGGTCCGCAGACGTCGTGCTCGAGATTCTCAGGCTCAACGCAAACCTCTCGCGCTGAACGGTCGCGACCCCACGG
>CAZQBW010000233.1:0-8506 GCA_964591515.1 uncultured Clostridia bacterium
TTTGCGGTCGTCCTCGGCGAGACGCGCGGCGCGGGCGAAGTTGGCCGCGGCGCCCGGCGAAACGCGTTCCAGCCGGGGCAACAGCTCGTGCCGCGCGAAGGCGCGCGAACGTTGCAGATCCGCGTTCGTCGCATCTTCGAGAAACCTGATTTCGCGATCCAGGCAGTAGGCGAGCACGTCATCGCGCGTGGAGTCGATCATCGGACGCACGAGCCGTGTACCCGTCGCGAGCTCGCGTGAGGCAGCGATGCCCGCGAGTCCGTCGACTCCCGTGCCGCGCGCGAGGCGCATTACAACCGTCTCGGCCTGATCGGTGGCGGTGTGGCCGGTCGCGACAGCCTCGGCACGGCGTTCGGCGGCGACCCGCGCAAGAAAGCCGTATCGAACCGCCCGCCCGGTGGCCTCGATGTTTTCGCGCCGGCTGGCGGCCTCCGCTGCGACGTCGATTCGCTCGACGACGGCCTCGATACCGGCATTGGCGGCCGCCTGAGCGACGAAACGCGCATCCTCCGACGAACTCGGACGCAGTCCGTGGTCGAGATGCGCGACGACGAGCTCCGGGCCCGACTTCGACGCCCGGCCGATGCGAAGCAGCGCGAAGAACAGGGCCATCGAGTCGGGACCACCCGAAACGGCGATCACGAGGCGCTGAACCCCGCCGAATAGGCCGCGCCGCCGGATCGACGCCCGAACGGCCATCTCGAAGTCGGTCAGGTGAACACCGGTGCCACGCACAGGTCGAATTGCACCACAGCACCGTCACCGACGCCACTGATGAACATGGCTCTGTGATCTCATCGCCTCGGTGCCCTCTGTACGCCGACGGCAAATCCGTTGGAACACGGAGAGCACGGAGGATCAGAGAGCCCAGAGGCTCGAAACTCGACGCATCTTGCGGCGGGGGCTATACTTGGCGCGCGTTCCGGTAGCCGTTCGGACGCAATCCACACAATCTTTGGTCCCCGATTCGAGCAAAGTCGAGAAACCGATCGTGTCACGAGTCCTCTCCCTGTGCATTGCGCTGATCCTCGCGGCCGGCCTGGCCGTCGCGCCGGTGGCTGCGAAGTCGAAGAAGTCGTCCACGCCGAAGAAGACCACGGCGAAGAAGGACACTAAGAAGTCGTCCAAGAAGAACTCGCGCGATGCGTCGGCAAAATCGTCGAAGAAGGGAAAGAAGGACTCGAAGGCGGACTCGCGTTCGGCAAAGTCGCGCAACCGGAAGGTCTCGAAGAAGGACGACAGGTCGGCGAAACGGGTAACCACGACGAGGAAGCGCGGGAAGAACGAGGACGAAGAGAAGTACGCGCCGAATCGGTCGTCGCAGCGTGACTCGCGCGTGGCCGAGTCGTCGCCGGCCGTGCAGCCTTCGACGGTGATTGCCGGCGGCGGTGCGACGTTCGTCGAGGGTGAAGACCCGGACGCGCCACCGGCGCCGAAGCCCGCGAACCGGATCGTGGCGGACATCTCGCCTGGGCGGGTGATCCAGATTCAGAATGCGCTGATCAAGGAAGGACTGATGTCGGGGCCGCCGAACGGGGTTTACGACCAGGCCACTTTCAGTGCGATGTCGTCGTTCCAGAGCCGGAAGGGGCTGAAGCCGCTTGGCGTGCCAACTGCGGACTCGCTCAAGGCGCTTGGCGTGCCGAAGAACTCGGGGCGCAACTACATGACCGCCTCGCGAGTGCTCGAGTCGACGGCCCCGCCGCAGCAGTAGAAAGCGGGCGCCCGCCTTGGCCGGGCGGTTGCAGGCGTAGGGTGCGTCGGCAGGAGTCTGCTTTCGCGGACGGGCTGGATGCGGATCGGACTCTGCGCCTCTGCGTCGGGCCTTTGCGTCTCTGCGAGTTTTCCCGAATCCTCCGCCAGCGTCCACCGAAGAGTCACGCGCGCAACCAGTCCTCCCCCGACGTGGCACGACATTCGCCTGTGCTATTCTTCGACCCATGGCGGAGCCTTCCATCGCCCGGAGATTGCCCACATTTCCGCGCATTCCGACCGTGGCCCGCGCCGTGGCCCTGCTCCTCCTCCTTGCCTCCGCGGCCTCGATCGGCGTCTACCTCTACCGTCATCAGGCACCCGCGGTCGCGCGCCCCGAAGATCCCGTCCTTGGCGGAGAAGTCACCGCCATCTTCGAGAACTTCTCGCACCTCGAGACTGAGGGCGGTGTCTCGAAATACCTGCTGACCGCCGCGCTCGACCGCGCGTATGCCAACGGCGCCCACGAGCTCGAGAAGGTCGAGATCGCCTTTTTCGCCGCAGACGGTGCAGTCCGCGACCGCGTCAACGCCGACAACGCCATCTATGACCAGAAGGTCGCGACGGTCGTACTCAGGTCGAACGTCAAGGTCGCCACTGCCGATGGCCTCGAGGTCAACTCCGAGGAGTTGCGCTTCAACCAGGAGACGAACGTCCTCGAGCTCGCCGGCCCTGTCACCTACAAGCAGCCGAATGTCGAAGGCACCTGCCGCGACGCGACCGTCGAGATGAACATCAACCGGATCTCGATGCATCACGACGTCGACATGACGTTCAGATCCTCGGACGAACCGAAACCCGGCGAAGTAAAGACAGCCGGCGCGACGGCTGCGAAGAAACCCGTCGACCCGGCAGCGAAGGCTGCCCGCAAGGCTGCCCGCAGGGCGAAGCGGCTTGCCGAAGGCAAGCCGGCCAAGGGCGGCGGCAAGAAGAACAAGGGCGGCGGAGGAGGAGCTGGCGCGGCCGGTTCGATCGACTTCGCATCAGGACCGCGCATTCCCGTCCATATTCGCTCTGGCTCGGCCGTTTTCGACAAGGCCTCGCAGACGGCGCGCTACGACGGCGGCGCCGTCGCCACACGCGAGAAGGACGAGCTGCGCGGCGGCACGCTCGTCGCCTTCCTGGACGAAGAGAATCGCTTCAAGAAGATAGAAGCCCGGGGCGACGCCATGCTCCGGGCCTCGGGGCGCGCCGAAGTTACGGCGCCGTCCCTCGACTTCGCCTTCGCGGAAGGCAACCAGATCGAGCGGGCGCTCGCGACCGGCGGCTCGCGCCTCGTCTCGCTCGGCGACCCGCCGACGCGTACGGTAACCGGCGATAGGACCGAAATCGACTTCGCGCCCGGCGCAGCGGGGTCCGAGATCCGACAGGCCCGCGTCGACGGCCAGGCGGTCGTCCTCATCGACGCGCCGCCTGTCTCGGCCACGGCTGCCAACCCGGCGACGCGAGAACTGAAGGCCGACAGCGTCACGCTCGACATGAACGACGGCGGTCAGTTCGCGAAGTCCGTCGATGCGAAGGGCAACGCCATCCTGACTATCACGCCGGTGCGCGCCGAAGCCGGAGCCGATCGAAAGCGCATCACCGCGCCAACGATGCGGATGGAATTCTTCGACGTGAACAACGCGGCGCGCGAGTTCTCGGCGACCGGCGGCGCGAAGGTCGAGATCGAGCCGATGACGTCCGATGGCCGCCTGCCGCGGACGACGACGAGCGAAGCCGCGCGCGCCGAATTCGTCCGCGACTCGCAGGACATCAGCCGGCTCGACCAGAACGGCAATTTCACGTACGTGGAAGGCGACCGGAATGCGACGTCGGACCGCGCTGCCTACACGCTCGCCGACGAGCTCATCGCGTTGCGCGGCCCGTCGACGAACGGCCGCCCGACCGTATGGGACAGCAAGTCGCGCACCCAGGCCGACGAGATCGACATCCGCACGAAGGCGCGCACGAGCGTCGCGCGCGGAGACGTCCGCACGACTTACTATTCGCCCGAGTCCGCCGGCAACGCGACGCCTTTCGGCAAGACGAAGTCGCCCGTGTTCCTCACCGCGCAGCGCGCCGACGCACGTGATGCCGACGGCGGGGTTGCCGTCTACACCGGCGCCGCGCGGGCGTGGCAGGACGACAACTACGTCAAGGCTGACACGATCACGCTATTCAATACGGCTCGGAGGATGGAGGCGCAAGGCAGCGTAGAGTCCGGATTCACCCGGGCATCGCGGCGGACGGCGACGGGCGACGGCGCCGAGTCGGTGCCGGTTTTCACGACGGCCTCGACGATGACCTACTCCGACACCGAGTCGCTGGTGCACTACCAGGGCTCGGTCATCACCCGACAGGCGCCGGGCGAGATCCGTTCGGACGCGCAGGACGTCTGGCTCACGAAGAACGAGGCGACGTCGAACGTCGACCGGATGATCGCGACGGGCTCGGTCGTGATGACCGAGCCGGGACGCAACGGCCGAGGCGACAGACTCGTCTATACCGCAGCCGATCAGAAGGCCGTGCTCACTGGCGCGAACGCGCGCCTCGAGGACAGCGAGCAGGGTACGACGACCGGACAGGAATTGACCTATTTCGTCGGCGGCGAGCGCGTGCGCGTTGCTGGCCGAAGCGGCGCCGGACGCGTCAAGTCGACGCACAAGGTCGGAAAGGGCGGAACCTAGGCGTGCGAAAGCGAAATCACCCGGCCGCAGTCGAGGAACGGGCCGTCGCGGCGGTCGTCGAGACGGCGCCGGAGCCTGCGATCGAGCCCGCCGCCGAACCGGCGCTCAAGCCCGTGCCCGGCGGGAGCCACTTTGGCGCCGACGAGCTCCGCAAGTCGTATCGCGGCCGGATGGTGGTCAAGGGCGTCTCGCTCGGTCTGACCCAGGGCGAAGTCGTCGGGCTGCTCGGACCGAACGGCGCCGGCAAGACAACGATCTTCTACATGATGGTCGGCATCGAACGGCCCGACAAAGGCACAGTCACGCTCGACGGCGAAGAGATCTCGCGGCAGCCGATGTACCTGAGGGCTCGCAAGGGCATCAGCTACCTGCCGCAGGAGGCATCGATCTTCCGCAAGCTGAGCGTCGAGCAGAACATCATGGCGATCCTCGAGACGCTCTCGATTGGCCGCCGCGAACGCAACGAGCGACTCGAAGCGCTCCTCGAGGAGTTCGACATCGAGCACGTCCGGCACACGAAGGGTTATTCCCTGTCCGGCGGTGAGCGGCGACGTACCGAGATCGCGCGGTGCCTCGTCCTCGAGCCGCGCTTCATCCTTCTCGACGAGCCGTTCGCCGGAATCGACCCGATTGCCGTCGTCGATATCCAGCGGATCATCGGGCAGTTGCGCGACCGCAACATCGGCGTCCTCATCACCGACCACAACGTGAGGGAGACGCTAGCGATCACTGACCGCGCGTATATAATCAACGACGGAAACATCTTCCGGGCGGGAACGCCCGCAGACCTGACCGAAGACGCCGACGTTCGCCGGATATACCTCGGCGAGAATTTCAGAATGTAGCCAGAATGTCAGTAAAACCGCATCTCCAGACCAGTCTGTCGCAGCGGCTCGTCCTCACGCCGCAGATGCGTCAGCGCATCGAGATGCTGCAGATGACTAAGCTCGAGCTCTCGGACATGATCCTCGCCGAGCTCGACCAGAACATCATGCTCGAGTCGCTCGAGCCGGGTGACGGCGCCGAAGAGGTGGCCGAGGGCGAGGCCGCGGGCGAAGCCGCCGCGCCCGAGGCGTCCAACGCCGGCGAGGACATCGTCGCCCCTGAGTTCTCGGCGGTCGAGATGACGGTCGAAGCGCCAGTCGGCGAGGGCGAGCCCGACCTCGGAGCCGACGTCGAACAGCGCGACGCGTTCGACGAGATCGACTACGGACAGACGTTCGAGGACTACCTCGATCCGGGCTACAAGACCCAGGAACGCGAGACGCGCGAAGAGTTCTCGTTCGAGAACTTCCTTTCGAGGCCGCCGTCGCTCACCGATCAGCTCATGTGGCAGCTCGGGCTCTCGGACATCGAGGGTGACATGCGTGACGCGGCCGAAGCGATCATCGGAAACCTCGACGAGAACGGCTACCTGGCGGCGACCTACGAAGAGATCGCCGAGATGGGGTCGTGGCCGCTCGAGGTCGTCGAGGCCGCCCACCAGGCCGTCATGCACCTCGACCCGATAGGCATCGGCGCTCGCGGTGCGCGCGAGTGCCTGCTCGTGCAGCTCGAGGCGATGGGCGAAGCGGACCATCTCGCCGCGAGGCTCGTCCGCGACCACTGGGACCACCTTCCGAAGCACAAGCTGCCCGAGTTGTCCCGTCAGATCGGCATTCCGATCGACCAGCTCATCACTGAGGTAGACCGGATCCGCCGGCTCGATCCGTATCCGGGACGGCGATTCAGCGTCGACGATTCGCAGTACATCGAGCCGGAAGTCTCGATCGAGAAAGTCGACGACGACTACGTCATCCGATTCAACGACGACGGACTCCCATTGCTGCGCATCAACCGGACTTACCGGCAGATGATGCTCGCCAAGGACACGTCGAAAGAGGCGAAGGACTTCATCAAGGACAAGTTCCGCTCGGCGATCGATCTGCTCAAGAACATCGAGCACCGCCGGCAGACGATCCTGCGGGTCTGCCAGTCGATCGTCGAGCGCCAGCGGGATTTTCTCGACCTGGGCGTCGAGCATCTGCGTCCGATGATGCTCAAGGACATTGCCGAGGACATCGGCATGCACCTGTCGACCGTCTCTCGCGTCGTCAATCGCAAGTACGTGCATACGCCACAGGGCGTCATCGAATTGCGGCGTTTCTTCACGGAAGGCATGAAGAGCGACGATGGCGAAGACGTTTCGACCCGGGTCCTGAAGCTCAAGATCAAGAAGATGATCGAGGCCGAGGATCCCCGCAATCCGATTACCGACGATGAGGTTGCACGACGTCTTGCTGCCGACGGCGTGAAGCTCTCGCGGCGCACGGTCGCGAAGTACCGCGACCAGATGCGGATCGCGGGATCGCGCGAGCGCCGGGCCATCGTGTGATCCCGGAGCCATTCGATTCTTGTTCACCAGCGCTGGACGGCTACACCCGTTGACCGAATGCGAGTTTCAACGGCGGACCGCAAGCCGGACCGACTACCTCACGGAGAGATAAATGAAATACGAGTTCACCGGCCGACACATCACGGTTACCCCAGCACTTCGGAAGCACACGCGCGAGCACCTCGACAAGCTCGACCGGATTCTTGATTCGGCGCCGATCTCGGCGCACGTCATCCTCGACGTCGAGAAGCACAGGCAGAACGCCGAGATCGTGCTCACGTGGCGCGACCACACGTTCAAGAGCAACAGCTCGACGAAGGACATGTACGACTCGATCACGAAGGCGGCGGAGAAGGTCGAAAAGCAGCTCTTCAAGCTCAAGGACCGGTTCTCGACGCGCAAGCGCACTGCCGTCTCGACGCGTGAATCGGCTGCGGCCGCAGAACCGAAGTCGGCGCCGTCGCACGACGGTCCGCGGATCGTACGCAGCCGCAGTTACCGCGTGAAGCCGATGACGCCGGAAGAGGCAGTCGTCCAGATCGAAGGCGGCAAGGAACAGTTCGTGGTCTTCCGCGACGCCGAGACGAACCGGACGGGCGTGCTGTACCGCCGCTCGGACGGCAACTTCGGATTGATCGAGCCATAGCGCCAATCCGATGCCCTTTTCCGTAGTCATCGTGACGGGACTGTCCGGGTCCGGCATGTCGTCGGCCGGCAAGGCGTTCGAGGATCTGGGCTACTTCTCGGTCGACAACCTGCCGCCGCAGCTGATTCCGACGTTCGTCGAACTGTTGATGAATTCGGAACGTGGCGTCGTTCGGGCGGCACTGGTCGTCGACATTCGCAGCGGGGAATTTCTCGAGAAATTCCCCGAGATGTACGAGGACCTGAAGAAGCGCGGTATCAACGTGCGGGTCGTATTCCTCGAGGCCGACGACGCTACGCTTCAGCGCAGGTATTCCGAAACGCGCCGGCCCCATCCAATGGGTCTGCAGGGCGTTCACGGAGCGCTGCAGCGCGAGCGGCTCCAGCTTGCTCCGATCCGCGAGATGGCGGACCAGATCATCGACACGACGGATCTGACGATCCACGAGCTGCGGCAGGCGATTCGCGACCAGTTCAAGCCGCCTGAGGCGGGAACGCCGATGTCGGTCACGCTCGAGAGTTTCGGGTTCAAGCGGGGCACGCCTCGGGACCTCGATCTGCTCTTCGATGTGCGTTTTCTGCCGAACCCGCATTTCATTCCGGAGCTGCGTCCACTGACGGGCCGCGACGCGCCGATCATCGAGTTCCTGCTGTCGCAGCCTGAGGTCGGCGAGACGATGGACCGGTTGTACGACCTGTTGCTCTTCCTGCTGCCGCGGTATCAGCGTGAGGGAAAGAGCTACTTAACGGTGGGCATCGGTTGCACGGGCGGCCGCCACCGGTCGGTGTACTTCGCCGAGCAGCTCGCCGGCCGCCTCTCGGCCGAGGGCTTCGCCGTCCGCGCCTCACACCGCGACGTTGAGCGGTGAGAGAGATGAAGAATTGACAGGACGTGAAGAGGATTCACAGGAATCTCGAGGGAATCAGATAGCCACTCCAGATTTCGGTGAATCCTCTTCACATCCTGTCAATTCCCCATACTCTCTCGCTCAGAAGAGCGCGACCTTGACGGAGAGGTACTTCTTCGGGTTCTGCCGGAAGTCGTAGAGCAGCTTGACCGACTCGG
>CAZQBW010000234.1:0-8500 GCA_964591515.1 uncultured Clostridia bacterium
TGCGCTCGCCCGCGCGCGACCCACGGCTATTTCCTTCGACCGCTCCGCGGTCGTTAATCAGTTCCGTAGCGAACGATACGAAATATGTTGACGAGCCGCGGCGGCTGACGTAGAGTCGGCCCCTCGATCCGTAGTGAACGCTACAAAAACAGAAGGGGGACACGATGGCAACATTGAACGGGAAGGTGGCCCTGGTGACGGGGGGATCGCGCGGAATCGGCGCGGCGATCGCAAAGCGTCTCGCAGGCGATGGAGCCGCGGTGGCAATCACGTACTCCGGCGGTCAGGAGAAGGCCGACGAGGTGGTGCGTGACATCGAGTCGTCGGGCGGACGCGCGATCGCGATGCGCGCGAACAGTGCCGACGCCGATGCCGTCACGGCGGCAGTCGACGAAACGGCGAAGACGCTCGGACGCCTCGACATTCTCGTGAACAACGCCGGTGTCGCGACCATCGCGCCGATCGACGAGTTCACGCTAGAGGACTTCGACCGTCTGATGGCGATCAACGTTCGCGCGGTCTTCGTGGCCGCGAAGGAAGCCTCGCGGCACATGGGTGAAGGCGGACGAATCATCACGATTGGGAGCGTCAACGGGGATCGTGTTCCGTTCGTCGGAGGCAGCGTCTACGGCATGTCGAAGGCGGCCGTGGCGGGCTTCACGCGCGGCCTGGCCCGCGATCTCGGACCGCGCGGCATCACTGTCAACACGGTCCAGCCGGGTCCCGTGGACACGGAAATGAATCCGGCCGACGGGCCGTTCGCGGCCGTGCTTCTGCCGACGCTCGCGATCCGCCGCTACGGACACGTCGACGAGATCGCAAGCCTCGTCGCCTTCCTTTCGGGACCCGACGCCGGCTACATCACGGGAGCGGCACTGTCGATCGACGGAGGGTTCCTTGCCTGATCCGCCGAATCCGGCATGGCGCGAGGGGCTTGCCTGCACGGCTCATGAAACCTACTGTCGAGTGCGATGAGCGATTCGCCTGAGGCTGTGGCAAAACGGCGAGGCCGCCCCCGATCGTTCGATCGGGCGGCGGCGCTCGACTGTGCCATGAAGCTTTTCTGGAAACACGGTTACGAGGGGACGTCAATAAACGAACTGACCACGGCGATGGGCATTACTCCGCCGAGCCTCTATGCCGCGTTCGGCGACAAGGAGCGGCTCTTTCTAGAGGCGGTGAGCCGTTATCGGAGCGGTCCCGGCAATGCGTGGCGTGCCTTTGCCGAGGCTGGCCCGGTTCGCGACGCGATCGAGAAAATGCTCGTGAGCTCGGCTGCGGAGCTCACGTGTCCGACCCACCCTCCAGGTTGCATGGTCGTCCTGGCGGCGATGAACTGCTCCGAGGCGTCGTCGCATCTTCATGCGGCGCTTGCCGATGTTCGCGGCGAGGCGGAATCGTTCTTTCGCTCGGCGATTCAGCGCGGCGTCGACAAGGGAGAGCTACTCGCCGATACGGACGTGGCGACGCTCGCCAAGTTCTACATGACCGTGCTTCAGGGAATGACGATTCAGGCGCGGGACGGAGCGACTGGGGAAGCACTACTCGACGTCGCGAAAACGGCGATGCGAGCGTGGCCCGCGCCCGCGCGGCGGCTCCGAAAGCCTGCAGCGGAGCAATCCAGGTAGGCCTGCCGAAACGTGCCACGCGTCTACGTGGCGATAGAGACAACGACAGGAGAGAACTGATGCCACCAGTCCAACCCGTGCAGCTCGAGTCGCCATGTGGTCACTCGGCGGCGGTGACCGTACACTCAGTGCAGCGTCCGGCCGAAGGATGCGTGGACTGCCTTGCGACCGGAGGCCGTTGGGTTCACTTGCGGGTGTGCCTGTCTTGCGGCCAGGTCGGCTGCTGCGATTCGTCGCCGAATCGGCACGCGACCGGGCATTTTCGATCGACCGGACATCCGATCATCACGTCGGCCGAGCCCGGCGAGTCGTGGGTCTGGTGCTACGTCGACGAGGAGGCGCTGTCCTCGTGAGCACCGATCCGAAGCACATTGCGGCCGCCGGGTCGCCTCCGGTCGAATCGCGGCTCGATGTCGAGCACATGTTTCCGAAGCTCAACGCCGAACAACGTGCCCGCCTCGAGCCCGTTGCCCGCGAGCGGCGGCTTGAAGACGGCGAAACCCTCTGGAAGGCCGGCGACTCGGACATCAACTTCTTCGTCGTTCTCGAGGGATCGGTCGCGATCCTGGTCGGCCCGGAAGATCGCCTCGTCACGGTCCACGAGCCGGGTGGATTCACGGGCGACGTCGACATGCTCTCGGGCCGCCAGGCTGCCGTCAACGCGAAGGCGCGTGGCACGACTCGACTGCTCGAGATCGAACGGAGCCGGCTTCGCAGTCTCGTGCAGACCGACGTCGAGCTCGGCGAGATCGTCCTGCGCGCCTTCATCCTTCGACGGGTGGCGCTCATCGAAAGCGGCCTCGGAAACGTTGTCCTCGTCGGCTCGCGTCAATCGCCTGACACGCTTCGCCTCCAGGAATTCCTGACGCGTAACGGCCGGCCATACAGTTACCTCGACGTCGATCGGGATCCGTCGGTCCAGTCGTTGCTCGACGAGTTCGGTGTCGGCATCGATGACGTGCCCGTAGTCATCTGCTGGGGGATCTACGTTCTCAGGAAACCGTCGATCGAAGCCCTGGCCGAGTGTCTCGGTCTGAACCGGGTAGATGAGTCATCGGTGTTCGACCTCGTCGTCGTAGGCGCCGGACCCTCGGGACTCGCAGCTGCCGTCTATGGGGCTTCGGAGGGACTTTCGGTGCTCGTGCTCGAGTCGTATGCACCTGGTGGTCAGGCGGGCTCGAGTTCGCGGATCGAGAACTATCTCGGCTTTCCGACGGGAATTTCGGGCAACGAGCTCGCCAGCCGCGCCTTCGTCCAGGCCGAGAAGTTCGGCGCCTCGATCACCGTGGCCAGCACGGCAGCACGACTCGAATGCGATGAAAGGCCGTACCGCGTGAGACTGGCGTCGGGCGCAAACGTCAAGGCGAGGTCGATCATCATCGCCACCGGCGCCGAATACCGCAGGCCGGACTGTGTCGAGATCTCCCGTTTTGAGGGGGTCGGCGTGTACTTCGCCGCGACTGCACTCGAGGCGAAGGTTTGCGAAGGCGAAGACGTCGTGATCGTCGGAGGAGGGAATTCTGCGGGGCAGGCTGCGGTGTTCTTCTCGCAGACCGCTCGGCGCGTGCACATCCTGGTTCGCGCGGCCGGCCTTGCCGAGAGCATGTCGCAGTACCTGATCCGTCGAATCGAGGAGATCCCGAATATCGAGTTGCTGACGCATACGGAAATTGTCGCCGTCGAAGGTGACGGTCACCTCGAACGCGTCACCTGGCGTGACTCGGCCGAAAGGCGAGATACGACGGCGGAGATTCGCCACGTCTTCCTGATGACGGGAGCGGTTCCGAAAACGGACTGGCTCGAGGGCTGCGTGCACCTGGACGAGAAGGGCTTCATCAAGACCTCCTCCGATCTGTCGCCAGACGACCTTGCCGCTGCCGGATGGCCACTCGACCGGCTGCCATTTCTCTTCGAAACGAGCCTCCCCGGGGTCTTTGCCGTCGGCGACGTTCGATCGGGCAGCACGAAGCGCGTCGCAACCGCCGTGGGCGAGGGCTCTGCGTGCGTGCAGCTGGCGCACAAGGCGATTGCTGAGGAAAGACGCTCCGTCGGAATGCACTGAAAGGAGACTCAAGTCGGTCGCTCGAGAACCGGGCGTTCCCGGTCTGCCGATCACGTCGCTGAGAGCGCGGGGAAACTCAACGCGCTCGCAACCGGTTCGGCGGCTGCGGCGCCGAAGAGGTAGCCCTGGACGTACGTGACCTCGTGTTCACGCAGCCATGCGAAGTCTGCTTCACTCTCGATGCCTTCGCCCACGGTCTCGATTCCGAGCTCGCTCGAGACCTCGAGCAGCTTACGGACTATCATTGCCTTGTAGGTGTCGGAGTGGACGCCCCGCGTCAGCTCGATGTCGAGTTTGACGATGTCGGGCCTGAGCTCGTGAACGAGGTTCAGCGACGAATAACCGGCCCCGACGTCGTCGAGTGCAACTCTGAATCCAGTCTCACGGTAGAAGTCGAGGATTCGCTTCAGGTGCGAGACGTCGAGCGTGCGGTCCGACTCGATGACTTCGAAGACGATATCAGCCGGATCGATTCCAGCGGCTTCCACGGCGGCCACTGTCGACCGCAGGCAGAACGCCGGATCGTAGACAGATGTGGGAGTGAAGTTGACGAACAGCTTCGACGTCAGTCCATGACGCTTTGCCTGGGCGATGGCAAGTCGGCGGGCAGCGAGGTCGACCTGAAAAACGAAGTCGGCGTCGCGTGCGGCCTCGAAGATCCGCATTGGTGAGATCAGCGCTCCGTCATCGTCGAAGCCGCGCAGGAGCGCTTCGTGTGCGTAGACGCGCGATGGGTCGTCAGCGTGGACGATCGGCTGGAAGAAGGTCGTCAGCCGGTTCTCGTCGAGCAGGGCGGCGACCCAAGCGCCGCGACCCGCGGCGATGAGCCGGTCAAGGGTGGAGACGCGTGGAAAGTCGTCGAGGCCCGGTTCCCCGGTACCTTCGACGAACAGTGACCGGGTTGCCCTTGCTTCCTCGGCCGAGAGTATCGCCGCAATGCACCCCAAGGCTGATGGCGCCTCGGACGGGCCGACCTCGAGCACCAGGCATCCGTGCTCGTGACGGCGCTCGAACGGTTGTCGGGTTCCCGCCAGTCCGCGCGCGAGCTTGCCAAGGGAATGACCGACAGGCGGCCAGACGAACAGGCGCCCCCTGGCATCGAGTCGCTCGATGGGCCCCTCGCAACGTCCGCACGCCTTCGGAGTGCAGGCGGTCATGCTGTCGTCGCGACGCCGCGTTCGCGGAACCTGAGATAGCCGGCGACCTGATCGAGCAGGCGCGACGGATCGGAACCCGCTTCGGCAACGGTCGCGACGATCCATCCGGTCCGCCCGAGCCTGAGGGCGACGACCTCTGATGCTTCAGACCGATCGAGAAGCACACGAAACACAACTCGCGCCCCTGGCGCGCCGGGAATTCTGGCAAGGCCTTCGTTGGCGAGTGACTCCCAGGACGTCGACGACCCGGGCGCGACGTATCTGACCGACGACACTCCGGCGCGAGCGAGCGCGGACAGGAGCGCCTGTGGAAGCGTTACGCCGTCGAGCGAGACTGCGACGGAAATCCTGCGATCGGGGCGACTCGGACGAAGCGTTCGGGACTCGTGTTGCCTGAGCGCGACCAGGGCGCGGCCCCACGCAGCCTCGCTCAGCCGGCCCGACGGGCCGATGGTGACGAAAATGAGCCCTTCCTCGTCGGCATCGAGCCGCGCGACGCGGACGCTTGTTTCGTCGGCGATTTCGACCGAGATCTGTGATGCCCGGGCAGAGGAATTGTCCCATCCGGTCAGGTCCGGGGCGAACTCGCGGGCAATCGCTTCCCCGGCGCTGGTGATGATGCTTCCGACGGCCAGGTAGAGGCGCGACAGGCGCTCGTCGGTGCCATCGCAGGCAATAGGAAGCGCACTTTCTGCCGAGCCAACAGCGGACACGTTCGCCAGCGCGTCGCGTCCGAGCCGGGCCAGCGCGCGCTCGGCGTGAGCGGCGAATGGCGCCCAGGCTGCGTCCCGTCCGGCACTCGGCGGGCCGGCGGGAACTTCGAAGAGTGCACGAAGCCGCGCGATCTCTGCGCCGTGACTCGACGCGTCCCGACGAGCGGCATCTCGCTCGTTGCGAACTCCCATGAGGTTGTCTTCAAGGGCTTCGGCATCGCGACGAGCGACGGTGCGCAACGAGACCCAGGCGCCGATGGCGCCGGCCGCGGCGCCGGCAATTGAACTGAGGGCGATAGCTTCGATCATGACGGGGATCTCCTTGTGAATCAGTCGAGCGACGGAGCGAGGCGCATTGCGAGCCACTCGAGGTCGTGCATCAGAAGTCCCAGGCGGGCCTCGTGTGATCCAAGAAGGACGAGGCTGTGACCCGAGTCGAGTATCGTCGCGACAACGTAGCCGAGCTGTCCCTGCACAGCGAGGTGCTGAAGCGCGCCACGACCGAGGTCGGTCGCCGTACGCTCGGCAAGCTGAATCAGTCCGTTGACGAGGGCCAGGACAGCGGCGTCGTTCGTCGCTTCGCTGCCCGCAGCGACCAGGGTTTCTCCCTCGAGATCGAAGAGAAATGCTCCGTCTACATTTGGAAGATCATAGACTGCGCGCTCGACGGATTCGGATAGCGTTTCCGGGGGAGGCGCGGACCCATTGTTCGAGTGTTCGGTCGTGGAGAGGGACATCATCGGGTCTCCTTTTGCCGCCTATCGGCGCGTCATCAGAATGTTGAAGGTTCCGCGCCCGCGGCCCGGCGTGAAAATGATCGTCACGTGCTGTGCGCCCGAGGCGAAGTTGAAGACGAAATCGAACTGCTCGATGGCGGACCGCGTTTCGCCCCTGGCAAAAGAATGGAAGCGCCCCTCGAATTCCTTGACCTGAGCGCACGGCGCTACGTCGCGGAAGAAGTTGCGCATGAGCACGCGATCGCGCGGGACCGCAGCCAGTCGGGACTCGGTGTCGCTGTAGAAGAGCACCGTGCCCTCCCGGTCGACTACGACGACGCCGTATGGCAGGTCGTTGAGCTGTTCGACGGAAAGCTGTCGAACGATGCCGACGTCAATGTTCGTCGGACCGGGCGGAATGGCTCGCGGGCCAGCCGCTGCTGGACTGGCGACTGTCTGATATTGAACCGGCGCCGGCGCCGGAGCGGGTGGGGGCGACGGCACGGCCGGCTGCACGGGAAACGACGGGCGACGTGCGACCGGCCATCCCATCGAGCCGCCCGAAGCGGCCCGTTGCGCGAAAACGATCTGTTCGACCTCGAATGGCGGCGCATCCATCGGAGATGACTGATAGATCGAGCGCGCCGTCTCGGTGTGTCCGAGAGACTCGAGGGCCACACGGAGGCTCCTGTTCTCGACTTGCAGCGTCTGGATGTGCTGCCACAATTTCTGCACCGCCTGCTCTCTCGCTTCCACGGACATAGTGTTCCCCTCAGAGTCTCGCCGCAGGATTCCCGGCCGCTGTGTCAGTACGCCGGCCAAATTACTATACGAATTCTAGACAGTCAATGATTTTTTTAGACAGTATCTAGACACGAAGTTCCGGTCGTCCCGTGATACACTGGCGTCATCGGCAGGAGACGAATCAAATGGACGAAGCGCGATACAAGATAGGCACCGTCGCCAAAATGACTGGATTAAGTCCATTTCTCCTTCGAGCGTGGGAGAATCGGCACGGACTGCTGAAGCCGAAGCGATCGGACACAGGTCTGAGATTCTACTCACGGAACGAGGTCGAGACGCTTCGAGCAGTGAAACAACTCCTAGACAAGGACTACACAATCGGTGAGGTCTCTGTTTGGAGTCCGGAGCGCATCCGCGAAGTCGCCGGGATGCTGGCTGACGACCGTGGAGTCGAAGCAACGGCCTATTCGGATTCGGCGTACTCGCGTGATCGCGGTCGCGCAGCACTGTTTGCCTCGGCGCGAGAATCGCTGCTCGGCGCAGCGGCGCGACTAGACCGGCGCGCATTCGATTCGATCCTGGCGGAGGTGGCAGCGGCCGCGCCGTTCGACGCCATCGTACCGGGGCTGCTCGTCCCCCTGCTTGAAGCGGTCGGAGAAGGATGGTTGCGAGG
Organism: uncultured Clostridia bacterium; assembly: GCA_964591515.1. Classification (GTDB taxonomy): domain Bacteria; phylum Acidobacteriota; class Blastocatellia; order UBA7656; family JADIYM01; genus JADIYM01. The sequence goes on from CAZQBW010000234.1 coordinate 7,694, forward strand.
CGAGATGTCGATCGCAAGCGAGCACTTCATCACGGCCGCAGTGCGGCAGCGACTCGCCGCGATGATCCAGGCGACGGCACCACCGTCGGGGCCGCTGGGGCTGCTCGCGTGCGCGCCGGACGATTACCACGAGATTGGAGCGCTTTCGGCGACCTACCTGTATGCGCGACAGGGATGGGCGGTGACGTACCTTGGCGCCAATCTCCCGGTCGAGGAGTTTGCTCGTGCTGTCGAGCGAACCCGCCCCGAGCTCGTCGGGCTTTCGGTGGTGCTCGGTGTCCCTGCCGAAACTTTCCGGGGCTGGCTGGAGACTTTGGCGTCATCCTGTCCACCGGGAACGCGCCGGGTGTGTGGTGGTGCGGGAGCACGGCGGCACGCTTCGATCGCGATTGAGTGCGGGTTTGAGGTTGACTCGACCTTCGAGCTTGCTGACCGCCGCCGGGAGTCTCCGCTCTCGAGGACCTGATCCAGCCCATTGCGCGAAGCGCTCTGTAGAGCGGCGCCAAGCGCCGCTCTGGAGTTTGGCCTACTGGACGACCGCGGAGCGGTCGAAGGAAATAGCCGTGGGTCGCACGGAGGCGAGTGCAACGAGCCTTCGCGCGACCCGCGGTACCTCCACCCGGAGCGCGCCGACCGCGGAGCGGTCGCATTGTCTCCAGAATGGGAAGCAACACGACGACGGGCACGACATCGCCTGCGACGCGCGTTACCTATGGGACCGACAATGCGACCGCTCCGCGGTCGGACCCAGATGGGCGGCGGTACCGCGGGTCGCGTGTGCTCGTTGCACTCGCCCTCGCGACCCAC
>CAZQBW010000235.1:0-8493 GCA_964591515.1 uncultured Clostridia bacterium
GCTTGTAGAATTCCGGCCCGGCCGTTCGTCGTTGTTGTGAAGGCCGGGTCGAAGATCCCGCCTCGAGCACCATTCAAGGAGAAGCCATGCCGCACTTTCTGGTCACGATTCAGCTCCCCGACAACTACGACCCTTCCCTCGAGAGCGAAGAAACGATCCGCGCCATCCACACGCTCAACGCTGAGATGGATGCCGCTGGCATCAGGCTTTTCGCTGGCGGGTTGGAACCGGCAGGCAATGCGAAGACGCTGCGCAAGCAGGCCAATGGAGACGTGATCATCACCGACGGCCCGTTCCTCGAGGCCAAGGAGCACATAGGTGGTTTCTCGATCGTCGAAGCCGCTGACATGGACGAAGCGCTCGCATGGGCACGAAAGGCCGCCGTTGCGTGTGGTGTGCCGGTCGAGGTGCGAGGGATCTTCTTCCGCCCACGTCCCGAGAGCCAGGCCTCGAAAGGAGACACGCAATGAGAACGCTCAGGATCATCGAACACATCTCGCTGGACGGCGTGATGCAGGTCTCCGGCGACGACGGAGGCTTCCCCTACGGCGACTGGACCGCGCCCTATCGAACCCCGGCTGGCCGGGACGCAATGCTCGCCGCACACGGCGAGAGCTTTGACCTGGTGCTGGGCCGTCGCACCTACGATGCCTGGTCTGAATACTGGCCAAAGGCTCCGAGCAGTCCGATGGCGGACCGCCTCAACGCGGCGACAAAATGTGTCGCCACCCATCGTCCGGAGAGTCTCGAATGGGGACCGTTCGAGCAACTCGGAGCAGACATCGTCGAGGGAATCCGGCATATCAAGGCACAGGACGGCCCGGACCTGGTCCTCTCCGGCAGTTCCACGCTGACGTCGACGGTGCTCGAACACGGGCTTGCGGATGAGGTCGTGCTGGTCGTCTATCCGGTTCTGTTGGGCGCGGGGAAGCGCTTCTTTGCCGAGGGAACTCCCGCTCGCTCTTTCGAGCTCGTAAGCACAACCGCCATGCCGTCCGGCATCATCCTCAGTCACTACAAGGTCGCCGGGCCACTCGTGAACCAGGCATAGGAGCAACTCCATGCGCTTCATGATGATGGCGATCCACAGAATCGGAAGCCGTAGCGACCGGGAGGGCTTCCTCACCACGGAATGGCCCGCTTCGGCAGCGCCGGATGGAGCACCCTGCCCGGAAGCCGTCGCCAGAATGACGGAGTACGACACTTCGTTGCGGAAGGCAGGAGTCCTGCTCGCGCGGGATGTACTGTTTCTTCCGTCCTCGGGAACACGTATCTCGTGCACTGACGGCAAGGCGACGGTGACCGGGCGGCCGTTCGCGGAGTCGAATGACGCTGTCGGCAGCTACTGGATCATCCAGGTGCGATCACGTGAAGAGGCCATCGAATGGGCAAAGCGGGCACCGATGTCCAACGACGAGGCGATCGAAATTCGCCAGATTCGCGAGATGTCCGACTTTCCCGAAGACGTCCTGAAAGCGGCAGAAGTGTTTTCCGAGCGGACGCGGTAACTTCTACCGTATGAGCGACGTCCACAAGACGATCGAGGCCGTGTGGAAGATCGAGTCCATACGCCTCATCGCAGCGATTGCCCGCGTCACCCGCGACGTCGGCCTTGCCGAAGAGCTGGCACAGGATGCGCTCGTGACGGCCCTCGAAGTCTGGCCCGAAGAAGGCATCCCCGACAATCCCGGGGCATGGCTGATGACGGCGGCCAGGCGGCGCGCGATCGATTCGTTGCGGCGCGGCCGCATGCTCGTCCTCAAGCATTCCGAGATTGCACGCGAGCTGGAGTGGCAACAGCAGCGGCTTGGAGACGCTTTGGAGCAGTCGCTGGATCAGGTGATAGATGATGACGTGCTGCGGCTCATCTTTACGGCGTGCCATCCCGTGCTTCCGGTGGAGGGACGAATCGCGCTCACGTTGCGCCTCATCGGCGGCCTCTCCACCGCGGAGATCGCGCGTGCGTTTCTCGTGCAGGAGAAGACGCTGGGCCAGCGGATCTCTCGGGCCAAGAAGACTCTCTCGGAGGCGCACGTTCCGTTTGAGACGCCGACTGGCGACGAGTTGCGGAGCAGGGTTGAGTCCGTGCTCATGGTGGTCTACCTGATTTTCAACGAGGGCTATACCGCGACCTCGGGCGACGAGTGGATGCGAACGGCTCTCTCTGAAGAGGCGCTGCGCCTCGGGCGCATGCTCGGTCAACTACTCCCCGGCGAGTCTGAGGTTCATGCACTTGTTGCATTGATGGAGTTGCAGTCATCGCGCAACTCGGCGCGGCGGGGCACGAACGGCGAGGCCGTCCTGTTGCCGGACCAGGACCGCTCGCTGTGGGACTGCTCGCAGATCCACCGGGGAATGGCGGCGCTCGAACACGCGCAGAGACTCGGAGGTGGCGCGAAACCCTACGCCTTGCAGGCAGCAATTGCGGCCTGTCACATGCGGGCACGTGCAGCCGAAGAGACGGACTGGGAAGCGATCGTTCTGCTCTACGACGCCCTGATGCAGATCAATCCATCACCGATCGTCGCGCTCAATCGAGCAGTGGCCATTGGCATGGCTCTGGGCCCGGCCGCGGGACTCGACTCACTCGACGCCACCGTCGTCCACGCCGATGACTCGGCGCTCGCCGCCAATCATCTCTTTCACAGCGTCAGAGCAGACCTGCTCGAGAAGATGGGCAGGCTCCCTGAGGCACGAGATGAAACCCGACGCGCCATCGCGATGACGAAGAACCTGCGGGAAAAGGAACTGCTGAAGAACAGGTTGACGCAGTTGGAGAAGGCACTCCTTTCCGAATAGGTTCGGTCCTGTCCTTGAAGCTCTCTTCCGATTGACCGCTCTCGGAGGTCTCCGTGACTCCGTGCTCTCCGTACGGCAACGCCTGACCCTACAACCGCACGACCTTCGCGGCGAGCTCGGGTGTCAGCAGTCCCGACGTGATGTTGCGCGTATCGACCACGAGCTTCGCCAGTCGCAGCACGCGCTCGTAATCCACCGATCGATGATCCGTCACGACCACGATGCAGTCGGCATCGGCGATCGCCGCATCGGTCAGTTCGACGCTCGACATCGTGGAATCGATCCGCGGTGAGCCGAGGATCGGTCCGTGATCGTCGTCCAGCCTGAGCGTCGGGACGTGCGGATCGTGGTACGACACCGACGCCCCGAGATCGATCAGCTTGTCGATGATCGACAGCGCAGGCGATTCGCGCACATCGTCGATGTCACGCTTGTACGCCACCCCGAGGACGAGCAGACGGGACCCGTTCACCGCCTTGCGATGACGGTTCAACCCCTCGGTGATCAGATTGATGACGTGCTGCGGCATCCGCGAGTTCACCTCCTCGGCAAGGCCGATGAACTTCGCCTCGAAGCCATGCAGTCGCGCCTTCCAGGAAAGGTAGTGCGGATCGAGCGGGATGCAGTGTCCGCCGATTCCCGGCCCCGGATAGAACGCCATGAACCCGAACGGCTTGGTCTTGGCCGCGTTGATGACCTCCCACGAATCGATGCCGAGCTGGTAGCAAAGCTGGGCGATCTCGTTCACGAGGCCGATGTTGACGGCCCGGAACGTGTTTTCGAGCAACTTGGCCGCCTCGGCAACACGCGCCGATGAGACTCGGTGCACCGTCTCGACCACGGTGCCGTAAAGCGCCGCGGCGACTATCGACGACGGCTCGGACACGCCGCCGACCACCTTCGTGATGTTCTTCGTCTGGAACGTCGGATTGCCGGGATCGACGCGCTCCGGCGAGAACGCGAGGAAGAAGTCGGTGTCGAGCTCGTAACCCGAGGCCGCGAGCATCGGAAGCAGCACCTCGTCGGTCGTCCCCGGATACGTCGTCGACTCGAGAACTATCAGCTGGCCCGGCCGCATCGCCGCGCGAATCTTCTCCGCGGCCGCGAGGATGTACGAGATGTCAGGCTCCTTCGTCTTGTTGAGCGGGGTCGGCACGCACACGATGATCGCGTCGATCTCCGCGAGCCGTTCGAAGTCCACCGTAGCGCGCAGGCGGCCGGCTTCCACGAGAACGCGTACGTCCTCTGACGGCACGTCCTGGATGTAACTGGAGCCCGCGTTGACCTCGGCGGCCTTCTCGGCGCTCACCTCGAATCCCGTCACGTCGAACCCATTGGCCGCGAACTCGACCGCAAGAGGCAGCCCGACGTACCCGAGGCCGACGACGCCGACGCGAGCCTCGCGCGCCATGATGCGCTCGACAAACTCCGTGCTACGTGGAATTCCCATTCAGTCCCTCGCGTGAGCGGCATCGGCCGCGTCTATCAGCTCGTCCGCCGTCAGGGTCGCCGTGCCCACCTTGCCGACAACCACTCCGGCCGCGATGTTCGAAAGCACCGCAGCTTCTCGCATGGACGCGCCGGCCGCGAGCGCGAGCGCGAGCGTCGCAATTACCGTGTCACCGGCTCCAGTCACGTCGTAGACCTCACGTGCCATCGTTGGCACGTGAACCGCCGAGCCGTCAGCGTCCACCAGCGTCATTCCGGCCTCTCCCCGCGTGATGAGCACCGCCGGACCGCCGAGGATCTGCTGCAGCCGCCGTCCACACGTCTCGATCTCGTCGTCGGATTCCGCAGCGAGACCGGACGCCGCTTCCGCCTCGTGGTGATTCGGAGTCACGACCGTGACGGGCGAGTACTCGGGGAAGCGCCGCACCTTCGGATCGAGACAGACCAGTACGCCGTGCTCTCGCGCCATCGAAAGCGCGCGAGCGAGCACGTCCCCGCCGAGCAGTCCCTTGTCGTAGTCCGACACCACGACCGCAGATGCATTCTCGATGGCGCGGCCGAACGCTGCGAGCAGCAACTCGGATATCTCGGCCGAGACAGGGTGCCTGCGCTCGCGATCCGCTCGCACCACCTGCTGGCTGTGCGCAATGATGCGCGTCTTCGTCGTCGTCGGTCTCGACGAATCGCGGACGACGGTGTCTGTGTCGACGCCGGCAAGGCGAAATTCGGCATCGAGCAGATCCGCATTGGCGTCGTCACCCGTCACTCCAACCGGCCTGGCGTGCGCGCCGAGCGCAACGACGTTCGCTACGACGTTGCCGGCGCCACCGAGGTGCTGCGATTCCCGATCGACCTCGACGACCGGGACCGGCGCTTCGGGCGAGATGCGGCGAACCGCTCCCCAGATGAAACGATCGAGCATGAGGTCGCCGAGCACGACGATGCGCTGCGCGGAGAAGCGCTCGGCGATCTCGCGCACACGCGACGGGTCCAGATGCAACGCTCGCGTCACGCGCGAACCTCCTCGAGGACGGATTCAATGGCTTCGTCGACGTCGGCGGCGGACACCAGTTCCGCTGAATCACCGCGGACGATTCGCCACGGACCGTTCGACCACGGTCTCCACAGGTCCGGATTCGATGGTCCGAAGATGACGACGAGCGGCCTGGCGAACGCTGCAGCCATATGTGCGGGTCCGCTGTCGTTCCCGACGAACAGCGTGGCGCGCTCGATGAGCCCCATCGTTTCGGCAAGCGACAGGTCCGACATGGCAATTCCGTCAGTCCCGGCGGCCTCCCGAACACGGACGTCGTTCTGGCCGATCACGATCGCAGCCATCCCGTGCCGTTGACGCAACCGCGATGCGAGAGCGGAAAACTGGCCGGCAGGCCAACGCTTCGACTCGAGAGACGCCTCGACGTGCAGGATTGCAAAGGGCTGCCTCAAGAGTCCGAGCACCGAAAGCCGGCGGTCGACCTTCGCGGCCGCCTCGGTGCTCGTCTGCAGGCTCGTCGGACCGGCGCCTTCGACCGGAATGCCGATTCCGGCAATCAGCGCGAGCTGGTGCTCGACCGTGTGAACATCTTCCCGTTGCCACACGTGCCACGAGGAAGTGACGCGACAGTTCGACAGCCACGGAAGCTGATAGCCCGAGAACCCGACTCGAACGGGCGCGCCGCTGAAGAGGCCGAGCAGAGACGCGGTCGATCCGCCGTTGAGATTGAACGCAATGTCGTAGCGGGCGGCTCGCAGTCGCGGAATCGTCCGCAGTCGTGCCCGCGCCGATCGATCGATTGTGACGACGCGTCGAACATCGGGATGCGCTTCGAGCAACGGCGCGCAGAAGGGCTCGAGAGCGACGTCGATGTCGATCTCGGGCCGCCAGCGCTTGAGCGCCGTGATGCAGGGCGTCATCAACACGGTATCGCCAATCGAACGCAGACGGACGAGCAGAACCCTCTCGATGCGCTCGAGCGAGGGCGATCGGCCGACGAACGACGCGACGGGGATGTCAGGCCGCGCCGCCATCCTCCTCGATCTTGGCCTCGTCGATCAGCATGACGGGAATGTCGTCGCGGATCGGATACACCCGGTGGCACTCGGGACAGACGAGTCCGCTGCCGTCCGCCTTCAACTCGACCTTCGCCTTGCACGCCGGACAGACGAGGATCTCGAGCAGATCACTGTGAATGGCCAATCGAATTGCCTCCTGTACGAACCAGCCGTGCCGCAGAACCTCGGACTCTACCCGCCCGCCAGTGCGATGGCAAGCACGGCCGACGACGGCCGAATCCCGCGCGACTGTGCGAGAATATGGCCCGGCGAGCACTTCAGCCCGCACACTTCAATCCAACGAGAACACGATGACGAGATTTCGAGGAACCACGACGGCCGTAGCTGTAGCAATGCTGCTGGCGCTCATTCCGGCTCCCGCCGCGCGGGCAGCCGCGCGCGAGCCCGTGCGCGGGCAGCACGGTATGGTCGCGTCGCGGCACGAGCTCGCATCGCAGATAGGAGTGGACGTCCTCAGACGCGGCGGCAACGCGGTCGACGCGGCCGTGGCAGTGGGACTAGCGCTGGCTGTCTGCTACCCGATCGCCGGCAACCTCGGCGGCGGCGGGTTCATGCTCATACGGTTCCCGGACGGGCGCGCGACCGCCATTGACTACCGCGAGATGGCGCCGGCGGCGGCATCCCGCGACATGTACATAGGACCCGACGGCAACGTCGTCCCGAAGTCCTCGAGCGTCGGCTACCGGGCCGTCGGCGTGCCCGGTACTCCCGCCGGCTTCGGACTTGCAGTCGAGAAGTACGGGCGGTGGCCGCTGGCGCGCCTCATCGAGCCTGCACGCCGGATGGCCGCAGCGGGATTCGTCGTGGACCTGAGCGAGCAGCGGAACCTCGAGGACGAGGCCGACAAGCTGGCGATGTTCGCCGATTCGAATCGCATCTTCCTGCGCAACGGCCGTCACTTCCGTGAGGGCGAGGTGCTTCGCCAGCCGGAGCTCGCGGCGACGCTCGGAAGAATGCAGCGCCGCGGCTGGCGCGAGTTCTACGAGGGCGTCACTGCCCAGCGCATCGCCGCGGACATGAAGGCGAATGGCGGACTCGTCACCCTTGCCGACATGAAGGCGTACGTCGCCAGGGAGCGGACTCCGCTGCGGACGACGTATCGCGGTCACGAGATCCTCACGATGCCTCCTCCGAGCTCGGGCGGCATTGCGCTCATCGAGATGCTGCACATGCTCGAGCCTCACGACCTGGCTGCGCTTGGCCCAGGGTCGTCCGCCTCGCTGCACCTGCTGGCCGAAGTGATGCGGCGGGCGTTCGCGGATCGCGCCGAATACCTGGGCGACACGGACTTCGTGAAGGTTCCCGTCGAGGTGCTCACGTCGGTCCCTTACGCAATGCGACGAGCTTCGTCGATCGATCCGCGGCGAGCGACGCCGAGCACCGAGATCGGCCCAGGCGACGTCCGAATCTCGCACGAGTCGGAGCAGACTACGCACTTCACGGTCATCGACCGCGACGGCCTCGTCGTGACGAACACCTACACTCTCAACCTGGGCTACGGGTCCGGCGTCGTCGCAACGGGAACCGGCGTCCTGCTCAACAACGAAATGGACGACTTCGCTGCCAAGCCCGGCACTGCGAACGAGTTCAAGCTCATTCAGAAGGAGAGCAACGCGATCGCGCCGGGCAAGCGCCCGTTGTCGTCGATGACGCCGACGATCGTGCTCGATGAGAAGGGCGAGTTCTGGTTTGCCGTCGGCAGTCCCGGTGGACCGACGATCATCAACACGGTCCTTCAGGTCATCCTGAACGTCATCGACTACCGGATGGACATCCAGGCGGCGGTCGATGCCCCGCGGATTCACCACCAGTGGTTACCGGATCGCATCGTGTGCGAGCCGTTCGGAATGCCGCGTGACGTCGAGCAGGTACTCGAGGGCTTCGGACACAAGGTCGAGAACCGGGCGGACATCGCGGATTCGGTGCGGCCGTACCTCGGCGATGCGCACGCTGTGATGGTCGAGCGCGGAACCGGAGTCCGGCTCGGCGCCTCCGATGCCCGGAACGGCGGCCGGGCGATCGGGTACTGATCCCTGGACGCACGCCTTCGAGAATCGGGTTTCTCGCAGAGGCCCAGAGGACTCGCAGAGACGCGGTGAAGCAGTCATCTCTGCGTATTTGCGAGTCCTTTGCGCCTCTGCGAGAAACGCCCCTTCGCAATCGGAACGCCTT
>CAZQBW010000236.1:0-8485 GCA_964591515.1 uncultured Clostridia bacterium
CTCTTCTTTAGTGCGAAGAGCTACGCACACAGAGAGCCGGAGACACGGAGACACAGAGGCGAACGCTTAAATCCGCACGAACCGGATGCCCCCGGGCTCGTCGCCTGGCCCGTCATCTTCGAAACCCAAAGTCTCGAGCACCCGACGAGATCCGGCGTTGTCCTCGGTCGTCCGGGCCACGACCCGGCGAACGGTCTCGTGTGATGTCGCCCAGCCGATCAATCCGCCAACCATCTCGGTCGCGATCCCGCGCCTGTGGAACTGCGGGAGTACCGAATAACCCGTCTCGATCTCGCCCGCCGTGTCGGGCGGTCCGAAGAACCCGCCGCTTCCGACGAGGGTCGGTCCGGCCTCGTCGAGGGTCGCGACGGCGTACCATCCGAGCCACCCGACCCACGTCGGATTGTCCTCTAGCAATTCGAGGAAGAACGGCAGCGCGTCGGCGGCGGACTCCGGCGGCCAGTTTGCCGGTATATCCGCGCCGAGCAGCCGTGCGAACTCCGAGCGGTCCGACATCTCGGCGCGCGCGAGTTCTACCGTTGCAGGAATCAGCCGCAGACGTCGCGTACTGATCGCGAGGCTGTCGATGTCCTCTTTCACGGCATCAGGCTCTTTCGCAACGCTTCGTGTGCGTAGGGAATGATGACCTCGGCAATGAGCATTCCGGGTTTGACAGTCGCGACAGCGGCCGCGACGGCGGACCGCACGGCGCCTATGTCACCCGTGACCACTACCATTCCCTTCCCGCCCGGCTGGTTGCGCGCCTCGATGAGCTCGACATTCGCTGCCTTGACCGCGGCATCGCCGGCGTAGATGGCTGGTGCGACTTCCTTCGTCTCGATGATCCCGAGCGCCTCGATGCGTTCGACCTTCACGCGACCCTTTATCGCCGGCGGGAGCTGGGGATGAACGTTCTGGATGATGAACGAGTCGAGCACGACTCCGTCGGCCGTCGTCACGCCAGCGCGCATGCCGGCCTCGACGTCGGCAACGGTCCCGCCAATCATGATGAGGTGCTTGCCGCGGGGAATGCTCAGCGTCATCAACAACTCGACTGCCGCCATCTTGAGCATCGCATCGGTTGCCTCGATGCCACGCGCGATCGAACTCACCTCGAGAAATCCAATCGCTTCGTCGTATCCGGCCATTCTTATGCTCCTCCGCGACAATTCGTTTCCCTGCCCGTGTGGTGGCATGTAACCGATCGAGTCTACCTTCAGCGACGCGCTCCCGGAACCCGGGAAGTGAACGCCGAACTGAAGCGGGTAGCGATTCCGTGGAGTCCTGAACGCGAGACAGCGGGTGAGGAGAGGCGACGGCGCAGTGCCAGCCCCGCGAATTCCGAACTCCGGGCGCCTGTGGTACTTTCGACGCGAATCGTCCGCTCACCCATCACGACTAATGAACCTCACAGACGTCGTCGGAACCGTCTTGGACGGTAAGTACCAGGTCGAGCGCATGCTCGGCCGCGGTGGCATGGGCGCCGTTTTCTTCGCCACGCACCTGGGAACAGAACGCCCGGTCGCCCTCAAGATCATCGTTCCCCAGTTCGCCGCGGATGCCTCGTTCATGGAGCGCTTCAGGCGGGAAGCGCGCGCGGCCGGCCGCTTCCGCCATCCGAACATTGTCGACGTCACTGACTTTGGTCAGGCCGACGTCTGCGGGGAACGCGTCGCCTACCTCGTGATGGAGTACCTCGACGGTTGCTCGCTCGAAGATGTACTGATGGAGCAGCCGGTCGTTCCGGTCGACTGGACGGTTGAAGTCTTCGATCAGCTTGCGCTCGGACTCGGCGAATTGCACCGGAAGGGCATCATTCATCGTGATCTGAAGCCCGGCAACATCTGGCTCGAACCGAATCTGCGTGGCGGTTTCACGGTGAAGCTTCTTGATTTCGGACTCGCCAAGGTGAACGAGCCGGTAGCTGGTCCAGCGGTGACCGGTGCTCGGACTCCGTTGCCGTCATCCACTGACGTCACTGTTGTTGGTGGCGCTGGCGTCGGTGCCGAGGCGATCGAATCCACGATTCTGGACGCCCCGGCATCGGAGGCGCCGACAATCGTCGGCAGCAAGGCCTCCGCGACGGCGACGGTCGGTCCGGCCGCATCCGAAGCGCCAACTCTTCTAGGCGAAACCGCCGATGAAACGCGTCTGCACGGATCGCCGAGGCCGACGGCCGAACCCAAGAGCTCTCCGGTCACCGAAGCCGCCGGGGACCTGACCGTCGCGGGATCGGTCCTCGGCACTCCGGCATACATGTCGCCCGAGCAGTGCCGGGGCGAGGTGGTGACGGCGGCGAGCGACGTGTACAGCCTCGGAGTAATTGCCTACCAGATGCTCGGCGGATCCCTTCCATTCGAAGGAAGCATGTCGAAGCTGATGCTGCAGCATCTGCAGGTTCTTCCCGACGCGCTCGACAAACGAAACCCGGACGTCCCGCGCGCTGTTGCTGGAGTGGTGATGTCGGCGCTTGCCAAGGACGTTGCCGACAGGCCGGCTACAGCGGAGCTGTTCGCAGCGACATTGAAGTCCAAGGCCGAATCTCCGTGGGGTCTCGTCCGCCGCGCGCTCGTGATGTTTGTCGAGCACATCCCCGAGTTTCTCCGGACGACGGCTTTGCTGGTATCACCGTACTTCGTGCTGGTCGTCGCCGAGGCTCTTCTGTACCTCGCGCTCCTCGAGGACGGCGTTCACGTTCCCACCGCCAGGACCGCCCTCGAGGCACTCGGACCCTTGAACTGGCTGGTGATCCTTCTGGGAACGATCTTCTCTCGCGGCGTCATAACCCTCCTGATCGGACAGATCCTTCTCGTGCCGTTGAAGAAGCTGCGCGTGGAACTGGTGTTCTCGCTCCTGAAGCGAATGCTCATACCCGCGATCAAGGTGGCGATGATCGTCGGTATTTCCGGGGTTCTCCCGGCCACGATCGGATTCGGATTGCTCAAGGTCGCGATTTTTCCGGCGCTCGTCGGTGCCCATTCATCGATGGCTGCGCTTTCCGCCGCGCTGGGAACAGCCGGCTCCATTCTTCTCGGTGCTTCCCTGATCCTCGTGGCCTACGTCGTCGCTTGCGAGACGATGCAGATGGCCAACGTGGTGCTGGTCGAGGGAATCTCGGTCCGACAGGCGCTCCACCGGTCACGTGAGCTCAGAAGGCGGACCGCATCCGACACCCTCGTCGTGGGACTCTTCATTCTCGTTGCCCTGTTGACACCGACCGTCGTCGAAGTGATGCAATGGGATGTCGTGCGCGGCCCCTTCGCGGTGGCCATCGCTGCGACGGCCATCTGTCTGCTCAGACTGGCCGCCATCACCTTCAACGCCGTACTGATTGCGACGCTGTACTTCAAGCAGCGACAGACCGCCGGCGAGTCGATCGAGGCGGTGCTGGCGTGCCAGTTCGTGAGCGAGCCCCCGCCGAAAACGGTGTGGCAGCAGCGACTCAACGTCTCGCTCGAATCGCTGCGGTCCGGCGACCGGACCTCGTTCTCGGGACTCCGTTCCGGGGCGCGATCCGGTGCACGGTCCGGTTCAGAGGCGCCCAGGAACAACGACTGACGGCTGCCCGGACGCCTCTGTCGTCTATGACTCGACGACGATTCGGAATCCGGTGTCGTTGTTGCGGAATCCGGGCGGCGCCGAGAATCGCGCGGCCGATCGGCAGAAAACGGGAGGAGTGCGCCAGGAGCCTCCGCGCCGGACTCGCGCCGTGCCCGAGCACGGTCCCCGAGGGTTGACGACGGCAGTCGTCGAGTATGTGTCGCGGGCGTGCCAGTCGCGGCACCACTCCCAGACGTTGCCGTGCGCGTCGAGAAGGCCGAAAGCGTTCGAGACACCGTGCGAGCCAACGGCTGTCGTTTGTTCGGGCGAAGCGGCGCGCGGCCCCGAGGCGAATTTCTCGGAACATTGATAGGTCGCGAGCTCCGGGGTCAGCGTTTCGCCGAAGGCGAACGGCGACCCGGCGCCGGCGCGGCAGGCGTATTCCCATTCCGCCTCGGTCGGCAGTCGCACCGTCCGACCGGTTGCGGCGGAGAGCCGTTCGCAGAATTCGGTCGCGTCATACCAGGAGACACGTTCCACGGGATGATCCGCTCCCTGAAACGAGGACGGCTGCGGATCGAGGTCAATCTGCGCCTTCGGGAGTGACGCGACCGCCGCCCACTGTCCCTGTGTTACCGGCGCGACGGCGATTCGGAACGCGGCAACGGTTACCAGGCGGCGCGGCTGCTCCTCCAGAATCCACCTGAGAGCGGTCGCAGCTGCGGCGTGCTGGAGCTCGCGCCGGGCGGCAAGGGCCTCGGCATTCGATGCGCCCATCTCGAATGCTCCGCCTTCGACCGCGACGAGTTCGAGACTGCCGGCGCCACCGAGGTCCAGCTCTTCGACGGTCACCTCGACTCGTCGTTCGTCCGCAGGCTTTCCCGTTGCATCGACCGTTACGACGCGACCGATGTTACGCCGCAGACCGTCGTGCCGGCCCGAATGCTGGCCGCCACAATCCAGCGACGGTTCCGGCAGATCGACGTCGCCGACGTGGTCGTCCGCCAGCCGCGCGTTACCCTCATCAGAGCAGGTAGATGCAGCGACCGGGTTCTTCCCGGCCGATTCGCGCGCGAGGCGAAGGCGCGCAAGCTCGGCAAACGGACCAGAAGGATACGCAGCAAGAAACGCCCGCAACTCGCCGACATCGCCGGACGTGCTCGCCGCCTTCCAGAGCTCGAGTTCCGAGAGGCTCGCGGCATCGCTTCCGAATACGTAGGTCTCGTCATCGGCCACGGTAAACGAGCATCGGTTTCGGCGACTGTGGAAGTCAAGCAGCAGGATGGATTCACGGGACAGGTGGATTCGAGCCCGACGTGCCGCCCTCCCCGACCTCGGCAGGCGGGTAGACTTGAGGATCCTCGACTGCCGATGCGGCGGGAAGCTCGACTCTTCGTCTGTGCTTCGAAGGCCAGCCGATGAGCCCCGCCACGATCAGAAATCCGGCTAGTGACGTCCAGATACCGATCCACAGGACACGAGGACGATAGCTGAAGCGCACCTCGTGTGTTCCTGCGGCTATCCGCACCGCGCGAAAGACGCTCTCGGACGAGAGGACTTCTGCTGGTGAACCATCCACTTCCGCGACCCAGTTCGGATCGAAGAGGTCGCGGAGCTTGAGGAATCCACCGTCAGGGCCAGCCACGGCCCGCACGAGAATCTCGGTCGGGGCCTCCGAGACGATTACGGCCGTCGGACTCGATACCGCGTGCACGGACGTGTCGCTGCGCGCCTTCGGCGCATCAGTCGCGCCCGTGGAGTCGTCTTCATCAAGACCGGGAAGTCTGGTCTCGGCGTTTGGCACTCCAGCGCACGGGGGTGGTTCCACGCCCAGGAAAGCGATGGAGTCGGGGTCGGCCTCCTCCGAGAAGAGCGCTTCGAGCTGTTGACCACGTGCCGGCAGGACCTCGTAGTCCGGGACGACGACTACACGCGGCGACGGCTCCCAGACGTACAGCGCCATGGCCTCGAGCGTATCGATTCTGATCAGTTCACGCGCGTCGTTGGCCGGGGGAACACGGGCGATGACGTACCGGACGTTCGAACGGCGCAACATCCGCGCCCGCGCAGCCATGTCGACATCGTAAGTGCGACTTACAAGCTCAATGTACCGTCGCGGCGCCATGACTGCCAGATCAATGGTCAGTCCGTCACGACGGTTGTTGCCCATCCCGTAGATTGGCAGTGCGGCGCACCAGGTCGCTGCGTCGCGCACGGGCGAGAGACGAGGGAAGACGGAGCTCCGCGTCAGTCCCGACTCATATGCAAGCTCCGAGTGCCCGGTGATGAAGATGCGGTCGGTGGGATGCTCGGCCGTCAATTCGACCCACGGTGGCGTCGAGACCTCGTCGAGCGGAATCGTCGGATTGAGGTTCGAGTTGGCCGCCGTCAGGTCGACGGCGACGGCGAGAAAGAGCGCGGCGCGAAGCCAGCTGCCGTAGCCACGCGCGGAGGCTCCCAGCCAGATGCAGAGGACGGCAATCACCGACACCACGAGTACGCGAGGCGCGATGTTCGAGATCTGGAATACGAGCGCGGAGCCGTGCGCGTCGGCAAGCGGCAGGCCGAGCGACGCAGCAAGTCGTCCGGCCGCGGACTGGGCGTCGGCCGGCCAGCCGCGGCACCACGCCAGAGCCGACGTCGCCAGTGCCACGAAAAGCAGGCCCCCGCCGAGCGCGAGCAGATGGCGCCATCGGCCAAACGCGGCGAGGGGTCTGCGAAGCGCATCCCATCCCTCCGCTGCAAGTCCCGCCAGACCGAGTACGACGAAAGCCATGAACTTGAGCGGAATCCGCGACGCCGAAAAGACCGGTAGCTGCTTGAGCGCCGGGTAGAGCGGCGTCGTCATTCCCAGCGACAGCAACGTCGCGAGGACGACGATCACGCCGAGCAGCACCGCCCATCGCGTGTGACGGCCCGACGTCACGCCGACGAGCGCGAGAATGACCGCGCCGGCACCGCAGTACAGCGAGAGAAGGACGGGTTCGTTCCATCCGTGGATGGCATAGAACCAGTGCCCCCACAGGTCGGAAGACGAAAGTGTACTGCCGAAGAGGTTCGGCACGACCATGTCGGCAATGACGAACCACTGGGGGCGGTAGTCGTCCGAGAGCGATCCGTCCGAGCGCAGGGATCGTGTGGACTGGTCGACCGCGATGAGAAGTTGCGCACCCGCAACGAGCGCACCGAGGGCGCCTGCGACGACAACCGCCGAGGTCGACCGTATCGTCGCTCGCCACGAGAAGTCTCCGATCGTGGCGGATCCGGTTGCGGCTGAGAGCACGGCAATCACCGCCGTCACCGCCAGAACCAGGGGTTCGCCGGCAAGGGCGAGGACCGCGAAGAGCAGGGCGAGGCCCGCCACGCGACGGCGGTCCGGCCGCGCGACGACGGCGTCCGTTCCCCACAGGGTCCAGGGAATGAGCGCGGTCGACCAGGACAGGTTGAGCATGTAGCCCATTGCGAGGAACGGTCCCGAAGCGACGAAGAGTGTGGCTCCGAGCGAGGCTGCGCCTGGCGTCATTCGTCGGCGCAGCCAGAGGTAGGCGCCGACTGCGGCTACCGGATACGCAAGTGCAACGGCGACATTCAGGCCAATAGGATCTGGAAGAAAGGCTCGCGGAAGGATTGTGAACGGGAACAGCAACTGGAGCGAAGGATCGCCGATGACCGACTGACCGAACGCGACCGAAGGGTTCCACAGCGGCAGGTGGCCCTGAAGAACCGTCGACCGCAGCCACCGAGTCAGCGGCCAGGTGTAGAGCGTCAGATCCCGAACGAAGAAGATCCGATCTGAGGTGAACACCCCGCGCATCAGCCAGAGCGAGAGCGCCACGGGCAGCACCGGCAAGGTCCGGTCGAGGACGGCGCGAACGCTAACGAGCCTGTCGCGCACCGGTGCCGAAGTGACGTTCTGCGGGTCAGGGGACGACATGGTAGGTTGCGGGGAACCGAACGCCGCCGACGATAGCACGCCCGCCGTCACGACACATATTAAGGAAGGATGAGCACTGGTTGCCTGTGGAACCGGTTCCACGATCGAAATCGGATTGGTGGACCGGGAAATCGGTGGTTTCGAGAACCTCCAGCCGACGGAGGATACGTTGAACCCATCCGGAAGTAGTCTAGGCGCCCCGTCGTGCGCCAGGCCGTACGGGTGCGGGATCCGGCGGGCGATTCCCCGTCGAACCCGAAGTCAGTGCGCCGCAGTCCCGCGGTCAGATGTAAGTCAGGTTTCGATTCTGAATGGCGCCCTCAGGATCCTCGTACTCGCGGGTTCCGAGCGAGATTCCGTCCCAATCGATCGTCACGAGAGCGAGTCCGGCAAACAGATGCTCCGGTCGCTGAATCGTGAGCAGAGCACCCTGAGACAACACCAGCATCGCCAGTCGATTGCCGATCTTGTCGCTGGCAAGCACCCGAATGCGCGGATCACGCTGATACGGCCGAATCCTCGAAGTCCGCGCAACCTTTACGAGCACAAGCGTCCGCTCGGTGTCCCCATCCAGCTCAGGCATCAGCCAGTAACGACCGAATGACTCCTCGGCCACCGACGCCCGCTCGACGACCGAAACGCGGCTACCCGCCGAACACACGACTTTGTGGTGCGCGAAAAAATGCGTCCCCCCTCCGGCACCGCGGTCGAAGTACATGAACGGCTGCTGGCCGTCCGTCAATTCGATTCTGGGAAGAACGTCGCTCTCCGTCACCGTGAACAGTTTCACGATCTGCCTCCGTTCGATCACGCCCCTCTCGACGCGAATTTGACTGACAATCACGGGGGCAGGCTGTGGAGGCTGCCGGCGAAACCGGCCGGCTTCTGCCGTAAAGCAAAAACGGTCACCGCAGGGGTGACCGCCATGCGCCGATTTCGAATGAGCCGTGTAGGGATCGAACCTACGACCCGCTGATTAAGAGTCAGCTGCTCTACCAACTGAGCTAACGG
>CAZQBW010000237.1:0-8439 GCA_964591515.1 uncultured Clostridia bacterium
CAATGATCTTACTGCGACCCGTGTGCCGGACTGCCATCTTCAGCGCGTTCTCGATGGCCTCCGCACCCGAGTTCGCGAAGAGCGCGCGCGTGATCCCGCCCGGCGACGCGATGTACGACAGCAGTTTCTCGGTCGCGCGGTTGCGGATCTCCAGGTCGACTACGTTCGAATAGAAGAGAAGCCGTCGCGCCTGCGCCGCGATCGCGCCGGCGACGTGCGGATGCGCGTGGCCGGTCGAGGCGACCGCGTGGCCCGAGTACATGTCGAGGTACTGGCGGCCGTCGGTGTCCCACACCCAGACGCCGTCGCCGCGGTCGAGCGTCAATGGCAGTGCCTTGAACGTGTTGACTAGCCCCGTCTTCATCGCCGGACGCCGCACGGGCTCCGTTTCGAAGTCGGGCAATGTCTCGTCAAAGGCGACGACGACCGATGGTGCTGTACTCATATTCGACACGATGCTTCTCCTTGATTCCTGTCAATCCTGTGACCTGTGCTCGGCGAATGGGCTTCGCATACAGAGAGCACGGAGGGCACGAAGAATCACAGAGACTCCGTGGTCTCTGTGTCTCTGTGCTCTCTGTATGCCAAGCCCGTTCATTCGAATTCGCCCTCACACCGCCGCAGCGTACATATCGAGCGCCGTTCGCTCGTCGAACCCGAACCGCGCATTGAATGCCTGCACGGCCTGCGACGCCGCGCCTTTCATCAGGTTGTCGATTGCCGCGGTGACGACGGCCGTCTTCCCATCGCACGCGACGCCGATGTCGCACCGGTTCGTGCCTCGGACCCACTTCACGTTCGGCGAGCCGTCGACGATCCGCACGAACGGCTCGCCCGCATAGGCCTTTTCGAACACGTCGCGAATCTCGGAGGGAGTCGACGGACGTGCGAGTCGAACGACCGCCGTCACGAAGATTCCCCGCGAGAACGGTCCCGAATGCGGCTGGAACACGAAATCGACGTCCCGGCCGGTCGCGTCCGCGAGCGCCTGCCTGATCTCGGGCACGTGCCGGTGACGAAAGGGCTCGTAGGCGAGAAAACTGTCGGACCGGAACGGATGGTGCGCGACGCCCTTCGGCTTCGCGCCGCTCCCGGACGAGCCCGTCACGGCATTCACGACGATCGTGTCGTCGAGCGCCGCGGCGACGATCGGCGCCAGCGCCAGGATCGTCGCGGTCGCGAAGCACCCCGGGGCCGCGATGCTCCGAAGATCCGCGAACCTGTCCCGGAAAAGCTCCGGCAATCCGTACGCGAACTCGCCTACCCGATCGAAGCACGCGTGCTCAGCGCCGTAATACGACTCGTACGTCGCACGGTCGCGCAACCGGAAGTCCGCCGACGCATCGATGACCGGCCGATTCGGCAGCGAGCGGAGCGCGTGCATCGTTTCGCCGTTCGGAAGCGCCGTGAAAAGCACCTCGGCGTCGCCGGTCTCCGATAGCGGCGCAAGCGTCAGGTCGACGCCCGCGAGGTTCGGGTGCACGTCGCCGATCGTGCGTCCCGCCGACTCGCGCGCGGTCACGGCCACCACTCGCACGCCCGAGTGCCCGAGGAGCAGCCGGAGGATCTCGCCGCCGACATATCCGGACGCACCGACGACCGCGACCGGAATCGCATTGGCAGCCCGGGAGCTCACGCGGTCTCGCCTCCCGTTACTGCAGCCGCGGCCCTCGTCGCGGTCCAGCCGTCGATCGCATCCCGAACGATCGCAAAGAGCTGGTCGGGGTTCTTCACGCCGTTTACCGCCGGCACGCCCAGCCACGACTCGATGACGGCCGTGCCCGCGACGTTCTCGGTTGCCAGGCCGCTGATCGCCGTGATCCCGATTCCCATCGCGTCGAGGCAGTGCTTCGCGCCATACGCGCCAACGATGTCGCCGGCGCAGAGCACGACGGCCGCGACGTCCGCCATGGCGGCCGCATTCCTCAGCACCGTCTCGACGTGGTAGTGGCCGACGATGCCGTCGCCGAGCTCGACAATGACGAGGTCGCCTGCGAGCGCATCGACGACGGTTTCGAACACGGGTGCGAGATCCTCGGCGTCGACCGTCGACGGCAGCCCGCAGTCCAGAAAGCTCTTCACGTCGACGGCGCCGGCGTTCGTGAACTCCGTGAGGTCCTTGAGCGCAGCGACACCGGCGAGCTTCGCCGCGCCAACGGAGAAGCCGGCGGCCGTCGCCGCCTCGATCAACTTCGCCATCGTCGTCGTCTTGCCAACGTGCATGCACGTGCCGATTGCGAGAATGACCGGCCGCGACCCGGCTGCCGCGTGCCTAACGGGCTTGGCGGCACGTCCCAGACTCACGACACCCGCTTCGTCGACGATCGTGCCGATGTAGCGCACCGTGGCTGGCGCCCCGAGCGATGACGTCGAGTCGATGAAACGGCCGATGACGCCGCCCATGTTCAGCAGGGACAGCGTCTCGCCCTCGGTGAGCTCGGTGGGAGCTGACCCGACGAAGCCTCGCAGGGCCTGCCGCGATCCGAGCGTGCCGACGATGCGGTCGCCAACGTGAAGCTCGGCCATGGATCCGTCCGTGCATTCGAGATGGCGGTACGTCGCGTGCTCGGTGAGGACTTCGGCGACAACGACGTCGCCGGCGCGCGCGTCGCGGCGCGCCTCTATTCGCGCCGACTCATGAAGGGCGAGACGTGATGTTGATGAGCTGAAGATCATTGGTCTGTCCACCTTTGCGAAATCGAGTCCCGAAAATGCGATCGGCCCCGATTGGGGCCGTTGGAGAGTTCGGAGCTGTGCGGGCCGGCGTGGCCGGCTCGGGCTCCGAACTCAGGTACGGCGCGGTCGCGAAAGCTGCGCCCGCACGGATGCCGGCGACGTGCCGCCTGGCGACTTCCGAGACGCCACAGACGCTTCCGGCGTGAGGGGCCCCGCACAGGTGGGGTCTAGGCCGAATGCCCGCCACTCGTCCGCCGTCAGCGAAGTGAACGACTCGCCGCTCCTGACGACCGCCGCCACCCGCTCGTGAGCGTCGCGGAACGCGACGCCCGACGCGACGAGCCGCTCCACGATATCGGTCGCGAAGAGACCGTCGTCCGACGCCGCAACGGCCATCGCCGCGGCGTCCACCTCGAGCTCGTCGATCGCGAGCGCGCACACGAGCGCGGAAGTCCGCACGGTCTCCGCTGCACGGATGACCGGCGGCTTCGTTTCCTGCAGGTCGCGGTTGTAGCCGACGGGCAGCCCCTTGAGCGTAGTGAGCAGGGCGACGAGATCGCCGAGGCTCTGACCGGCGCGGCCGCGGACGAGCTCGAGGCAGTCCGGGTTCTTCTTCTGCGGCATCAGGCTCGAGCCGGTCGTCAGGCTGTCGGGCAGTTGGACGAAGCCGAACTCGGCCGTACACCAGAGAATGAGCGTCTCGGCGAGCTGCGAGAGGTGAATCGCCGCTAGCGTGGCCGCGAAGACGAACTCGGCGGCGAAGTCGCGGTCGCTTACAGCATCGATCGAGTTCGAGAACACGTCCGTTGCGCCGAGCACGCTTGCCGTGAACGCCGGATCGATCTGTACGGCCGAGCCCGCGAGGGCGCCGGCGCCGAGCGGCGAAACGAGCGGGATGTTGAACCGCGCGACGTCGCGCGCGAACTGGTCGCGGAACGCGAGAAGCGCGTGCGCGAAGAGCACCGGCTGCGCGCGCTGGACGTGCGTGTAACCGGGCATCACGACCGTCGCGTGCGACTCCGCCTTTCGCTCGAGCGCTTCGACGAGCGAGCCGAGGGCGTCGCGCAACTCCGCCTGCTTCGCGTCGACGAAGAGTCGCAGGTCGAGCGCGACCTGGTCGTTGCGGCTGCGCGCTGTGTGCAGCAGGCGCGCGTCGTCGCCGATCAGCGCCTCGAGGCGTCGCTCGACGGCCATGTGGACGTCTTCGTCCTCGAGCTCGAGTTCGAGTCCCTCGGCCAGGATCAGGTGGAGACCAGCCGAGATGCGCTCCGCCTGCTCCCGCGTGACTACGCCTGCCGACGCGAGCATCGCGACGTGCGCGAGCGACCCGCGGACGTCGTACGTCAGCAGGTGTCGGTCGTCGTCGACCGATGCGACGGCCCTGAGCACCAGGTCGTCCATCGGTTCGGCGAATGCGTGTCTCAGAGTCTGGGCCATACCGCCGACCACGTGCTGAGCCGGAGCCCGTTCACGTTGATGAAGCCGCCGGAATCCGACGGATCGATGCTCATCCGCGTCTCGAAGCTCGACTGCTCGGCGTTGTAGAGCGAGAAGGGCGACTTCCGCCCCGAAATCGTGATGCCGCCCTTGAAGAGCTTGAGTCGCACGGTGCCCGTGACCGATGCCTGTGTCGTCTCGACCATCGACCGCAGCAGGTCCATTTCGGGCGCAAACCAGAAGCCGTTGTAGACGAGCTCGGCGAACTTCGGCACGAGCGAGTCCTTGAAGTGCGCGACCTCGCGGTCGAGCGTGATCGACTCGATGGCGCGGTGCGCTGCGAGCAGGATCGTCGCACCGGGCGTCTCGTAGACGCCACGCGACTTGATGCCGATGAAGCGGTTCTCGACAATGTCGACGCGACCGACGCCGTGGCGCGAACCGGCGGTGTTGAGCGCGGCGAGCAGGTCGGCAGGCTTCATCTTCTCGCCGTTGAGCGCGACGGGCACACCCTTCTCGAACGAGATCTCGACGCGCTCGGGCTCGTCAGGGGCATCGTGAACAGAAGCCGTCCAGAGGAAGATGTCCTCGGGCGGCTCGGCCCACGGGTCTTCCAGGATGCCGCCCTCGTAGCTGATGTGCATGAGGTTCGCGTCCATCGAGTAGGGCTTTTCGGCCGTGACGGGCACTTCGATGCCGTGCTCCGCCGCGTACTCGAGCAGGTCGGACCGGCCGACGAACGACCACGTCCGCCAGGGCGCGATGACGGCGAGGTCGGGCGCGAGGGCCTTCACGGTCAGTTCGAAACGTACCTGGTCGTTCCCCTTGCCCGTTGCGCCGTGTGCGATCGCGCCCGCGCCGGCGGCGCGTGCGGCCTTCACGAGGCCTTCTGCTATCACCGGCCTGGCGAGCGACGTTCCGAGAAGGTAGCTGCCTTCGTAGACTGCATTGGCCTTGATCGCGGCGACCACGTACGTCTCCACGAAAGCGTCGCGCAAGTCGTCGACGATGACGTCGGCGGCGCCCGTGCGGTAGGCCTTCTCGCGGATGGCTTCGAAGTCCTCGTCCTGACCGACGTTTCCGACGTAGGCGATCACGGGAACCTGGTAGGTCTCGCGAAGCCACGTCAGGATGACACTGGTGTCGAGGCCTCCGCTGTAGGCGAGTACGATGCTGTTCACTGCAGTCCGATCTCCTTCTTGAGTTGTGCGAGCGTTTCGGCCGTGCTCGCCCCTTCGGCGACGACGGCAAAGAGCGTGTCGTCGCCGGCAACGGTGCCGATGAGGTTCGACAGTCCGAGGTGGTCCATTGCGTCGCCGACGGCCGGCGCGTTGCCGGGACCGCACTTGATGACGATGATGTTTCCGGACGAGACGACCGACCGGACCATCTGCTTGAGGACGGAAAGCCGCGTCGTCCGTACGATGGGCGAGACCTCTTCGAGGACCGCATAGATGTAGGAGCCATCGTCGGTTGCGGTCTTCACAATGCCAAGTTCCCGTATGTCTCTCGAGACCGTGCCCTGATCGCACTCCACGCCCCGATCGACGAGCGCCGCCCGCAAATCACTCTGCGTGGAGATCTTGCCTCTCCGAATGATCTCGAGAAGGGCGCTCTGTCGAGCCTGTTTCTTGCCACTGTTCTGCATAATCGTGCAGAATAATTGCATTTTCATGCGATAAGTGTCAACTGGAATATAAAGTGGAGAGGAGAAGGCGTTGCCGCACTGAGAGCACAGAGGCAAAAAGATCACGGAGTCTCTGTAGACTCCGTGCCTCTGTGTGCGCTGTACGTCAACGCCGTCTTCCCGTTTCGCGAGCCCGCGTCCGGGCTCGCCTCCAACTCGAACATCGCGTCGTGCTCGACTCATTCGCTTCACGGCTCTTCTGCTGATCGTGGTTGGATTGCGCCGGTGGCGGCAATTCGCGGACAATGCCGCTGCGAGGCGCGGAAGCCGTTCCTTCCGCTCGCCTGTACGTCCAGCGTCTGCTCGAACTTGCCTATCGCCCGGTGATTTCCTCGCGACCAATGACCGCGTGCGAAGATCAACGTCCATCCTAGCGATACTCTGTGCCGCCTTGGTCGTCGGTGCGGCCATTGCCGTGCTCGTGCCTGGCTATTGGACCGGTCGCGGTTTTCCGCTCGACGATGCCTGGATTCACATGGTCTACGGGCGATCACTCGCGACGTCGTTTGCGCTCGACTACAACCCTGGAATTCCGGCAACCGGAGCGACGTCGCTTGCGTGGGCTGTCTTCGTCGCGTTGCCGCATCTGGTCAGCTCCGACGTGTCGACGATCGTGTTTCTAGTCAAGGTCATTGGATTCTGTCTGCACGTCGCAACGGCCCTGGCCACGTTCTTCGCATTCGACACCGGTCCGCAGAGTCGGATCATTGCACTGTTGGCTGCGCTACTGGTGGTCATCTACCCGCCCTTTGCATCGGCATCTGTCAGCGGCATGGAATTGCCGGCCGCGTCGCTAGTGGCAGTCCTGCTGCTCGTAGCCTACCGCCGCCGGTCCGTCGCAGCGTTTGCGGCACTTGCAGTCCTCTCTCCGCTCGTTCGCCCCGAGCTCACTATAGTTCCGATCATCCTCGCCGCATTGTCATTCGGGGATGGAACCCGCCGCGAATCATTCCATCTCTTCACCGCTGCCGCGGGTGGTTTGGCACTCTCGTGGGCCGGCATGATTTGGAGGAACCTCGCTGTCTCGGGACGCCCCCTCGCAGCCACCATTTACGCCAAGGCACGAGTCGGCTTTGCGCCCCATCAATTCCTTGATCTCCTCGACGCCTTTCCCCTTCTGGATGCAGCGCCGGTGGGGCTGCTCGTTGCTGTCTCCCTTTACATGGCTGTGGTCCAACTGAAAGCCCGGCGTTCGATTCCACTCGGCGCCGCCAGTTTCCTGACGGGATTCGCCTATTTTGCGTCGGCCAGCATGTCCAGTTGGATGGGGAGGACGGGAGGGGTTCACTTTTACTACTGGCGATATGCGCTGCCTGGAGTGGTCCTCATGATTGCCGGGATCTTTCCATTGCTCGACGCTGTTCCGCTCGACGGGCTCAAGGATCGGACGCGCAGGTGGGTCCGAATCGCAATTCCTGCAGCGTTCTTCGCCCTCGCTGCGCTGCGGTCTCCGGCAGGATACCTCTGGCTTCACAATGACACGGCCAACATCGATTCCATCCAGGTGGAGATCGGTAAGTACCTGTCGAGAGCAAAGCAGACGGAGACTGCGTGGGTCTTCGATGCTGGAGCGACTCGGTATTTCGGCACCCCATTCGTCGTCGACCTGGCGGGACTTAACACCCTGGAGATGCTCAAACCGGACTTTCAGTCCTACCTAGTATCCCGGCCCCCAAATTACATCGTGCAACTGGCCTACGTTACTGGAATCGACTCTGACTACCTCAAGGAGGCGTCAGTCCTCGAATTCCATGTGGACCCGACACGATATCCGGCTGTCCCTGAGTCGATCGATGAACGAGTCATCGTGTGCCCTCCTGGTGTTCGCGGTAGCTTATGGCTTCTTCGACCTGACGGAGAGTACAGGATCGACTTTCAGCCTTAGCGGACTGACTCGCTCATCGTCGAGCCTGAGCCTTTCCGCACTCGACGAAGTCGTTGCCGCACGGAGCACACGGAGGCACAAAGACCACAGAGACTCTGCGCTCTCCGTGCCTCCGCATTCCCAGTATTGCGGCGCTTCCTACCCTCACCAGGAGCGGACTCCCGCTCCCTACCGCGCAGCGGTTTCGTTCGGCGAGCGGGTTCTACTCCGGAGACCGTCGACACAAAAAGAGCCCCCGGTGCGGGCTGCGTTCCGCATCGGGGGCCGTGAACGGTCCGTGCACCTGAGGTCTTCCACACGGACCGACGAGCCAATCACATCAGTCAGGGAGAGCTTGATCGAGGCACAGTCGTCGCCACATCTCGAGAGACAGCTGCCGCCTCGTACGCCACGATGGCGGCCTCGTGCCGCAAGGTGAGCGCGATGTCGTCGAGGCCCTCGAGCAATCGCCGCCTGGCGAACGGGTCGACGGAAAAGGGCACGTCGATCTCCCCGTCCATCGAGACGCGTTCGCGCTCGAGGTCGACGGTCATCTCCGCACCCGGCCGCCGGGCCGCGATCTCGAGGGCGCGCTCGACGATCGCGTCGGCGAGCACCACCGGCAACAATCCGATCTTCATGCAGTTCGACGCGAAGATGTCGGCGAACGACGGCGCCACGACAACGCGGAAACCGAAATCCTCGAGCGCCCACGGCGCGTGCTCGCGCGAAGACCCGCACCCGAAGTTGCGTCCTGCCACGAGAATCGTGGCCT
>CAZQBW010000238.1:0-8413 GCA_964591515.1 uncultured Clostridia bacterium
AGGACACGCCGTTCGACTTTGAAGTCATCGTCGCCGACAGCTCGGAGGACGGGACCCGCGCGATTGTCGAATCGCAGTTCCCGCAGGTTCGACTGCTGCGACTGAGCGGCCGTGCCTACCCGGGCACTGCCCGCAACGCGGCAATCCGTGAAGCCCGCGCGGATCTGCTGGCCATGATCGACGCCGACTGCATCGCGGATCCGGATTTGTTGAGCCGGCTCGTGGAGGCGCACGATACAACCGATTATGCGGCTATCGGCGGAGCGATCTGCGACGGAACTCCGAACAGTGCGAGCGGGACGATCGGATACCTGCTCGAGTTTCGCGAGTTCATTCCCGCGTCGCCCCGTCGCGAAGTCTTCACCATTCCGACGGCCAACATCTGTTACCGGCGCGATGTGTTCGAGCGATTCGGCCTTTTCGACGACGTTAGGGCGAGCGAGGATCTGCTCTACAACTGGCGATTGTCGATCGCCGGCGAGCAGATCCTCTTCGATCCGAAAATCCGCGTAACTCACCAGAACCGGACCGGGTGGAGGAAGGTGATCACGTATCAGCGAACGCTGGGCAAGAGCTCGGCGCTCGCCCGACACCGGATGAACCCGCCGTTCGAGGTAATCCGGGCGTATCCCGCGCTCGGCTGGCTGATGCCCTATCTCATCCGACACCCTTGGCTGGGAGTCCTCGTCCCGCCGGTGCGGCTGGCTCGCGCGCTTGTCTGGCTGGCGCAATACGACTTGCGGCTCCTGCTCGTTCTGATCGTGCTCTCGCCTGCGTATCTTGCGGGCGCGTACATGTGGGCGTCGGCGTTCGTGCGCGCCTTGCGCGACGTTCGCAACGCGGAGCGTGACGCGCCGACCGAGAAGCTGGCGCCGCGGACGATCGAGCGGCCAGAGCACACGACGACCGCAAGCCAGGGATGACTGGCACCGGAGCCCCGGCGTGACCGGTGGAATACCCGAGATGGCGGTCGAAGTCCGGGCTCTGTGGGCGCGGACCGGGATTCGGCGGTGGCCGGGGCGCCTGGTGCTCGTCAGCTTGCCGCATAGCTCGCTCGCTGAGGCCACGCGGTTGATTGCGAATGCTGCAGAGGGCGGGCGGGCTCGTTCGTTCGCTGGGCTCGTCGTCGAGGAAGACGAGGTTTCGCTCACGATCGACGACACAACGTGGAGCGAGGCGGCCGGGCGCATTGCGCACAATGCGGTTGCGGGGCCTTACGCGGCGATCACGCTCGACATCGACTTGGATCTGGGCGTCTGCGGTTACCTGCTACCGGCGGCCCGGCTCCTTGCCGAGGCGGGCATCTCGATCGTGCCGCAATGCGGGTATCTGAAGGACCACCTCGTGATTCGCGATGTGGATGCGGATCGGGCAGTCCGGATTCTCGAAGATCTCGTAGCGGCGGCGGCCGAGACACCGGATCGGGCATAGTCGCGAGGCCGGCCAGAAAGAAGGCGTGGCCATACAGAGGGCACAGAGTCACGGAGAGCACGGAGAATCGAACCGAACTCCGTGATCTCAGTGACTCTGTGATCTCTGTACGGCCACGCCTTGCCTGACGCGGCGCCGACGGAAACCGATCGGGCGAGACGTCTCGTATCCTCGGGCGCAGTCAGAATAACTACCCCCAATTGAAGGAGGAGACAGCCATGTCTTCGCTGTCCCGTTTGCTTTCGATCGCCGTGGCGATCGCATTGACCGTTGTTGCGGTCGCCGGATCGGCAGCCGCATTGCCCCAGAAGTCCGCGAAAGACGACAAGCTCATCGCCGAAGCCATGGAGCTCAGCAAGCGCTTCGAGGCCGCATTCAACTCGCGAAACGCCGAGGCTGCGGCGGCCTGCTACTGGAACGACCCTCGCGTGACGCTCATCGCGCCGGATGGAATGGTCGCCGTCGGAATGGACGCGGTTCGCGGACTCTACGCCGGTTTCTTCAGCGCCGCCGAGTCACTCAAGCTCGAGACGATCGACGGTACGTTCGTCGTTCATGGCGACGTCGTTCAGTTCATGGGCCGCGTTCGTGTGACAGAGAAGATGAAGGGCGCAGCCGAACGCACCTACACCCTGCGTGCAACCGACTGGCGACGGAAAGTGGGCGGGGCGTGGGTCTTCGTCTACGACTCGGTTTCGGTGGAGCCGGCTCCGGCGGGTGCGAAAACGCTATACCAGCGCCTTGGCGGCTACGACGCGATCGCGGCCGTAATCGACGAGTTCATCAAGCGGATGGACGGCGACCCGAAGATGAAGCGCTTCCTGACCGGACTCAGCCAGGACAGCGCCGGCCGCCTGCGCCAGCACATCGTCGACCAGGTGTGTGCGGCCGCTGGCGGCCCCTGCGTCTACACGGGTCGCGACATGAAGACCGCGCACAAGGGCATGGGCATCAGCGAGGACGATTGGAACACGGCGGCCGGCCACCTCGTCGCGTCGCTCGACAAGTTCAACGTTCCCGAGACGGAGAAGAAAGACCTGCTCGCGATCGTCGCGTCGGTGAAGGGCGACATCGTGGAAAAGGTCCACTGATCACACAGATTGAGACAGATAAACACAGATCAGAGATACGTCTCTGATCTGTGTTCATCCATTCAGATCCGTGTGAATCTGTGGTTACAGGATTGCGAAGTCGAACTGCTCCTGGTGCAGCTCGTGATCGACCTTCAGGCGCACGGGCGTCGTGAAGTGGGCCTCGATCTCCTCGAAAATCGCCGCCTCTGTCGTTCGCAGCGCCTGGGCGACGTCCGGACTCACCCGAAGCGTCACGTCGTCGGCCTGTCCTCCGACCTGCTTCGAGATCCGTCGCGCCTCGCTCAGGATCTCGAATGCCATCGTCTGCGTGGACTTCACGAGACCGGCACCCTGGCAGTACGGGCAAGGGCTGCAGAGCGTGCGCTCCAGACTCTGCTTCACCCGCTTGCGCGTGATGATGATGAGTCCGAAGTCATTGAAGCCGAGCACCTTCGACGGTGACCGGTCCGCCCGCATCTCCTGCTCGAGCGCCGCCGTCACCTTCATCCGGTTCCGGCGCTCCTCCATGTCGATGAAGTCGATGACGATGATGCCGCCGAGGTCGCGCAGCCGAACCTGGCGGACGATCTCGCGGACCGCCTCCATGTTCGTTCGGGTGATCGTGTCCTCGAGCCGGTCCGACTTGCCGACGAATTTGCCCGTGTTGACGTCGATCGAGACGAGCGCCTCGGTCTGGTTGATCACGATGTAGCCGCCAGACTTGAGCCAAACGCGCGGCTTCACGGCCTTGTCGATCTCGGCCTGAACGCCGTACGTCTCGAGGATCGGTTCGTCGCGCGTGTGCAGCTTGACCCGCCGGACGAGTCTCGGCTGGACGCGGTTCACGAAGTCGACGATCCGCGCGTACTCGATCTCGTTGTCGACGCGGATCGCCGAGAAGTCGTCCGAGATCTGGTCACGCAGAATCCGCTGGATGAGGTCGAGGTCGCGATGAAGCAGCGCCGGCGCCTTGCGGCGATCGGCCTCGCGCTTCAACTCGGCCCACGTGCGCTGCAGATAGCGCATATCGTCGAGCAGGTCCTCGTCGGTCTGCCCGATTGCGGCTGTGCGGGCAATGAAGCCGCCCGGGCCGCCTTCCTTCTCCTTGAGCGCCGACACGGTCTTCTTGAGTCGCGCGCGCTCGGATTCGGACGTCACCTTGCGCGAGACACCCACGTGGGTCACGGTCGGCATGAACACCAGGAAGCGGCCCGGAAGGACGATGTGCGACGTGATGCGCGCACCCTTCTTGGCAATCGGCTCCTTGGCGATCTGGACCGTGATCTCCTGGCCTTCACGCAGAAGCTCGCTGATCAGCGGCTCGTTGCGACGGCCCCGGCCATTTCCGCCCGACGGCCGCTCGCGATCGGATCGCTCGGGTGCCGCAGCACGTTCCGTGCGTTCCGGACGCTCGCTGCGCTCGGGACGATCCGAGCGCTCGCGCGCCGGCTTCTCGGGCTCCTTCTCTCGCTCGATCGGCGCGGCGTCGACCGGTGTACCCTCTCCATCGCGCGGGCCGGACGGACGGCGACGTCCGCGGCCACCGCGGCGCGTCGACATCTCGGCGCGGCTCGGCGTGTCAGAAACCTCGGCTTCCGCGTCGGCGGCCTTTGCCTTGCGCGCGCGTCCGCGCGGCGCTTCGGCCTTTGCGGCCGGCGCCTTTCGTGCGCGGCCCTTGGTCGGCGCCTCGTCTCCGGATGCGGGCTCGGCAGCCTTCTTCGCGGCGGGCTTGCGCGCGGCAGCCTTGGCAGCCGGCTCGGCCTTCCCACGGCGCGACCGGCCCTTGGCCGGCGCACTGGCTTCGTCCAATGCCGCGTCGACTGCTGCCTCGAGGTCGTCCTCGTCGCGAATGGCTACGAGCATTGGCGCAGGCGCCTCCTCAATGGGTGCTTCGTAGACCGGAATCGAGGGCGCGACCTCGATGATCTGCGGAACTGCCTTCTTGGGACGGCTGCGCGGCGGCGCATCGTCGTCCGAGACCCGCTCGAAATTCGACGCCTCGAGGGCGATCGCGGTGCCGGAAGTATCGGCGAACTCGACCTCTTCGATGTGCTCGTAGGCCGTCTCAATTCGCAGGCGGCTCGCATCGTCATCGCCGAAACTGTCGAGCACCTTTGCCTTCTGGGGCACGTCGTACTCGTCCATTCCGGGAGCAACTTCATCGCCACGACGGCGACGGCGGCGGCGGCGGCGCTTGCGCCCGCCAGTGGCGTCGGCTTCGGCCGTCTCGTCTTCCTCGCCCTCCTCGTCGTCGCGGATGGATTCCATCATCGGAAGGTCGACGATTGCCGGGAGCGCTTCGACGTCGGCGATTGCGGCAGGCACCGGTTCCGGCGCCGCCTCACGTGCGGGTCGTCGGTCGCGATCGCGGTCCCGATCGCGGTCGCGATCGCGGTCGCGATCACGGTCTCGGTCTCGGCCACTCGGACGCTCGGCAGGTGTGACCTCGGCCTCGGCGGCTGCCTGCGCCTCGTCGGCCGCTTCGGCGGCCTCGCGCTTGACGCGGGCTGCGGCGCCGGGCGCGTCGGCCTTGATTTCGATCGCTTCGTCCTCGAGGACGTCGAGAAAGTCGGAAACGTAGAGGAAGGCGTCGCGTTCGAGGCCGATGTCGACGAAGGCGCTCTGCATTCCGGGCAGGACCTTCATCACTCGACCCTTGTATATGTTACCGACGACTCCGGTGTTTTCGTTGACGCGTTCGACGTAGAACTCGGTGACGACGCCGTCTTCAATGATGGCGACTTTTTTCTCGTGCGCGTTCGCACTGATGATCAGCTCTTTGGGCATGTGTTCTCCTGAGGAGGATTTTCAACATGGACCCGTTTCCCTTCATCGCTGATCCGCGGCGACCGCGGTCCGGACATCGGATGCCTCGATGGGACTCAGTTCGGTTCCGTCGCGCCAGACGAAGAGACGGCAGCGTCGCACGCGACTCGAGAGCGATTGTCGCTCGGTCGGGTCAAGGCGATAGATGCTGCCGAGAATCTCGTCGGCTCGGGCGCTCCCGGAATTCGTGAGTTCCAGTGTGAGACGTACTTCGCTGTCGCCGTTGGTTCCCTCGAACCGGTAGGCTCTGGCGTAGTGGCGGATGTCGATCTCTTTCGCGCGACCCTTGCGAACGCGCTCGATCACGAGCGATTCGCGGGCAAAGAATTCCTCGGTCAGGGTGCGATGAATGGCGTCCGCGTCGAGCCCTGAAAGATCGTCGCGCACCGCAGCGAGACGCCGAACTGCCCCGGAAATGACCGGGTCGTCCAGGCGCGCCGCGTACTCCGCGCGATTGATGATCTTCGTGAGGGCGGGACTGCCCTGGGGCAGTTCGCGCATGGCCGTGAATCGCATGCCGTCCGGAAGGGCGGCGTTGATCCGTTCGAGGAAGACATCGGGCGAGAGCTCGACAGGTGAATCGAAGTCGAGCCACTCGGCTTCGCCCACGGAACCGACGCCAAGCGCCGGGCCGTAGGCAAGCAGTGGCATTGGATGGAATCCAATGCTGTACCCGAGCGGAATGCCCGCGCGTCGAAACGCGCGCGGCAGAGTCCGCGCAAGATCCAGATGAGAAAGGTACTTGACCGTGTCGAGCTTCGTGTACGAGGCGCGGTAATGTCGCAGCGCAGGAGCGCCGCTCGCGTCGAACGTGTCCGCCGACAGGTCGGGGGTCCGATCCGAATTGCTCGAGGATGGCGTGACGGCGAGCGTTCGAAGCGCTTCGTCAGCCTCCACGTGCATGTGGCGGGCTCGCGCCAATTGCTCGCGAGCCACGGTGAGATCACAGTCGAGGCCGCATACGTAACAGAGCAGCGGCTTGGACGTGACACGATCAAATTCGTCTTCGCTTGGCGCGATCGCCGTGGGGCGGCCGTCCACGATCCGGACGGGCAGCATGCACGGCGGCGACAAGCGCCCCTTGATCGCCTTGCGGAGCTCGATGGCCTGGAACCGCTTCTCGACGAGCGTGTCGAGATGGTCCCAGGGCAGCGGCACCATAGGCGATGTACGGTGGTCGTACCCGGTGTAGACGGGGAACTCGCGGAGGTAGATGCGGTAGTCGATGCCTTCGGCCTCGAACGCGCGCATCCACCGGTCGTAACTGAAATGTTCGGTCCAGCCGTCGAAGCGGCCGCCCTCTCGCCACACGCGCTCGACGACACGCCCCAGACGGCGGTCACCGCGCGACAGCACGGCCTCAACCACTGACGTCTCGGCGTGGTGATGCTTGTAGTTGAGGCGGTAGCGCCGGCACAGCGTCCCCAGCAGCTCCTGGCGACGCCGGATCTCGGGCATGTCGACGACTTCGCACCACTGGAAAGGCGTGTGCGGCTTCGGAACGAGCGACGACGCCGAGACGGTCACCTTGACCGCACGCTTGAACTCGGTGCGCGCGACGTCGACGATCTTCTTGCCGAGCTCGGCGATGCCGGCGATGTCCTCGTCGGTCTCGGTCGGCAGTCCGATCATGAAATAGAGCTTCACGGCTTTCCAGCCGTGCTTGAAGGCGGTACGGCAGCTGCGCAGGACGTCTTCTTCGGTGACGTTCTTGTTTATCACGTCGCGCATGCGCTGCGTGCCCGCCTCGGGCGCGATCGTCAGACCGGTGGTGCGCTGCTTCGCAATCTCCTCGGAGAGCTCATCGGTTACGCCGGAGGCGCGAAGGCTCGAGACCGACCACGAGACGTTGCGCTTCGCGAGCTCGTCGCCGAGCGCCTTCACGAGCGGCGTCAAGCACGAGTAGTCGGCCGTCGATAGCGACGTGAGCGACGCTTCGTCGTAGCCGCCCTGCTCGAGTCCACCGATGATCGTGTCGACGATCTCCTTCGGATCGCGCTCGCGCACGGGCCGATAGATCGTCCCGGCCTGGCAGAACCGGCAGCCGTCGACGCAGCCGCGCGCGATCTCGACCGCGATGCGGTCGTGCACGGGCTCGGTGAACGGCACGGGCGAATTCGTCGGGAAGGGGAACTTCGAGAGGTCTTCGACGACCTGACGCAACACCGGGAACGGGATGGCCGGATCCTCGGGCTTGTCGACGATCTGAATGCCGGTGTAGACCGATTCGGTGACACTGTAGAGCGCCGGTGCGTAGAGTCCGCCGATCTGCACGAGCTCGCGGATCATCTCGAGCCGGGTGCGGCCGCCTTCAGATTTCAGGTGCTCCCACGCGCGAATGAGCGCGGGGAATGCTTCCTCGCCGTCCCCGATCAGGAAGACGTCGATGAAATCACCGATGGGCTCGGAGCTGTAGACGGTCGGGCCGCCCGCGATGACGAGAGGATGGTCGAGCGTGCGGTCTTCGGACCGGATCGGGATGCCGCCGGTGTCGAGCATCGTCAGCACGTTCGTGTAGGTCATCTCGTACTGCAGCGAGAAACCGACGATGTCGAAGTCCGAGAGCGGCGTGAAGGATTCGAGCGACGCGAGCGGCAGGCTGGAGGCGCGCAGTTCGGCTTCCATGTCCGGCCACGGGCAGTAGCAGCGCTCGGCCGACCAGTGCTCCGGACGGTTCAGCAGCTCGTAGAGAATCTTGAGACCGAGGTGCGACATCCCGATCTCGTAGACATCCGGGAAGCACAGCGCAATGCGCGTTCGGATCTTGTCGGGATCCTTCGACGCGACGTTCCACTCTCCACCCACGTACCGGACGGGTTTTTCGACCCGTGGAAGGATGTTGTCGAGAGCGATGCGATAGGCGTCGTGCGAAATGGTCATTGCTGGGACATTAGGCGGATCAATTGACGAACCGCCTGAGCCGCACACTAAGGGCAAGTCCGAACCCCATGAACATCATCAGCAGCGAGGAACCCCCGTAACTGAGGAGGGGAAGCGGAATACCCATGATTGGCATCAAGCCAAGGACCATACCTAAGTTCACAAAGATGTGAAAGCCCAAAAGCGCCGCAAGTCCCATGACG
>CAZQBW010000239.1:0-6703 GCA_964591515.1 uncultured Clostridia bacterium
GCCGCTTTGGATCGATCCAGAGCGGCGCTTCACGCCGCACTGAAAGGCGCTACGCGCAACGATTCGGAGACCTGCCCGACGTAGGCCATTGGTCCAATAGACGCGTGCTCGGTCCGGTCGTAGATTCGGTCCGTACTGTCGACCGTTTCGCGAGGAGGAGCAACGATGACGATACAAAGACTCCGTCGAGCCCGTGTGTGCGCGCCGGTCTGGTGCCTCGCAGTGGGTGCACTGATCATCAGCGGGCTCGCACCGATTCCCGCAACAGCGCAGACGGCGAGCCTCTCGGTTGCCGAGATCGAACGACTCGTCGCTCCGATCGCGCTCTACCCGGATCCGCTGATTGCCCAAATCCTTCCGGCATCGACCTATCCGGACGAAGTCGCGGCCGCCGCGGACTACATCGCGCAGCACGGCCCGACCGACAAGAACATCGACAAGCAGGGATGGGACCCGAGCATCGCAGCTCTCGCCCGCTATCCCGAAGCGCTTAACAAGATGGCGGACGACATGGACTGGACAGCCGATCTCGGCGACACGTTCCTGGCGCAGCCTGCCGATGTGATGGATGCGATCCAGACGTGCCGGGGAGTGGCGAAGGAGCGAGGAGCGCTCAAGACGAACGAGCAGCAGACGGTCGTCTACGAGGAAGAGAACATCCGCATCGTCCCGACCCAGGACACGGTCATCTACGTGCCGCAGTACCAGCCTCAGGTGGTCTACGTCGAGGACGACGATGACGACGTGGATTGGGGCGGCGTAGTCGCCGCCAGCGCGATCAGCTTCGGGGTCGGCATGGCCGTGGGGTCGTGGATGCACTCCGACTGCAACTGGTATCACGGCGGGATCTACTACCCGCACTATGGAGGCGGCTACCCGTCCTGGAACAACTACCGCGGTGGCGGGAACGTCAACATCAACGGCGACGTCAACATCAACCGGCAGGTCAACAACTACAACAACGTCAACAGTTGGAGCCACAATTCGACCCGGTACCAGAACGACATCAACAAGTACGGCGACAAGTACAACAATCGTTACCGCGACCAGAATCGCGCGCAGAACAAGAGCGCCGTCCGGCAGGACAAGGTCGCCAACGGAAACCGGGGGGCTCAGAATCGGAATCGCACGGCCAACAACAACGCAGCGCGCAACAACGCGGCCTCGCGTGACCTGACGAAACCGGCAAACCGCGACGCGTCGACGCGCGACCGGACTGCAACCAAGGGCGGGACGCGCGACGCGGCGAAGACTCCCGCACCGGACCGGGCGAAGAAGGACGCCGTTGATCGCCAGCAGATGGATCGCGACCGGCAGAAGCGCGAGAACGAAGCCCGCGGACGCGACCAGGCGGCCGCGAAGCAGCGGGAGGCCAGCCGTCCCCAGAGCTACGAACGGGGAAGCGCGGCCCGCAAGGAGAGTGACCGTGGGCTGCAGAGCCGGCAGCAGGCGAATCCCAAGGCCAGTGGCGCCTTTGGTGGCGGCGGCAGCCGACCGCAGCCGAAGATGAGCGGCGGCGGAGGCGGCGGCCGTGGAGGCGGCGGTGGTGGCGGACGAGGTGGTGGTGGTGGCGGTGGCCGAGGTGGTGGCGGTGGCCGAGGTGGCGGAGGCCGCCGTGGCTAGCCGCAACTGCTTCTGCGGCGCGTGGCGACGCGACCACGAAGGTGACCACTCTGCCGTCTTTCATCAGGAGCGACTGTCATGAAGAACCGAAAATCGTACCCCGCATACGCAGGACATCGGACTCACGGGCTGAGCTGCCTCGTAGTGCTAATGCTCGCGTTCCTTGCCTTCGTCTTGCCGTCTGCGCCAACGCTCGCCCAGGACCAGAACCCCGAGAATTACGAGTCGTCGGATGCCGCCATAGCGGCATTGCAGTCGGCTCTCGAAGCCGGCGACATGGAGGCAGTCCGCCGCGTGCTCGGCTCAGGCATCAAGACGTTCACCTCGGGTGATGCCGTGCAGGACAAGAACGAAGTCGGGCGACTTGCCAAGGCCGTCAAGGAGCAGATCCGCCCGGTCAACATCAATGCGAAGCACATCGTGCTCTACATCGGCGCCCTCAACTGGCCCTTCCCGATTCCGCTGATGCAGAACGCCGACGGCAAGTGGTACTTCGACACGGCCGCGGGTCGCGAGGAGTACCTGAACCGCCGTATCGGCCGCAACGAACTCTCCACGATGGCGACGTTGCACGCCCTCGCGAATGCCCAGATCGAATACGCCGCGGAGGACCGAGATGGTGACGGCGTCCTCGAGTATGCGCAGAAGTTCCTGAGCTCGCCCGGAACGAAGGACGGCCTCCACTGGCATGCCTCGGAGGGCGAGGCGAAGAGCCCGATCGGCGCGCTCGTGGCGAATCTGCGCGACGAAGGTTACGTTGCCGGTTCCCAGTCCTATCGCGGATATCGATACGGATTGATCACGAAGCAGGGCGCTGCGGCGATCGGCGGTGCGAAGGAGTACCTCGTCGACGGCAACCTCGTCCGCGGATTTGCCGTCGTCGCCTGGCCGGTGAGCTGGGGCTCGTCGGGAATCATGACCTTCATGATCGGTCCCGACGGCCGCATCTTCGAGAAGAACCTCGGCCCGAAGACCTCAGAACTTGCGCCCGCGCTCGACACCTTCAATCCCGACCCGTCGTGGAAGCTGTCGGTGGAGTAGGACGGCCCGCGGATACACACAGGTGGTCACGGATCCGGACCGCTCGGATCCGTGACTACTGGCCCGCTCACGGACGCGTCACCTCTTAAGCGAGCCCTGTACCGTCGAAACGCGCTTGTTTCGTCTCGCCTGTCGACTCGGCATGATCAGTACCGCGAGCGATAGCGAGCGGGTCGACACTGAAACGGAGCGGCGCAGCGACAAGTTACGCTCGCATCCTTCCGCGAGGCGGTTTCGTTCGGCGACCGGGTGGTCACACAATCTCGAAAACTGGTAGGGATTGACTACGCGGTGGCTGACGCTCCCGGTCCTGATCCATTTTCGAGGACTCGCGCTCCATCTCAACCTCGAACCAGGCCCGCGAAGGCCTGTGGCCCTTTGCCGAAATTCGTCGGGTGGCGGCAATTGTCGACGAGGCTCCGGCGGCTTTTCCACGGCGTGATAGGATTCCGTGGATCCATCCGGCCGGGAGTTCATTGGTGCGCTATATACGAATTGCCTTCATTCTGGTGCTCGCAGGCACTCTTGTGAGTTCTTCACCTCGTGCAGCTGCGTCCGATACTGAGAGGTCCGGCAACGGGCCCGTCACCGCGTCGAGCAGCAGCACGCGCGCGACGTCAGTGCCGGCCTTCTTTCAGCTTCCCGGAAGTTTCAATTACGGTATTCCTCACTATGTGATCGATGCGGGCACCGAACGCGAGATCGCGGTCGTGATCGGGCAGAACCCTTATCCCGATGTCAATTGTTCGGTCCAGAGCTTCGACCCGCTGACCGGGGCCGTGCTGGACATCGAGGGCGTCGGATTCAGTGCGATAGAGGTTCGCGTCGTTGAACTTGGCGCCGAGACTCGTGTCGTCGCCATCACCAGCGAAGGCAACGCGGGAGTAACCGCCACCGTGATGGATCTTGCTGCGGACGGAGCTTTGACCGTACGTGAACGAAAACGGCTGACGACATCGCAAACCTCCTACGCGTCGAATCTCGTCTTCAGCGCCAGCGCACGTGCCGGGTTCATGCTTCTCTACAGTGACTCGCTGCCGGGTGTTGAGCTCGTGGCCTTCAGCCTCGACGATGGACATGTCTTCAGCCGAACTCCTGCGACAAACGCGACCGAGGCGCTCGGGCTGCATGAGAGCGGGGGGCAGCGGAGGATCGTCTATACCCGTTGGGACGGACTCGGGATGGCACTGACCGTGCTCGATGCTACGAATGTTGGTGCGGTGGTTGCGCTCGGCTCGGTCCCGTTGCCCAGAAATGTCGAATTCAGCGGAAACCCGGCAACGGACTTCGCATTCAGCTCGGATTCGCGCTATGTGTACGCGGCCAACCAGTTCATTGATTTCGCGTGCGTCGACACGGTGCTCCTCCAGGTCGTCGATACGCTCGCTGGTCAGCGTCGCTTCACGCGCGTGCAGACACATGACTCGAGCGGTGGGAAGATGCTCGCGGTAGAGAGCTCGTCGTCTGGAACGCTCGAGATTCCTCACGAGCTCCTAATCGTCGACGCATCGAATCCGGCTAGTCTCGTGATCGTCGACGTATTGGAGATTCTTCCAGATTTGTACGGCACGAGGACCGACTTCCGGTTCTCTCGCGGCGGAAGTCAGATCTTTCTCGGGCTGTCTGGCTCGGTGCGTGCCTATTCGTTCCCAGCGCTCGACCTCCTCTGGTCGGCGCCGACGCCATTCTCCGGCGACAATTACGTGCACCGGATCGTGACGTACGGTCATCCGGAGCGCGTCCTCGGCGCATGGGATCTCTTTCACTGCTGGGTCGGCTCCACGGAGGCCTTTCCGGCTGCGACGGATTCGGCTGGTGTCTACGTAGCATCAGCAGGGACGTGGTTCCTCAAGAACGCGAACGAGCCGGGCGGTGCGGACGTCGCTTTCGGGTACGGTCCATCCGCCGCGTCGTGGATCCCGTTGAGCGGTGACTGGGACGGCAACGGGACCGACACGGCAGGCTTGTACGATCCGTCGAACGGGTTCTTCTACCTGAAGAACACGAACACTCCGGGTCCCGCAGATCAGGTATTCGGACTCGGTCCCGGTGGACCCGGCCTGGCTCCGCTTTCTGGCGACTGGGACGGAGACGGACGCGACTCGGTCGGCCTCTACCACGCTGCGGCTGGATTTTTCTTTCTGAAGAACTCGAATGCGCCGGGTAGCGCCGATCTCGTCTTCGGCTTCGGACCGGGCGGGATCGGATGGAGCCCTCTGTCGGGCGATTGGGACGGAGACGGCCGTGATTCGGTGGGTCTCTACGCTCCCGCGTCGAGCTTCTTTTTCCTTCGGAACGAGAACGCAGCCGGACCCGCGGATCTGTCGTATGGATTCGGGCCTTCTGCGTCGGGCTGGAAGCCGATCACGGGTGACTTCGACAGCAGCGGAGACGATACGGTCGGCCTGTATGATCCTTCGACCGGGAACTTCTTTCTCCGTATCGCACACGCTCCGGGAGGTGCCGATGTTGTCTTCGGGTACGGGCCGACCGACGTAGTGCCGATCCTGGGCGACTGGGACGGCCAATGATCCCTGGCGATCGGCCGAGCAAGTCACGCCGCCGCGCGTCGAGGGGAACAGTTCACGGATGAGCTCAGATTCTCACGGATCCGATCTGTGTTTTTCTGTGTTCATCTGTGGTCGTAGATTTCAGGATCGTCCGGAATCGCGCCTCGGATGAGGCAGAGGCGCCGCGCGAAGGCGTCGGCTCGTTCGAGCGTCTGCTGCGGCGTCCAGTCGCGTAGCCAACCGAGGATCGAGACTGCTGCGAAGCCGTCTCCGGCGCCGACCGTGTCGACGAGCGGGCCGTCGAGCGGACGGCCTTCGACCCGCGCGCGGTTTCCGTCGGCATCGAGCGACCACGCACCGCTGGCGCCGCAAGTGACGGTCACCGACCGCAGGTCGAAGCGCCTGATCAACTCGGCCACACGGAGTTCGGGGTCCTGGCCCGTGAGGTCGAGACGCCCGGCAACGATTCGGAGCTCGTCGTCGTTGAGCTTCAGGTCGTCGGCCAAATCGAGCGAGCGCAGGATGACGTCCGTATCGTCGAACGGCGCGCGAAGGTTGATGTCGAGCCACCGCGGGCAATCGGTCGCGCCGAGTATCGCGTCGAGGGCGGGTCGGGACGTCTCGCATCGCTGAGCTACCGTGCCGAAGTACACGAGTCGCGGCGCGGCAGCCCGCAAGGCCTCCACGGCTTCGTCCGGATCGATTGCGTCGTACGCCTGGTTCTCGACGATCTCGAACCGGTGACCGGCTTCGTCGAACGTGACTCGCACGCGCCCAGTCGGAAGGACTGAGTCCCGCTGCACGCCGCGCGTGTCCATCCCGGCGTCGCGCATCGCATCCAGCAACCGGTCGCCGTTGTCGTCGCGGCCGACGCGTGTAACCAGCAGCGGCTCGAGACCGAGACGCTTAAGGTGATACGCGACGTTGAATGGCGCGCCGCCCAATACGCTGCGGTCCGGAAACTCGTCGACGAGCGTCTCGCCAAAGACCGCCACCCACTCCCTCGACGCCGCCTCGTGCGCCACGTCAACCCCTCCAGTTGTCCTGTGAATCCTCTTCAAATCCCGTGAATCCTGTCCACTCACATCCTCGCTCGCCGAAGAGCCGGCACGCGTCGTATCATCGCCGAAACCGACCGGAAGGAACACCGCGATGCAATTCGACGACACGAAACCTCTGCGCGCTGCCTTCACCTCGATCGAGCACAGCACCGAGACGGACTGGAAGATCATCGTCTCGCAGTTCGTTCCATACGCGCAGGCGCTTCCGGATCGCGTGATCGCGCACCTTCGGCTGCTCGACGGCGACTACGGCGGTTTCCCGGTGGATCGGCTGACCCACTGCCTGCAGACTGCGACACTCGCGCACCGCGACGGACGCGACGACGAATACGTCGTCTGCGCGCTTCTGCACGACATCGGCGACACGCTCGGTTCCTACAACCATCCGGACATCGCCGCGGCGATCCTCAAGCCGTTCGTGACGGAGGCGAACCACTGGATGGTCGCCCACCACGGGATCTTCCAGGG
>CAZQBW010000239.1:6803-8412 GCA_964591515.1 uncultured Clostridia bacterium
TTCCGTGTACCGCAAAGTAGAGCCCGCGATTCACGAGCATGCCAGCGTATGCCGGGCGCACCTTCAACTCGACGACGTCGTCGGATTCCGCACGCCGCGATGAGTTCGTCAAGCTGCTCGTGTCCAGCTCGAACGGCGGCGGCTCGTGAAACGCCTTGTCCGGATAGAGCCGGAATACGAGTCCATGCGGAACGGCCTGCCACGTCGAACCGATAGCCTGCGCCAGCCCGCTGTTCCCGGCGATCAGTTCCTGTGTCACGTAGACCGGCCCCCGGCGCGCGCGCTCGGCAATGAGCGCGAGGATCATCGCCCGGTAGCGGCCGTCAATTCGCTCACTGAGCTTCGCGTCCTTGGCGTACAGGTCCGGATTGGCCTCCCAGCCCAGCAGATCCTGAAGGTAGACGGTGACGTCCGGCGACGCCCCGCCCGCGAGGCCCGGATACCGCGCCTGGATCGACTCGACGTACCAGCTCCTGCGTAGGAGGTTCACGTCAATCGCGACGACGTCCGGGCGCTCTCCCTGGACCTCGAGCGTGTAGAGCATCGGCGAATAGAGCTGCCAGTCCTCGGTCAGCAGCGTGCCCCCAGGTTCAACAGTCGAGAGCGCATTGCGGACGTAATCGCTTGCCACGTTATCGCCACGCCGATTCGAATACGGCAGGTTTCCCGCCAGTGCTACGACGAGAACCAGCGCCACGGCTATTGGCGCCAGGTACGGTCGTCCGAGACGCCGCGCGAGGTCGAGCAGCTCGACCGAGCCCGGGCCGGCCACGAGCGCGAACACCAGGAAGACCGGAAGGTAGTACGCCTCGGTGTCTTCAGCGATGTCGTA
The DNA here is from genome assembly GCA_964591515.1 of uncultured Clostridia bacterium. Classification (GTDB taxonomy): domain Bacteria; phylum Acidobacteriota; class Blastocatellia; order UBA7656; family JADIYM01; genus JADIYM01. Next base: position 7,636 of record CAZQBW010000239.1, read on the forward strand.
CGCGAGCGCATAGGCCGTCGCGCACGCGGCCACGAGCGCAAATGCCCACAGCAGCGCGCGGTCGCGTTGCGCGAGGCGCACTACGCCGGCAGCGACGAGCGCGAATCCCGCTGGCAGCCACCAGGGGCCGTACTGCCGGACCGCGATGCGCAGGAGCTCGGCGACCTGATCGCCGAGACGCGCGCCTCCGCCCGAGAGATTCGCCTGGTAGATCCAGCCTGAAACGTGACGGAAGAGCCTGCCCGCCGAATCCGGATCTCCCCAGTTCAGGACCGGATTGCGCGACGCCGCCATCGGCAGATACGCGTACACGGCGAGTCCCGCCAGTCCCGCGAGCGCTGCCAGGCCGACGAGGCGCCATGCAATCCGTTCGCGGTCGGCGGTCCGCCAGACGAGGAACGCGAGGCCCGGCGTCCAAACCAGCACCGTCACGTGGTGCACGCCAAGCGCGAGTCCGAATATCCCGGCAGCGAGAATGAGAATCGCGTCGCGCCGGCGCCCGGCGAGTGCTTCGGCACGCCAGCGCAATACCGCAAACACGACGATGGCGACCATCAGCGTGTTGAGCGTGTAGACCTCGGCGATCGTCGCGAAGCTCCAGAAGGCTCGATTGAAGGCGAGCATCAATCCGGAGGTCACCGCAGCAAGCACGATCGCCGCCGTGTCATCCAGCGCGGGTGCTGCGGCGGCGTGCCCCTTCTTCCTTGGAGCCGCGACTGGAACGGTACGCGCCCGGACGATCTCGGCCGCGGCCAGCGCCGCCACCCCGGCGGCCAG
>CAZQBW010000240.1:0-8305 GCA_964591515.1 uncultured Clostridia bacterium
TACGTCGTCCGGCAGGGAGCGATTGGGCCAGCGAACGTGACAATTGCCTTCGATCCGCCAACATTGGCGGCCTCGGACGGCGTGGTCGTGGACGTTCTCGCAGCTGCGCTCGGGGTCGGACGGACTTCGCGGCTGAGACTTGCGTACGGCGAGGCGCCATTCGCGTTCGACGTCTCGGCACAGATGGCGTGGGTCGGCTCTCGGCGCGGCCTTTCGATCTTCATCGCGGCGGATGCCGCACGCATCGACGATGCGTCCGCCATCATGTGGCGCGAGCTCGACCGTCTGCGGCGCGAGCGGCTTTCAGACGCCGAGCTCCAGAGAGCCGTCAATCAGGCCGAGCTCGCGAACATCCTTAGGCGGTCGCGCGCGGACGACGATGCCATCGATCTCGTCCGTCTCGAGCTAGGCTCTCGCGACGTCACCGCAGACTCGAAGCTCCGTGGGCGTATTCGAGCAGTCACGTCAGCCGAGGTTCAGTCCGTCGCAGCGCGAATGTTCACTCTGCCTGGAGCCTCGATCGTCGAGTCGATGCCGCCTGGAGGGATGGCGAGACCTGCCACGTTCGAAGCCTACGCGTCGCGAGTGAACGTCTGGGCTCCGGGAATTCAGAGAGAGGTTGCCGCGGGCGAGATCCGGGACCGTCCGTCGATGCCTCGCGCACCCGAAGGTGACGAGCGCGGCAAGTCGGGCGAGCGGGCCGACAGCGTGCTCGTGCCGGTACCGCTGCCCGTCCGCGACTTTTCGACGCTGAACGGTCCAAAGGCGTTCGTGCGCGAGGACGCATCACAGCCAGTCGTGGCATTCGGCTGTTTCTTTCCGTCGGGTCGGGCGGCCGAGTCACCGGCGAATCGCGGAATCACAGAGCTCATGCTCCGCTCGATGCTGCGGGGCTCGAAGCGGTACCCCGGCGACGCGCTTCTCTTCGCCATCGAGCGCTCGGGCGGCACGGTTCGAATCGTGAACGAGCCGGATTTCTTCGGTGTCGTCGTCGAGGTGCTCTCGCGGAACGCGGAACTCGTCGTGCCGGTCCTGATCGACATGGTCGAAAGTCCGCAGTTCGAGACGGTTGCCGTCCTGGGCGAGCGCGAGAGGCTTCTCGCCGACCAGCGTCCGTCGCGCGTTCCTCCGTCCGTGGGCGCCGTCGACCTTTTCTGGCAGGGCCGATACCCGACGCATTCGTATGGCGTTGCGGCCGAGGGGCTGCCAGAGACCGTCGCGAAACAGACTGACGAATCGGTTCGGGCTTGGTACGCAAAGAGTGTTCAGGCGCTCTATCCGCTCGTCGGGATCGTCGGGGACACCGACGGATCGTCGCTGGTCTCCAGGTTCGTCGTCGACGGGTTCGACCGTCCTGAGGGCGAGAGGTTGGCATCCCCGGTTGTGCCGGCGCCGAGCACGATTTCCGAAGTCGCAACCGTTGTCCCTTCGGCCACGACGGTCGCGGTGACTGGTGCCGTCACGCCGGGCGGAAACTGGGACGCCCTCGAAGCCATCGAGATAGCGCTACGATCCGTCCAGCTTCGAGTGGCGGCGTTGCCCGAGCCGAGCTCCGTTCTTGGCGTCACGTGCGGTCTCGAGCGACGGCGACAGGCTGGAGCCGCCTTGTGCACGGTCGTTTCGCTCGCGGAATCGGAAGCGGCGGCGCGCTCCGCAGTGGTAGCCGAGCTCGGACGCGTTGCCGGGGCTTCCTGGTCGGCCGAAGAAATAGCGGCTGGCCGCCGCTGTGCAATCGTCTCGTGGGTGCTGGCCACCGGACGCTGCGCCGACATGATGGTGGCCTACGTCCGGTCTTCGGCCTTCGGGCTTCCCCTCGACACGGTCGAGCGCTACGCGGAGCGCATAGACGCTCTCCCGACCGACGGCGTTCGACGCGCGACGGCGGCCCTGCTGGAGCCGGGACGACTCGTGCGTGGCGTCGTACGTGGCGCCCCGTCCCGCTGAAGCAGCCATGGCGCACTTCGGAGTCGTGCAGTGGTTCAGCCGGGCGAAAGGCTACGGCTTCATCCGGGAGGACGGAGGCAGCGACATCTTCGTTCATCACTCGCAGATTCTCGGCGAGGGGTTTCGCGCGCTCGAGACGGGTCAGCGCGTACGATACGAGATCGGCGACGGTCCCGGAGGCGCGCAGGCCATCGAGGTAGAACTGCTCGACTCGCCGTACGGTTCCGGCCCGGTGTATCCTGCCGCGCCATGAAGAGAACGTCACATCGCCTCCGCGGGCGGATCGCCATTGCGACGCTGATCGCTGTCTGTGCGGTCGCTATCCCTGAACCCGCATCGCCGCAGGTGCGTAAGCCGGCGCGAAGGGCGCCGGCGCGAGCGGTTGCCCAGCCGCAGGCCAAGGCCATAGTGACGGTAAACATTCCGTTCGCCGCTGCGAAACCGGTTCTGGAGGGACTTGCCGGCAGATTGCCGGCGGGTCTCGAGGGAAAGTCCCTCGAGGCCCTGGCCGTCGAGTGGCCTGGTTGGGTGGCTCGTCGCGACGCCGATATCCGGAAGCGTCTCGGGCAGGGCGACGAAGACTCGATCGTCAACTTCATGCTTTTCGGGGTGAGTTTCACGAAGCAGCCGCGCGCGACTTCGCGCGAGATCGCCCGCGTAATGCAGGAGGGCCGAACGCCAGAGGACGTGATCCTTGCGCGGATTCGTGATCTTGCTGCCGGAATAGCGAAGCCCGGGCAGAATGAGCGGCTGCTGTTCGCGCGTTCGGTCGTCGAACGAAAGGGAATCAACCCGACTACGCCTGCGGGTCTGGACGAGACCCAGAACTACATTCTCGAGAGTACGAAGCGGTTCCTGCGCGAGGGGGATTCCTACAATCGGGCGATTGCGGCGGCGCGCCTTGCCGGCGACTCTTCAGCGGTGTTCGCCGAGCGCTCGACGCTCTACCGGGAGCGCGGGCTGTCATCGGACACGTCACTGTCACCGGACTACGGCATCGAACGCTCTCTGGAGGAACTGAAGGCGAAGGGGATTCTCACCGCCGGGAGTGTCCGGCGCATCGCCATCGTCGGTCCCGGACTGGATTTCACCGACAAGGGCGAGGGGTATGACGTGTATCCGCAGCAGACGATCCAGCCATTCGCGGTGATCGACTCGTTGCGGCGGCTCGGCCTGGCTAATGAAGGCGACCTGAGGTTGACGACGTTCGACCTCAGCGACCGGATCAATGCGCATCTTGCGGCCGCTGGGCGCCGCGCCGCGGCTGGCAGCCCGTATGTGGTTCATCTGCCGCGAGATCTGGAGGCCGGATGGGATCCGGGGCTCGTGAATTACTGGGAGCGATTCGGCGACCGGATCGGCCGGGTTTCATCGGTGACGTCGCCGGAGGGGTTGTCGACGGTTCGAATCCGGTCGATCGAGATTCGGCCCGATGTCGTCGCCCTGATACGTCCCGCGGATCTGAACGTCGTTCTTCAACGTCCGGAAGGACTTGCGGCATCGGAGCAGTTCGATCTGGTCATCGCCACGAACATCCTCGTGTACTACGACGTCTTCGAGCAGTCGCTTGCGCTGGCGAACGTCGCGACGATGCTCAGACCGGGCGGGATCCTGCTTTCGAACAATGCGCTCTATGAGTTACCGGCAACGCCGATGCGTTCTGCGGGTTACACGGCTGTCGCCTATTCCTCGAAGGCGGACGACGGCGATTACATCGTCTGGTATCAGCGGCAGCCGGACCCGGTTCGCTGAACGAAACGGCCGAGCATCGGGGATCTGAAGAGCGAGAGGGTTCCCTTTGATGGCCGCTAGCAGAACCTGGACGCCATAGCTCGGGCTGCGGGCACTCGCTCCGGCTGCGGTTCCCGGACCCTCGTCTGGCCAATCCCGCCCGAATCCATATTTTCGTAGGTTCCTTACGAATTTCTGAAATGAAGCGCCCAGATCGGCCTCGCGACATGCCAGTCAGCATGTGTCGAATGCTTTTCTTTACAGACGTTTACCAGTAGGACGGAATCTCGGAATTCCTGTGGCCTCGTTCTTGCTATCTGGAAGGCGCGGCCCATTTCAGAAGCATATTCGAGAGCTTGACGATTGAGGCCGAGGAGACGAGACCCAGAAGAGAGTCTCGGCAGAACTCCGACAGCCCGTGCCCCACGTCGGTGAAGCACGAGCACTCAAATACGACTCTTCACGAGGAGACAGAGAATGAGATCCATCAGACAGTGCCTGACGAGCACGGGTATCAGCAAAATGCTGGTTCTCACGCTCGCGCTGCTTCTGGTTCCGACCTCTGCGTTTGCGCAGGTCGAAACCGGTCAGCTCGGGGGTACGGTGACCGATCCGCAGGGAGCGGTCATCGCCGGAGCCACTGTCACCGCGACGTTGAAGGACACGGGCGCTTCGCGCACGACCACGACGTCGGGTGACGGCAACTACAACATCACGAATCTGCGTCCCGGCACATACGACGTCAAGGTCGAAGGTGCGGGATTCGGCGCGAAAGAGCAGAGCGCCGCGGTGAACGTCGGCTCGCGCACGACGCTCGACTTTGAACTGGCCGTCTCGGGCGGCGGCGAGCAGGTCGACGTCATTGCTGGCGACCAGGGCGTTCAGGTGAACACCGAGAACCAGGTCCTCCAGACCGTCGTCTCGCAGAGGGAGCTCAGGGAGCTTCCGACGATCACCCGTAACCCCTATTCGCTGCTGGTGCTGTCCGGCAACGTCTCGCCGACGGATCCGTCGGGCCGCGGTGCGGGCTTCGCGATCAACGGCCAGCGCGCCGCGAGCACGAACGTGCTCCTCGACGGCGCTGACAACAACGATCAGTTCACGGCTGTCGTTGGCCAGGACGTGCCGCTCGATGCGGTGCAGGAGTTCTCGGTCCTCACGAGCAACTTCTCGGCCGAGTTCGGCCGTGCCGGTGGCGGTATCGTCAACGTCGCCACGAAGTCGGGAACGAACGAGTTCCACGGCACGATCTACGAATTCAACCGTCTTTCGAGGCTCGCCTCGAAGGATTACGGCCTGAATGCGCTCTATCCGCAGACAGGTGAGACCGAGACCAAGAAGGGCGTCTTCACGCGCAACCAGTTCGGATATTCGATCGGTGGCCCGATCGTCAAGGACAAGCTGCTGTTCTTCAACTCGATCGAGTGGCTTCGCGTCCGCAGCCAGGACACGACCTCGGCGTTCGTGCCGACGGCGGACTGGATTGGGGCTTCGGCGCCGGTTATCCAGCAGTTTTTCGGTGGCTACTCGCTGCGTACGCCGATCAATGGCCGCGTGCTGTACCGGAGCGATCTGGTCGGCGGTCCCGTGTTCAATGCGCTGCCTGCCGGCCTGCCGATCCTCGGCGAGGTGATCTACTCGGTGCCGAGTGACGCGGGTGGCGGTCTCCCGCAGAACTCCTACCAGATCGTCGGTCGTGGCGACTACAACTGGACCGACAAGACGTCGCTCTACGTGCGCTATGCGCTGCAGAGCCAGGACTTCTTCGCGGGCACGAACGCGACGAGCCCGTACGCGGGCTTCGATACGGGTTCGACGCAGTTCAACAACAACATCCTCGGATCGGTCACGCACGTCTGGAGCGACAACTTCGTTTCGCAGTCCAAGTTCGTGTACAACCGACTGAACAACAACCAGCCGCTCGCCGACACGCCTCCGGGACCGACGCTCTACCTGTCGTCCGGCTCCGTCGCGAGCCGCACGCCCAGCGGCGACCTCATCGCGCTGCCTGGCTACCTGCCGTACAGCCCGGGCTCGGGCATTCCGTTCGGTGGCCCGCAGAACCTGATGCAGTTCTATCAGGATCAGACGTGGACGCTCGGCGACCACGCGCTCCGCTTCGGCGGTTCGTATGTCCGAATCAATGACAACCGCGTCTTCGGTGCATACCAGAACGCAACCGAGCAGCTCGGATCGACGCTTGGCGGCGGTCTCGAGAACTTCACGAAGGGTCTCTACCGGAACTTCAATGCCGCCATCGATCCGAAGGGCCGCTTCCCCGGCGACATCATCGATCTTCCGACGGGCTTCCCGGAGTTCGGCCGGAACAACCGCTACAACGAGTTCGCGCTCTACGTGAACGACTCGTGGAAGATCCACCCGCGGCTCACGCTGAACCTGGGCCTCCGCTGGGACTACTTCGGCGTGCAGCACAACAAGGATCAGAGCCTCGACTCCAACTTCTACTATGGTCCCGGCGCGACGATCGAAGAGCAGGTTGCCAATGGCTCCGTGCTTCTCTCCGCGGATGCGCCTGACGGCCGACTGTGGAGACAGGATTGGAACAACTTCGGCCCGCGTATCGGCATTGCCTGGGACGTCTTCGGAGACGGCAAGACGTCGCTTCGCGGCGGCTACGGCCTCTCCTACGAGCGGAACTTCGGCAACGTGACGTTTAACGTCATTCAGAATCCGCCCAACTACGCGGTCGTCTCGCTTTCACCGGCCGGTGGCGCGCCGATCATCACGGATCCGCTCGGCCCGTTCTCTGGCACGGGTCAGGCCACAATTCCTCGCACGTCGCTCCGGCACGTCGACCAGAACATCAACACGGCCTACGCGCACTTCTGGAGCGCAGCGCTCGAGCACGAGTTCATGGGAAACCTCGTCGCTTCGGTCGAGTACTCTGGCTCGCACGGTGTTGACCTCTACAGCATCGTCCGCCGGAACCTTCCGGGTTCGGCGGTTGCTTACAACCTGCCGTTCACTCCGGCGGCGATTCCGAACGTTCAGCCGAGCAACGGCTCTGCCTACTCGAATGCGCGCTACGGTCTCATCAACACGCGCGCAAGCGATGGTCGGTCGAACTACCACGGGGTGACTTTCGGCCTCGACTCTCGCCAGATCGGGGAAACCGGCCTGCAGTTCCAGGCCAAGTACACCTGGTCGCACGCGCTCGACAACCTGTCGTCGACGTTCTCCGAGTCGGGGAACAACTTCAACCTCGGCTACCTCGACCCGAACAACCCGGACCTCGACTACGGCAGTTCCGACTTCGACGTCCGTCACCGGTTCGTCTCGTCGGGTATCTGGGACATTCCGTTCGCCAAGAGTGCCGATGGCTGGGAGAAGCACGTGTTTGACGGCTGGCAGATCACGTACATCTTCACGGCACGCACGGGCTCGCCGTTCACGGTGTTCGATTGCACGAACGGAGTCTTCGTCGCTTGCCCGCGCCTCAGCACCACGGGCGGCCTGCAGACCGAAGGATCCAGCAACCCGCGTGAGACGCCGGGCGAGAACCCGAACGTATTCAACTACATCGACCTGACCAATCAGCTCGGTCAGATCGGCACGGCGACCGGCAATGCGGCCGTCAACGAATACTTCGGCCTGCCCGTCGGCGACTACGGTCCGTTCCCGTCCAACATGATTGGTCGGAATACGTTCAAGAGCCCCGGCTTCTGGAACGTGGACGGTGGTGTCTACAAGAACTTCGAGTTCACGGAGCGCTATGGCCTGCAGTTCCGTGCGGAGTTCTACAACGTCTTCAACCACGCCAACCTGTTCGTCAACGGTGGCAATGCTGACATTTCGCTGTTCAACAGCGGAGTCGCTGCTGACGAGATCGTCACTGCCTCCAAGGCTGGCCGTCGTCAGGTCCAGCTCGCACTGAAGTTCATCTTCTAGGCGAGTCTTGATCAAAAGGGAAAGGGGGGCCGCGGGGCCCCCCTTTTTCTGTCTTACTTGGCGTCTTGGCGACACCTCCGCGGCTCTGCGGAACCTCTGTGTCTCTGAGCCTTTGCGCCTTTGCGAGTGCTTTGCGTCTTTGCGAAAAACTAGTCTTCCAGCCCGTTCACCATCCGAATGATCCCGTCCTTCATTAGGGCAGTGTTGAAATTCAGCAGCAAACCGAGCTTCAGGCCGCTTACTTTCAGATATGTCAGGAGCTGCTGTCGGTGAACCGGAGCAATGCCGTCGATGGCTTTCACTTCGACGATGACGCGTTGATCTACGACGAGGTCCGGACTGTAGCCAGCAGCGAGTCGAACGGACCGGTAGACGACTGGAAGCCCTCGCTGTCGGGCGACGAGATGACCAAGCTCCTCAAGGTCATGTTCCAAGGCGGCCTCGTACAGCGATTCGAGAAGACCGGGGCCGAGGTATCGGTGAATGGAGAGGGCCGCGTTAATGACCGCCTTCGCAATGTCATTCTCATGCATCGTCATCGTTATTTCTCCAGTCTGATTTCCCGCAAAGACGCCAAGCACTCGCAAAGACGCAAAGGTCTCGCAGAGACGCGGAGGTCGCGTGCCCACGGTCTCGCCCCTCATGATCGAGCGTTGACACACGCGGGTTGCGCCCTTTGGTAGTATTGGCGGCCGCTAGACCCCGGAGGATCCCCGCATGG
>CAZQBW010000241.1:0-8283 GCA_964591515.1 uncultured Clostridia bacterium
TATCCAGATCCGACGGGAACGTGTGCGTGAGGTTCGTGAACATGTTCAAGTCGCACAGGTACGTCCCCGCACCGGCGATGGTGATGGTGGAGGTTGCAACCGGGCCACCGCTGTCGGGAATCGCCACCGGCGTCATGTTCGCGACCGTTACCGGCGCCGCATTCACGGGAGGCGCAGCCAGCGTCAGAATGCTCAACGACCAGTTGTTGAGCGTTCCCGTGTCACCGCCGACGTCATCGTCCATCGTGATGGTCCACGTTCCGTTCGGGTCCTCGCCGATGAAGGCACCAAAAGCCTCCTCCGGAGCGAGGGTCGTCGCGGCCGTGCCCGAGACGTACGGATGGTCGTTCACGAGGCCCGCATTCGTCGCGTACGGCACCTGCCCACCGGGATTGGCGTCGTCGTCCCACGTCGTGCCGGCGAACGCATTCACGTTCGAACCGGCATTGTCGCTCGAGAACGTCACGATCGTTCCGGCCGGAGACTGGAGCGTCATGTCGAGGTCGGACGGGAAAGTGTGGGTCAGATTCGTGAACATGTTCACGTCGAAGATGTACGTACCCGCGCCGGCGATCGTGATCGTCGACGTTGCAACCGGGCCGCCGCTGTCCGGAATCGCGACCGGAGTCATGTTCGAGCCCGATCCGGTCACGCCCGGAGTGCAGTTCGGCGGGAGAGCCGGTCCTGTACCCTCGGGTGCCGCCTCGGCGCCGGAATCAGGACCAACCTGGGCGGCCTGGTCGCCGCCAAGGGATGCCGAGATCGCGTTGTACTCGGTCAGGGCCGCATTCAGCTTGCCACGCAGCTGGGTGTTGTTCGGCTCTGTGACGAGGCGCTCCTTGAGTCGCGTGATCGTGAGCCCAAGTTCATTGAGACGCTGATAGTCGGTCGCCTTCGTAGAGCCCTGGAGTGCGAGACGCGCGGTCCGCGCGGCCGCCGTACCGTCGACCGGAATCATGGTTCCGACAGCCAACAGCAGGCAGCACATCGCCAGTGCCCGCCGAACGGGTCGTCTGGTTCGTGAGTCCATCGGGTTTCTCCTCGAAAATCTGGATTTCGTGTCGAGCCCCGACCCGAGCGGTATACGCGGCATCGTCAGGGCCTGCTTCTAAACTCCCGGTATTCCGGGTAGCGAAGCGAGCAACGCGGCCCAAGGCCCTGCGCCTTATGCAGGAACCGCGCCTTGAAGATTGGAACTGGAATGCTGACGTGTCAGCCTCGTAAGTCGATCCCATCATACGGGATCGCGTTGGCTCGTCAAGCCCATGTTGGCGCGGGACTTACCGCTCAAAACGAGTCAGCGGAAAGGGAGCCGGCCAGGCGCACGGAGTGACCCTGACAGCGTCGGCGCCGTGCCCTGGCTTTCGTTGGGTTATCTTCACGACCCTTCGGGTTGTCCGGCCTCCACTTCTCCGTTACTCCGACAGCATCGAAGACCAAAACGGCCCATCCCAGGTGAGGGACGGGCCGTGAAAGGAGACTGGAAAGCCGCGGATCGCCCGCTTGTGCGACCCTACTGACCGTCCCAATCGCCGACGATCGGTGTCGACGGCGACGAACCGTATCCAAAGACGATGTCCGCCGGACCCGAACTGTTCGAATTCCGCAGGAAGAACGAACTGTTCACGGTGTCGTAGATGCCGATCGACGTCGCTGCATTGTTGTCATAATCGCCGGCCACCGGGCGGGCTCCCGTGAATCCGTAGCCGAAGAAGACATCCGCCGGACCCGTGGAATTGGTGTTTCGGAGGAAGAACGTCCCCGTGGCGGGGCTGTACAGACCCACCGTATCGATGCCGTCGGCGTTCCAGTCGCCGGCGATGGCGATGAACCCTGCGCCGCCCGCTCCGAACGAGAAGATCAGGTTCGCAACGCCGGACTGATTCGTGTTCTTCAGGAAGAAGAACCCGGTCGCCGGGTTGTAGAGCCCGATCGTATCCTCACCGTTACCGTTCCAGTCGCCGACTAGCGGCTGGTAACCGCCGGCCGCGGCCCCGAACTGGAAGGCGAGATCCGCCCCGCCGCTCGCGTTGGTGTTCTTCAGGAAGAAGACGCTCGTTGCCGGATCGTAGACACCCGCCGTGTCATCGCCGTCACCGTCGTAGTCGCCCGTGACCGGCACGACCGATCCGCCCGGTCCGAAGACAAAGGACACGTCGGCCGGCCCCGCGTCATTCGTGTTGCGCAGGAACCAGGCACCGGTGCCGGAGATGTACGTGCCAATCGTGTCGCGACCACGCTTGAGACCGATGGACACGGCAATGTCGCGAACAGGCGAAAGACCGGCTATGGTTCCAATCAGAGTCGCGAGTCCTGTCCCGAGATCAATCGTGTAGAGCTGCGAGAACGGGCTGAACGGCGCCGTGAGAGACGCGAAACCCGTACCGGAGCGCGATTGAATGTCGAATCCGACCAGGTCCGATGTGTCGAGACCGAGGCCGCCAACCGTCGTCAACGTGCCGTCGTTCGGCGGATTCTGGATGACGAGCGCGTCCGTGTTGAAGTCGATGCCGTATAGCGTCGTAGAGGTCGCAGTGGGGAAATTGTTCGAGTAGGCGGAGCCGGAAACGTTAGGGCTCACGCCGAAGTTCGGATCCCCGGCCGCGTAGTGGAGCGCGAGATCCGTCGAGGCAACCAATCCCGTGTCCGGGTTGATGCGGAGATTCTGGTCGAGGTCGCTGACGACGCGAATCCGGTCGACGGTCGGGTTGAAGTCGACGCCAAAGCTCGTGCCAACCAGGGTCGGCAGAAAACCCGGCCCGATCTGTGTCGTGGCTCCAGTGAAGACGTCGATCCGTAGAACTCGGCTGCCGTCCGTGATTCCGTAGAGCTCCTCGGTCGCCGGCCGAAAATCTATGCCGATGACGTTCTCGCCGATACCGAGCCCGGCGATCGCAACGTTGCTGAGCAGGACGTTCGGGGCTCCAGGCGCAAAACTGATCAGACGGTTCGTGGTCGTCAGTCCGAAGATGAGCTCGGCGTCCGGCAGCGGCACGCCCGCGGTGGCTGCCGGGGTCTCGAGCTCGAGACCCCGCTTTTCTGCCGACACTCCGGCAAGTGGCGCAGCAAGGAGCCAGCATGCCGCAAACACGATCACTCGATTCACAATCTTCATGTCGATCGCCAACCTTTATTTTTCACAGATATGAACCAGTTTGCCCCTCAATTGAACGGCCCGACTATAGCACAGACTTGCGGCTCCGTTTGACCAGAACCCCGAGCGGTAGCGAGTGGCCGGCCATCAAGTCCGAGGCCTCGGATTTGATGGCCGGCCCCTCGCTACCGCTCGGGGTTCCGTGTCTTGCCGTCCCGGTTGTGAGCGGTGATCAGCCGAGGTACTCGGTCACGTACGTCACCGCGACGAGCTTCGCCAGTTCCTCGAGTTTCGAGATGGGTATCCGGGCGATTACCATCTTTCCGCTCCTGGGCTCGAGCAGGATCTCGACGCCGAGTTTCTGCAGCGCCTTCCTCGTTTCGTCGGATGTGTTAGCGAGAAATATCTGAACTTCGACCGTACCGGTACGCTTCGACGCGACCATCGCAGAGAGAGACGAATCGAGCTTGACGCGGTACGAAGGCTCCGGCGGCGGCGCCGGCTCGTCCGAGACTGCGTCGGCACTGATCGGTTTCTCCTCGCGCGCCGGTGCACGGTTGACGGACTTCGCCGCGGGAACGCTAGCCGGAACGCCACCGATGTATCCGGCCGAAACGCCTCCCGAAACTCCGCCGCTGCCGCTGCCATTCGCGTGAACCATTCGCTTTGCGTCCTGTTTGTCAGCCCCAAAGACGCCATCGTAGTCCACGCCGTCAGGCAACTCGACGGGAACTTCCACGCGACGGGTCTGTCCGCCCTGGTTGATCACCATCTCCTCGACAGCGACGAACGATGTGAAGCGAGTCATCAGGCCGTGACGTAATCCGAGCTCGGTGATCGCATCCTTGATCTCCGCCCGCGGATTGCCGTTCTGGACGCCAGCGAAGTCCTGTCGCTCGAGATCGTCGATTTTCTGTCGCGCCCAGAGCACGCCCAGCGTGTCGTGCGACTTCTCGACGGCCGGCAGGTCCACCGGAATCTCGCGAACCACCTCGCGACCGGCCTGCTTGCCCCGGACCTTAACCGTGGCACTGCCGGGCGCGGTGTATCTGGCGACGACGACGATCGGCTTCGCGCTGAAGAGGTCCATCACTCGCGACGGATAGACGTCGACGAGCTGCAGACCGCCCCAGTCGATTGAGATGTCGGTGAGGAGCGGGTTCTGCACACGCTCTGCGAACTTCCGGGCCGCGGCGGACCCGTCGTCGGCGAGCGATACGTACTCGACCTCGCCGCGACCCTCGACGGCCATCCGGTCCAGAAGGTACCGATTGACGGAATTGCCGATGCCGAACGAGAAGATGCGGGCATTCGGATGGCGTTGAATCTCGGCGAGGATCTCGCCCTCGTTGCCGACGTAGCCGTCGGTCATGAAGCACACGATCCGCACGTGATCCTGTCTGTCGGAGGGATCGAGCGCAGTGCGGATGGCGGTCATCATTTCAGTCCCGCCACCGCCGCGCCTGCCCTCGAGAAACTCCTTCGCTTTCGCGAGGTTTGCCGCGGATGCCGGCACCGGAGCGGGGAAGAGCACCGCCGTGTCGCCGGCGAACGTTATGAGATTGAACGTGTCATCCGGGCGAAGCGCTTCGAACGCCAAAGTCATCGTCTCCTTCGCCTTCTCGAGCGGGAAGCCGCTCATCGAGCCGCTCGTATCGACTACGAACACGAGCTCGCGCGGCGCGACGTCCTCGGCGGCTATGCGATCGGGCGGCTGGAGGATGAGCGTGACGAATCCTTCGTCGCCGTCGCGGTGCGCCATCACGGCATCCGCAATCTTGCCGCCGGCGACCGAGTACTTAAGGACGAAGTCCTTGTTCGGAAGGACGTTCTTCGTCTTGAGCGCCACGGATGCGGAGCGATTCGACGTGCGCTGGACGTCGACTTCGTGGAGTGTCGACGCCACGTCCAGTATCGGAACGCCAGCGTCGAGGGTCACTTCCAGTGAAATGTCGTGTCCGGCGCGCGTGCCGGGTACTGCGACCGGAGGCGTGATCTTCGACGCATCGGGCACCTTGTCGGTGTCGGGCGACCAGCCGCCGCCTGTCTGACCGGTCGGGTTGCCGGGGATGTAACGCGGTCCGACGACCATCGGATAGACGAAGCTGTAGGTACCATCCTCGTAGGCGAGGATATCCACGTAGCTGATCGTGATCTCGATGTTCTCGCCGGGCATGATGTTTGCGACGGACTGCGTGAAGATGTTGGGGCGCTCTTCATCGAGCAGGCTTGCGGCCTTGCCGGCGTTGCGCGCGGCGTCGTAGAGCGCTCGGGCCTCCTCGCGGCGCTTGATCTTGCCGACGACCGTTCGATCGCCGACCTTCATCGTCATCCGGTCGACGGCTGCCCTGTCGGGCAGGGGAAAGACGTAGATGGCCTCGACGGGCTCCTTCGAGGTGTTTCCGAACCGCTGTGTGAGGGTGACGCGTGAAATGAAGCCGCTGATCTCGGCACGAACATCGGTGTGTTCGAGAGGGCAGAAGCCGGCGGGTGTGCCGTCGGGAGCCAGAATGCGGAGCTCGCCGGCTCCCGGGCCGTTGTGAGCTTCTGCGACGGGCGTCGCCGTTCCGGCGAGGACGTACCACGACGCGACCGAGGTGGCCGCAAAGAGCGCGAAGGCGACAATGGACGAGCGTTTCATAACCATCCTCCTGCGCCTCTAGACGCGAGTTGCTTCGGATGGTTCCTGCAAACACAGATTTTCACAGATTTGGAATGGATGAACACAGATCAGAAGCAGATCTGAATCTGTGTCTATCTGTGTTGATCTGTGGACCTACTCCACGTCCGGATAGTCGAACGGATGGTCGGCAAGCACGGCGCGCATGTTGACCTGGCCGAGTAGTGTCTCGAGGAAGACCGCGAAGCGGTGCAGCACTTCGTTCACCTCGTCGATTGTGCGCGCGACGATGATCTCCTCGAGGAATTGCTCGTAAGCGTCCCAGTCCTTGTACATCAGGTACTTGAGCGATACGTCGCGGAAGAGCGCAATCCGTTCGATGAGCGGTGCGACGCCTTCCTTCGTGCCACTCTCGATGAACTGGCGAACGTAGACCAGCAACTTCCAGATCTCCGTTCGGATCGTGACCGACTGCTCAACCTTTGTCTGGAACTGCGGGAAGATCTCGTCCCCACGCATTTCGGGGTCGTAGACCTGGGCGATGGCTACGACCGACTGCTGGAATGCGTCGCGCAGCAGTCCGTGACTGTTCTCGACCTTCGCGTAGATCGGCGGCGCCTGTCGAAGGTAGACGAATCCGACGAGCTCGCGTCCGAAGATCTTCTTCAGTTCCATGTTGAGCGCGTAGGAAACCGAGTCGACGGCCTGGAAGACCTCCTGCGGCAGGTTGCGCAGCTTCAGTACCTTGTTCTCGATGAACTCGAGCAGGAGACGCACTTCCGAGTTGATCAGCGAGAAGATGAGCAGCGAGTTCTTGAGCGGCTTGTCTTTCTCGAGGTCGTCGGCGATGAAGTTCAGATAGCGCAGCAGCCGGAAGAGCTCGAGCAGGATCTTCGCCGAATCCTGACGGAGCTGATCGGACGTGATTCCCTTGATGATGGCTGCGAGCCGGTGATTCTCGATCCGGTCGAACTGGGGCTTGAATTTGTATGCGATGAGCAGGTCGATGTACCGGCACCGCTTGATTTCCCGGTTGACGATCTTGCCGATCGAGGTGAAGGCGACGAACGAGACCTTCGGAAGCCGTGCAAGGTCGTCGACGACGGCGCGCAGGTCCGTCAGCGACTCGGTGAGCAGCGATAGCGAGTCCTCGGGGGATGGCTGCTGCATCAGCTTTTCGATGAATCCGTCGAGCACGTATTCGCGCTTCACGTAGTTCTCGATGTATCGGTCGAACCGGCTTATCTCGGCTCGTTCCTCGGACATCAGCTCCGTACAGAGGTGGCTCATGCGCAGCGAGACGTTGCGGACGATCTTGAGCTCCTCCGAAAAGTCACGGCGGACGATGTCGCGCGATTCCTGCTCCGACATCGGGTGGTTCTTGACGCGGAAGAACCGGTCGAAGCACTTCACCCACATCTCGAGCTCGAAGAGGTAGTCGGTCTTCTGCTCGCGCCCGAGCATCTCGAGCCAGCGGTCGATGGCGCTGCGATTGTGCTCCGAAACGCGATCGAGCGCTTGGCGCGCGCCGGCGAGCGCGGTTTCGGGGGTCGACGAGTCGTCCGTCATTGTCGAGTCCTCAGGTTCGGTGGGCGGTGCGAAGGATAGACCAGCGGAGCGAAGGCTGCAAATAAGCGTGAATCCGAGGCTTGGCGTTGAGACTTTGCGAGACCTTTGCGTCTTTGCGCCTCTGCGTCTTCACTCCGCGCCTCTGCGGGAAACCGAATAGCGAATCGAGTTTCTCGCAGAGGCGCGGAGTGAAGACGCAGAGGCGCAACGGAAATTCGGGATTGGAGGCACCGGGTTCCGGGCCGTCCGGCGTTGACCGCGCGCGATCGTACGTGCAATATCCAGCTGCGTATTGCGCCCACCGGTGTCGTCCGCTTCACCCCGCTTCAGCACCAGGAAGACAAAAATGAATAACTCACGCATTCGTACGCGCGCCCGCTCGTGCTGAGGTGCGTCTGGATCGCCCTCCTCCTCGTCGTCTCGGTCGCCGTCCTCGAGCCGCTTGCGCTCGCCGCGGCGCGTCCGACGCGGCTGCAGCCGAAGCCAGCGCCGGCAGTTGCTGCCGTGCAGCAGAAGGCTGCCGAAGTGGCGACGTCGTCATCGTCGCCGAGCGCCGACACTCTCGGCGTGGCCCGGATCGCGGCGCTGGACTATCTGTACAAGCAACTGGTCAGCGGCGAGCCGTTCAGCGAACAGGAAGCCAAGATCCTGAACAACTACAAGGCGGGGTTCGAGATCGACACGCTCGAGGCGGACGTGGTGATCTCGCGGGCGATCTACACGGATCTGGTGCAGAACAAGCCGCTCACACGGGATCAGCAGGTGGTCTACGACGACTACCGTGCGTGGAAGGGCGTGCAACTGCACGATATCGCGGACGTGAAGCGCCAGAGGGCAGCGGAGCGCGAAAAGGAATGGGCGGCAAACCCGCGTGCGCCGCAGGTTCCGCCGTCGAACGACCTGTGCGCCGGCGCGGAGGTCATTCCACCGGCGGGACCGTTTCCCTACCTGACGTCGACGACGGCCGACATCACGGACGCGACGACGACCGGTGATCCCA
>CAZQBW010000242.1:0-8260 GCA_964591515.1 uncultured Clostridia bacterium
TCCTCGTGCTTGGCGAGGCCGTCGCCAAGACCATCGGCGGCTGCATGATCGACCTCAAGCTCATCGGCGACGACATGACGATGAAGCTGCTGGTGGTCCTTTGCGGGGTCATCGGGGCGACGGTCTGGAATCTGATCACCTGGTACTTCGGCATTCCGTCGAGCTCGTCGCACGCACTCGTCGGAGGCTACGCTGGCGCGGCGGTCGCGGCAGCGGGTTTCTCGACGATCATCGCGAGCGGCTGGACGAAGACGATCCTGTTTATCTTCCTGTCCCCACTCGTCGGAATGTTGCTCGGCGGCATCATCATGATCACGGTGATGTGGATCTTCCGGAACTGGTCACCCGGCAAGGTGGACGGGTTCTTCCGAAAGGGGCAGCTCGTCTCCGCGGCGCTGTTCAGCCTCGGTCACGGGGGCAACGACGCGCAGAAGACAATGGGAATCGTCGCGAGCGTGCTCGTTTTCTCGGGCATGGACGTCGGCGCGACGAAGGACATCCCGCTCTGGGTCGTGCTCGCGTGTCACGCTGCGATCGGACTCGGGACGCTTGCCGGCGGCTGGCGAATCGTCAAGACGATGGGCTCGAGGATCACGAAGCTCAAGCCGATCGGCGGATTCTCGGCCGAGACTGCAGCGGCAATCTCGATCATCGGTGTGACGTTTGCGGGCATTCCCGTCTCGACGACGCACACGATCACCGGCGCAATTGCGGGCGTGGGCATGACCCGGCGTCTCTCCGCAGTGCGTTGGGGCGTCGCCGGCACCATCGTCTGGGCGTGGATCCTGACGATCCCGGCTGCAGCACTGATCGCTGCCGTCTGCTTCTGGATCGCGCGGGTCTTCATCTGAAGACAAGAGCAACGCGGATCACGCGGATGATTGCGGATCGAGCGGATCTGAATTGAAAGTCAGATCCGCTCGATCCGCATCATCCGCTTGATCCGCGATGCTCTTATCTGCGATTCGACATTGCTCCGCTCAGGTTAGCACCGAGCAGCAGGATCATTGCCGAGATGTACGCCCACGTGACGAGCGTCACCGACAGGTAGAACGGACCGTACACGTCGCGGAAGCCAAGGTTCGGCGCGACCCAGATGAAGAGGTACTTCGTGGCCTCCCAGAGCAGGCCGGTAAGTATCGCCACCGGCAGCACGTCGCGGATGTAGATCCTCCGGTTCGGCAGCACCCAGAACACCACGAAGAAGATCGATACCGTCACCGGAAAGATCAGGATCCGCAGCGCGATCGTGCTCAACACGCGGACTGGAGCCCAGTCTGCAAAGGTGCCAAGCCATGCGTGCAGGACGTCCTGCGAATAGGCAGTGATGTAGACCGAGCCGAGCGCCAGCGCCCCGCACGTCACCACCAGCAACATCGCGACTGCCCGTCCGCGGATGAGGGACCGGCCCTGGGTGACGCCCCACGCGCGGTTGAGCGCCATCTCGATCGGAGCGAACAGTCCCGAGCTCGTGAACGCCAGCGCGACGAGTGAAAGCGTCGCGGCCTCCTTGAACTTGCCTTCGACGACGACGCGCAGGTTCTTGACGATGAAGTCCTGCGAGATCGGAAGATAATCCTGCTGCAGGAGCCGGAATACGGCTTCGTAGCCCTCGGGCCACTGCAGGAAGTTGCGGCAGATGACGAGCAGCAGGATGACGAACGGGAAGAACGACAGCAGCGCGTTGAAGGCGATGGCCGACGACAGCACGTAGACGTCGTTGCTGGCCATGTCCGCGATCGATGGCCAGATGCGGCTGCGGAACTTGCCGGGGACGCGTGCGGGCGCCGCGACCGTGCCTCCGAGGACGCCGTCGGCGGCGGCGGTCGGAGGACGCGGCGTGACCTGCGAGAGCACGGTCGAGTCCTGCGGTGCGTCCATCCGCTCGAAGCCGGGGACGCCGGCGCCGTCGCCGGCAGGGACGTCGTCGGGGTCGATCGGCACGGCTCGCCTGGGTTGTGGATCCGGGTCGAACATGAGCCGTCAGTCTAACAGGAGTCTTCTTTGCGACTTTGCGAGTCCTCTGCGTCTTTGCGAGAAACATGTCCGCAAACATGTTTCTCGCAAAGACGCAGAGGACTCGCAAAGGCGCAAAGGCACAGAGGGAAGACGTTGACAGTTTCACGATGCGGTTCCTAAGCTGACATGCGATTTGTTCGCCCGGTCCGCCCCTTCGCCCGCTTTCCGTCCCAGAGGAGTTCCACCATGCGCACGCCCGCCCGGCTCAGCCTCGTTGCCGTCATCCTGCTCGCCGCGACATTGCTTGTGATCGTCCCGAAGACCGTTCACGCGCAGGCCGGGCTGTCCCTCGCCGTCACCCAACCCGACGGCACCGCCGACAAGATCGCCGCCGGCCGCGACTACGCGACCGAGACGCTCGGCGATCCGTGGGACATGGACAACGCGGAGGACTTCAACCTCAACGAGTCGCTCAACGTTTCGGGCTCGGCATACGCCGGCGGAACCTTTTCGTGCACGGCGGCCTCGAACGACCCCAATCTCTTCCTGCTCGATCCCGGTCTGACGGGAACCCAGCGCAACGGCCGCACCGGCAAGTACTTCCCGATCGACACGACGACGTACCGATACTTCACGATCCGGATGAACGTCAGCGTTGCGAGCTCCATGCAGGTCTTCTGGTTCACCGGCTCGTCGTTCGTCTCGGGCTTCGCGGCTTCGAACTTCGTCCAGACGACACCCGGCTGGCGAATCTACACGATCGACCTCGCGACGACGACGATCGTCGCAGGTGACGTCGCGTCGTGGGCCGGACAGCCCGCGACCGGACTTCGTCTCGACCACACGGCGGCATCGGGCTCGACGGTCCAGATCGACTGGGTACGGCTGACGGCGACCGGCGATGGCTCGACGACCTTCACGACGGCATTCGTTCCGAACGATCCGGGTTCGAACGCCGTCATCAACATGTACCTGGACGGCGACAACGATTTCAACAACGGCTTCATCGAGCGGATCGCGACCGGGCTTCGCGAAGACTCCGCCACGACCGCGCCTGTAGAGCTCTCGAAGTACGCGCCCGGGAACTACTTCGTCCACGGACGGATGTCGCGCGACTACGCGACGATGGTCTTCGATGACCAGTGGGACATGTCGAACGCCGGCGACGTGGTCTTTACGAGCGGAATATCGAGTCCGGCCGTTTCGGGTGGTGTGTTCTCGGGCACGTCGAGCACGGCCGATCCGTTCTTCAACCTCAATGTTCCGGTCGCGACCCAGATCGACTCGGCGGTGTACCGGAGCGTCTCGTTCCAGCTGACACTGTCGAGCGCGTCGACCGCGCAGGTCTTCTGGCAGACGGCGGACAACGTCGTCCATCCGTCGGCTACCTTCGCGGCTTCGGCCGGGTCGAACATCTACTCGGTGAACGTCAGCGCGGATCCGACGTGGACCGGGCAGATCAAGCTCTTCCGGATCGATCCGGCGAACGCTTCCGGCATCAACTTCAGCGTGGACTGGGTGTCGGTGAACACCGGCACGACGGCGCTCCCGGGATCTCCGACGGTCATCACGACGGTCAGCGGCGGGCCGCTGACGATCAATACTCCGCCGATCTGCCACGTGCTTCAGCCTGACGGAGAGGGCGGCCTCGACTTCGCGTCGTTCATCCGCAACAACCCCTGGAACATGGCCGAGGCGTCCGACATCCAGCTGACGACGGGTCTCGCCGGCGGCTTCCCGCAGTTCCTGCTCGACTCGGTCGCGAATGGCGTACGGGGCGACCACCTTCGCGGTCAGAACCCCGCCGGCAACGCCGATCCTGCGGTGTTCTTCCTCTTCGAGAACACGATGAGCCCCATCGACGCGAACCGCTTCCGGAACCTGAGCTTCAGGATGTCGGTCACGGGCGTCCGCGACATCGGACTGGGCTCGGTTGCACGCGTCCTCTGGCAGACGACGACGGGCGGTTCGCAGGTGCAGACGTCCGAGGACATCATCGTGAATACCGGCTGGAACCGGTATGTGTTCGACCTGCCGGCACTGGTGAAGGATCCGGGCGTTCCCGCCAACGACGGCATACCGTGGGGCGGAACGATGAAGTACTTCCGGATCGATCCGCACGAGTTCTCGACCGCGCGCGAATTCTTCATCGACAACGTGAAGATCGCGGCCGACGACGAGTCGAACGGCCGGTTCGCCATCACGTGGGCGGCGACCGATCCGGACGACAATGCGACGATCCAGTTCTTCTATGACACGGACTCAGTCGGGTTCAACGGAACCCAGATCGTCGGCGGACTCGACGAGAACGACCCCGGCAATGCGTATCTCTGGGACACCCGGGGCGTTCCGAACGGGACCTATTTCGTCTATGCCGTGATCAACGACGGACTGAACACCACGCGCCGGTACGCAACCGGACGGCTGAAGATCGACAACGCCGGCGCGGCCGACGTCACGCCGCCCGTCGGTGCGCTCGAAACGGCGAACACGATCACGAACGCGAGCGGAGTGACCACGGTGACCGGCTGGACGCTCGACAACGTCCAGGTGGCGTCGGTGCAGCTCCTGATCGACGGCACGCCTGTCGGACGGCCAACGACGAACGTGTTCCGGCCCGACGTCCGGAACCTGAATCCGAGCTACCCGGACTGCTCCGAGGGCGGGTTCACGATGTCCTACAACCCGGCTGCGCTCGGGCCGGGCACGCACAGCCTCACGGTTGCCGTCTACGACACGTCGGGGAATCGGACGCTGCTCGGAGGACCGGCGGCGGGCGCCGACACGGTGGGGATCTTCATTCCGGCGAGCGGCGCGTACTTCCTCCGCAACTCGAACTCGTCCGGTGGCGCGGACCTGGTCTTCACATACGGTCCGTCGGCATCGACGCTTGTCCCGATAGCCGGCGACTGGGACGGTGACGGCATCGAGTCGATCGGCCTCTACGATCCGTCGACCGGAGCCTTTTTCCTGCGAAACTCGAATTCTCCGGGTGGCGCCGACGTCGTCTTCACGTTCGGTCCCGGCGGACTCGGCTGGGTTCCGGTCATCGGAGACTGGAACGCCGACGGAGTCGACACGATAGGGCTCTACGCGCCGTCGACGGGGACGTTCTTCCTCAAGAACACGAACTCGAACGGTGGAGCGGACCTGGTGTTCGGCTACGGTCCGGCGAACGCCACGCCGGTCGCAGGCGACTGGAACGCCGACGGCCGCGATACGGTTGGTGTCTACACTCCGGGGACGGGGTCGTGGTTTCTGCGCAACTCGAACTCGCCTGGTGCCGCCGACATCGTGTTCAACTACGGCCCGGCGGGCGCCACGCCGGTCACTGGCGACTGGAACAACGACGGGACCGATACGATCGGCGTCTACACGCCGGCAGGAGGCGCGTGGTTCCTGCGGAACTCGAATTCGCCAGGCGCCGCTGACCTGGTGTTCACCTACGGTCCGGCAAACGTGACGCCGATCGTCGGAGACTGGAACGGTTCGACGCCGAAGTGGTAGCCGAGTTCGGGCGCGGCTGCGATAATCCGCGCCCGATCTCATGGCTGAACGCGACGACATAGAGGCGCTCCGGCGCGAAAACGCGGCACTGCGCGCCGAGCTGACCGCCACTCAGGCCGTCCTCGCCGAGAAGGACGCGCAGCTGCAGCGCATCCTCAACACGCTCGGCTGGCGACTGCTTTCCACATACGGGCGGTTCAAGTACGGCGTGCTGCTGCCGGCGCTCGAAAGACTGCGGCGCCGGACGCGCGCCGAACTGCCGCCCGCCGAGGGCACGCCCGTCGCGAGCCTTGCGCGCGCAGCCCGCACCATCTCGTACGCCGAATGGGCGACGGCAACGGAAGCGATCCGATACGACCCGATCCGCGCCCGGCGCCGGATCGATGCGATGGAGTCGCGTCCGGTGATCAGCGTCATCACGCCGGTCTACGACACGTCGGCCGAAGTGCTCGAGGCGGCGATCCGCTCGGTCCGCGGGCAGTACTACCCGGACTGGGAGTTGTGCCTCTACGACGACGCGTCGCCGTCGGCGCGCGTCAGGCCGATCCTCGAACGCCACTCCGCCGAGGAGCCGCGCATCAAGGTCGGGTTCGGAGAAGAGAACCTCGGCATCTCGGGCGCGGCGAACTGTGCGCTGGCACTGGCGACGGGAGATTACGTCGCGTTCCTAGATCACGACGATGCGATTACCCCCGACGCGCTGCTCGAGATGGCTGCGGCGATAGGCGAGACCGGCGCCGAAATCCTCTACTCGGACGAGGACAAGTACGACGTGCGCGGCCGCAGGCACGATCCGTTCTTCAAGCCGGACTGGTCGCCTGACCTGTTCCTCTCGATCATGTATGCCTGCCACCTGACGGTGATGCGGCGCGACCTGGTGGAGCGCATCGGCGGCTTCAGGGCGGGGTTCGAGGGTAGCCAGGACTACGATCTCTGGCTGCGCGCGACGGAGCTGACGGATCGAATCCATCACGTGCCGATGGTTCTCTACCACTGGCGCCAGGTGGCCGGGTCGACCGCGGTGGACGTGGGAAACAAGGGTTATGCCCACGAACGCTCGAAGCGGGCGATCGCCGAGGCGCTCGAGCGCCGGGGAATTGCGGGCACGGTCGGCGACGGGCCCGTACCGACGTCGTTCCATGTCGTTCGGCACGTCGTCGACGAGCCGAAGGTGTCGGTGCTGATTCCGACGCGAGACCGCGTGGACCTGCTCGCGCAGGCGATCGAAGGTATCGAACGGAAGACCGATTACCGCAACGTCGAGATCGTTATCGTCGACAATGGAAGTGTCGAAGAGGAGACGCGCGAGTACCTCGCATCGACGCCGCATCGGGTGATCCGCGACGACGAGCCGTTCAACTTTTCCAGGTTGAACAACCTGGCCGCGCGCGAGGCGACGGGCGACTTGCTGCTCCTGCTCAACAACGACACGGAGCCAATTTCGCCGGGCTGGATGCGGGCGATGGTCGAGCATGCGATGCGGCCGGAAGTCGGCGCGGTCGGGGCGAAGCTGCTGTTCCAGAGCGGGAAGGTGCAGCACGCGGGAGTCGTGCTCGGCATCGGCGGCGTGGCGGGCCACTCGCACAAGTATTTCTCGCGCGACGCCGCGGGGTCGTTCCAGGCGCTGAACATGCTGCGCAACTACAGCGCGGTGACGGCGGCTTGCCTGATGCTGCGCAAGTCGGTGTTCGAGGAGGTCGGGGGCTTCGACGAGGAGCACCTGGCCGTCGCGTTCAACGACGTGGACTTCTGTCTGCGGATTCGCGAGAAGGGTTACCTGATCGTGTGGACGCCGTATGCGCTCGTGACGCATTACGAGTCGGAGAGCCGCGGATACGACCTGAATCCGAGGGAGATCGACTACATGATCGCGCGGTGGGGCGACGAGCTGCTGCGGGATCCGTATTACAGTCCGAATCTGACGCTGGTTCACGAGGACTTCTCGGTGGACACGACGAAACCCGACGGCGTGCGCGCGATCGCGGGCCAGCGGGCTGCGGACGGTCTCGAGGTGGAGGTCGGCGGGGGCCGGTTGGCGACGGCGACGTTCCGTTCGGCGTACGACCGGTTGGCGGGGTTTGCGCTGGAGGTGGCGGAGGGTTCGCTCGACTGGGCCCGAACGCACTCGGGCGACCTGCGCATGCGCGTGACCGTGCGCGCGTGCGAGGCGGTCGGGTCGGACCCGGGCGAAATCGTAGCGATCGCCGACGCCCGAATCGTCACGGTGACTCCGGCCGGCGACCTCTTCGTGCTGCTCGACGCGCCTGTCCGCGAATCGAAGGCGGCATTCCACATCGAGGTTTCGATCCCCGACGCACCATCCGCCGCGACCCTTTGCCTTCGCGCCGCCGCCGAAGCCACGCCCGCGTTCCGCCTGCTCTACGCCTGATCGGCTAGCGCATCTTCCTTGGCGCCTCTGCGGGTCCTTTGCGCCTCTGCGTGAAATCTGTCTCACGATGGCGCTATTCCCGCAAAGACGCCAAGGCTCCGCAAAGCCGCAGAGCCCCTGTTATTGCCAGCAAATAGCGCCGCCGCGCCTACCCGGCATCTGGCCGGTGCGCGTGCGGATCGATGACGTGGGAGTGGACCAGCTTGGCAATCTGCTCGATCAGCGATTCGACGCGGTCAAACCGCGCTTCGACGCGGTTGAACCGGGAATCGACACGGTTGAGCCGGGAATCGTTCTTCGCGAGGCGTCTGTCCTGCCGCGCATCGCGCTCGTTCATCGCGGTGAGGGTGGCCGTCAGCGTCTCGGTCATCACCGTGACGTGGTCGCCGAGCTCTCGCAGCTGCA
>CAZQBW010000243.1:0-8229 GCA_964591515.1 uncultured Clostridia bacterium
AACCCGGTCGCTGTCGCTCCCGGTACTGAACTCGGTAGGCCGCAGCACGTCGATCTGCGGCACTCCGAGTTCCTCACGCCCCGACTCCCGTGCACGGTTTCATGGCAGATCAGCTTCGCTGTGCTCTCCGTGCCTCTGCGCACTCCGTATGCGAAGCCCTCTTTCTTTTCACGCCCCGGCGGCGAGGCAGTCCGGAAGCACGCCGCGCTCGACGATTCCAAGTCCTTTCCGAAGAGTCATGCTGCGGCGAACCTCTCTCGCGCGATCGACGAGGCCAGCGTCGCCCTTCAATACCGCCGCCGCCTCGAACCAGTGCAGTTCGAACGAGTCGAGCGTCGTCACGGGCGCGAACTCGTGAAACGCCCGCTCGAGCGCGCGATCTCGCGTAGCAATGTCTCCCGCCGCATTCGCGATGCTGGCCTTGAGCGCGTAGTAGGGCCCGTCGGGACTGCGATCGATGGCCGCGTTGATGTAGGTCCGTGCTTCATCGAGCAGATCCTGCCGGTACTTCGACAGCGCCAGATTGAAGAGCGGTGACGACATCGCGGTATCCGCCTCGGCTGCCTGCAGATAGAACTTCTCCTGCGATTCCCTGTCGCCCAGATCGCCGGCGACGAGACCCATCTTGAAGAGGATCCAGCCGCTCGGCCGACCGAGCTTCCGAAGCGCGCGCCGATAGCGATCCAGGGCCTTCTCGCGGTATCCGATCTCCGCGTAGTCCGACCCAAGCGTCGTCAGTCGCGAGACGATCTCGCTCGCCGGAACCGACTCTGATTCGAGCTGCCGCTCGCTCTCTTCGATCCTTAACCGGACCTCACCTGGATTCACCACATGCGTGATCGGATTCTCGATGCGAACGGCGAGCGGTTCCTGCGCGGCGTCGTCCGTCGAGACACGCAGATGTAGCTGCCGATTCCCGTCGAGACGCGCTTCAACCCTTAGAGGCTGACCTGCCACGACCGACTCAGGCATGTCCCAGAACCGGACGTCGAGCAGCGTGCTGTCGAGCCCCGACACGACCTCGATGCGCATCTCGACGGGGCCATCGGCCCGGGCCGCCGGCACCGCCAGAACGCACGGCCACGCCCACCCGCCTCCCTTTGGATACGGCAGGTCGACTCCCTTCGGAATCACCTCCGCAAGCCCCGTCGACGTCCTCAGAGAAATGTTCTCGAGCGTCACCGGCCTGGCGATTCCTTCACCAAAGAGCGCCAGCGACAGCGCGTGATAAGCCGCGCCGCGCGCGACGGCCGTCTGCACCTCGACCGCGTTCTCGTAGCGGATCAACTCGGCCCGGGGGAACGCGTCACCGATCGCCGACACGACCTGCGGAATGAGTGTGCTGCCGCCCGCCAGGATCACGTAGTCGATGTCGTCCGCCGAAAGTCCGGTCCGATCGAATGCGTCCCAGATCGGCGCGAAGATCGAGAGCTCTATCCGATACTCCGAACTGGATCCGAACAGCGGATCGCGCTCGAGGAACGGGGCCAGCAGGGCTTCGAATGCGGTGAGCGTGAGCGTCGGATTCTTCAGGCGAATCTCACGATCCTCGAGAGCAATCCGCACGGTCTTGTGAACGGTCGCCGAAGCGGCATCGCTAGACGAGCACAACTCGACCTTGAGCGTCTCGGCCACCGCGAGCAGCGCGGGCTCCGCGTGATTCCGCTTTTCGTCGAAAGTGAGCCCGTGCCGGGCGAGCCCATTCTG
Organism: uncultured Clostridia bacterium; assembly: GCA_964591515.1. Lineage (GTDB taxonomy): Bacteria > Acidobacteriota > Blastocatellia > UBA7656 > JADIYM01 > JADIYM01. The sequence continues at coordinate 1,708 of CAZQBW010000243.1, forward strand.
CTCGAGCAGTTGTGGAATGAGCGCCTCGTAGACGATGGCGCGGTCGATGTCGCCTCCTCCGAGCCGGTGGTACCGCGAAACCGCCAGCGGAGTAATCAGCGGGCGGCTCCGCGGCGCGGCGACTACGTGGAAGATGGCGACGTCGCACGTCCCTCCGCCGAAGTCGAACACGAGCGCCCGGCCGGCGCCGCGACGTACGAAGGGCTCTCCGTCATCCGACACGAACTTGTCGATGAAGACCGCAACGGGCTCGTCGAGAAGGTCGCCCGGCTCGAGGTGAAGTCCCGCGAGCTCCGCTGCACGGATGGTCTCGGCTCGCTGCGCCGTCTGGAACGATGCCGGCACTGTCACCACGACGCGGGCGGCCCCTTCGGCGATCGTGGCCTCGGTGTGCAGTGCCGAGAGGATGTGGCCACCGATCTCGGCCGGGCTGCGAAATCCGGGCGGAGCCTTGAAGTAGACCTTCCCCAGACCGATGTCGTTCTTCGTCTCGTAGAAGATCGACGTCTGTTCTTCCAGATTGAGTTCGGCCGGCGAGGCTCGCATCCGCGCTGCGGCGTGGCCGACGACCGGCCGGTCGTTGACGATTGCGACGACTGACGGAACGAGCGCCCCGGCTACCAGCTCGCCGAAGCAGTCCTGCTCGACGACGATCTCACCGGGAATGTCGATTTCCGGTTCATCCGGATCGAACACTGCGTCGCACACCGTCGAGTTCGTGGTTCCGAGGTCGATTCCAAGCACACGGACGGTCTCGCGCGGCAGCGGAGTCCGATCGTGCGCCGCCGGTTCCAGCAAGTGAATTCGCGGCATTTCTGGCTACCTCTCCTTCCTGTGGTGTTCCCAACTCACCAGCGTTTGTGATGAAGGGTAGGAGGGTTGGTAGGACAGGGAGTGGGGTAGCAGACGGGTGAGTTTGAGTCTCACCCTTTACGTGTCTCGGCAATCAGTACCGGGAGCCTCGGCGACCGGGAGGCCTAAGATCCGTGAAGATACGTATCAATCCGTCTGATCCGTGGCCCGTCTTCTCTTTTGCGTCGACGCGTCGCGGTTCAGCTCGGCTGCCTTCGATGCCTCGTCGCGGATCTCGACACGCAATGCATCGGGCGCAATGACCCGGACATGAGAACCGTACTGCAACACGTACCGACGCACCGCCTCCAGCGACAGCACGCGCAGCGACAGCCTGACGCCACCACCCGCGAGTTCCTCCAACCGCGCGGATTCGTGAGGCAGCCGTCTCTCGCGGATCCACCGCGCCTGGTATTCGTCGAACTCGAGCACCACGTCGACCGGCTCCTTTCCGACAAACATCTGAAACGCCGAATGCAGGAACTCGTCGAGATCGAACCCGTCGCGAACATCGAACACGTCGTCGAGCACGCGCAGGTCGCGTATTCGTCCCATAAGGAACACACGCTCATCGCGACGCCGGTGATCGAACGCGATCAGATACCAGTTTCCCTGGTGGTTGCGGATGTGGAGCGGGTCGACCCGGCGAGAAGACGTCTCGCCGCGCGACGCCGTGAAGTAGGTCATCTCTACCGAGCGCCTGTCGCGCGTCGCGCGCGCGAGCTCGTGAAACGTCCGCTCGTCGACGTCAATCGTCGGCAGGGCCTCGAACGAGTACGCCGCCGCGAGCTCCGACAACTGGACCGACACCGTATCGGTCAACACGCCCGCCACCTTGGAGAGGGCGCGTTCGATCTGGGCGCCAAGCGGCGAGCCGGCATACTCGCGCGCAAGCCGCTCGGCCATCAGAATCGCGACGATGTCACCCTCGGTCAGCATCTCGGCCGGCAGCGCGAAGGCCGGCTCGCTGTAGAACCAACCGCGCTTCTCGGCCGAGTACTCGAGCGGCAGCTCGAAGCGATCGCGCATGAAGTCGATCGATCTCTGCGCGGTCTTCGGACTTATCTCGAAGTGCTCCGCTATCGTACGCGCATTCGGAAACGCGTGACGTCGGATCTCGGTATCGATCCACAGGAACCGTTCATAGATGCGGTGGTGTTCGCGTCGCATTGCGCGTTCGACGAGCCTCCGTGGCGGCAAGCATTCGTGGCGAAACTGCTGTCAAGAGATACCAGACCGCACCTCGCCGACAAAACGGCGCAGCGATGCGCGTACTCGCTGCTAGACTGGCCACGCCCCCCTGGGCGCCGGACGCCGCGCGGAAGTCCGTGGTAATGCCCGAACTTCAAAACTGGGAGACGTACGATGCCTGTCGCCAACTCTCTGTCGACCTGGGGACCGAGACTGCTGAGTCTGATGCGGATCATTCTCGCCTTCATGTTCGCCGCTCACGGAAGCCAGAAACTCTTCAACCTTCCTCCTGGCAAGATGCCGGGCCCCGAGCTCTTCTCGATAATCGGTCTCGCTGGCGTACTCGAATTCGGCGGAGGAGTCCTCCTGCTGATCGGCCTTTTCACGCGGCCAGTGGCCTTCGTGCTCTCCGGAACGATGGCCGTCGCCTATTTCATGGCACACGCGCCGCAGGGATTCCTGCCGATCGTAAACGGCGGCGAGTTGGCCGTCGTCTACTGCTGGGTATTCCTGTACCTGTCCGCTGCAGGGGGAGGACCCTGGAGCGTTGACGCGCTTCTCGCTCGACGGACCCCGAGCGAAAACGCGAACGTCATCTAGTGGCCGTTCGGATGACGGCGATTACTGTTGGAACGAACCCGAAGGCCTGGCCGTACGGAGCAGCGTGCCAATGAACACCCTCGTGCCGATCGACGAGCGCGCCGTGCACGCCATCGAACGCCCGGACCCGCGACTCTGGACGTACTACATCTTTTCGTCCTTTCTCGCGGGTCCCGGGTTTCCCTTTCTGCTCGTCTACCAGTACTTCCGGTATCACACGATGCGGTATCGCTTCGACGACGAGGGAATCTCGATGCAGTGGGGAATCCTTTTCCATCGAGAGATCAACCTGACGTACGCGCGGATTCAGGACATCCACCTTTCGAGCAACATTCTGGAACGCTGGCTTGGCCTGGCGCGCATCCAGGTGCAGACCGCAAGCGGGAACTCCGGCGCGGAGATGACAATCGAGGGCGTGCGCGAGTTCGAGATGCTGCGCGACTACCTCTACTCGAAGATGCGAGGCACGAAAGGATCGACTGGCGGTGCCGTCGCCTCCACGACGACTGTGCACGGAGCGGACCACGATCTCGTCGCTGTTCTTCGCGACGTCGCATCGGAAGTTCACGCGCTCAGGCTCGAGATCGAGAAGCGCCACGAGGGCGCAACCGGTGAGTGACCGGCTCGAGACTTCCCGCGCTGCAACTCTCGTCGAGCGGTTCCTCAAGATCCCGCCGGCACCGGATCCGCCCGCCGGAACGCCCGGGTCGACACGGACGTTTCGTGGAGCGCCGGGATTCTATCGGTATCAGTTGCTCGTGTGGGCCGGCAGTCAACTTGCCGCGGCATTCGGCCTGTTCATCGGCTTCGTGTTCCTGGCTGAGATCCCCCCGTTTCCGTACGACTTCGTGCTCACGCTGCTCGAGTACTTCGGCGTGCTCACCTATCTGGCAGCCCTGCCCGTGACGTTCCTTATGGTCCATCTCGACTATCAGCTCAGGTGGTACATCGTCACGGATCGCAGTCTGCGGATACGCGAAGGACTCGTGCACATAAGCGAGAAGACGATGAGCTTCTCGAACATCCAGAACATCTCGGTGAAGCAGGGCCCCGTGCAGCGGCTGCTCGGAATCGCGGACGTGGAAGTTCGGACGGCCGGCGGCGGATCGGCGGCGCCGGGTCATGAAGGCAAGACCACGAACATGCACCTCGGGTACTTTCGCGGCGTCGACAACGCCGAGGAGATCCGCGATGCGATTCTCGATCGCGTGCGACGGCTCCGTGACAGCGGGCTCGGCGACCCGGACTCGCACGACCACGGGCACGACGCGCCCGTTGGCACGCCCGAGGCGGTCGATGCCGCGCGACTGCTGCTCGACGAGGTTCGCGCGCTTCGTCACGCGCTGGCTGCGGAAGGCTAGTCCGCGCCTGATTCCGAAACCTCGTAAGCCTCGCCACCGGTTCCTTCAGCATGGTTTGCGCACTTCTGAAACCGAACGCCCGGCACCGCCGTATCTGCTGCGGTTCGCGGGAACCATGAGACTCGAAAGGATTGAACAACACCGATGAAGGTAAATTCGCTACTGACACGCCTCGCGACCTCGACTCTCGTCGCGGCCATCTGCTTCACCTCGACGGCGGCACTTGCGCAGATGCAGGGCCCGGACAAGCGAAAGCAGACGACAATTCAAACAGTGACCGTTGACGTCGGAAAGGCCAAGGAAGCGGTCACCGTCAAGTTTCTCAATTCACCGTGGGGCGAGAAGACCTTCAGCTACCTCGAAGATGGAGGCAACGCCTACTACAGCACCCGCGACTGGCCTTTTGCCCATCTCAAGCTCGCCGGCAAGGCGAAGTGGATTGGTGCCGACCTCGAGCCGGGCGACTACGTCTGGGTCGTGACGCCGAAGAGCGACAAGGCGCCGATGGGTCTGTCGCTGTGGAAGTTCACACCCGGTGCGTCCGGTACCTTCCTCGTTGCCGGTGACGTGTTCACCGAGCGTCCCGCGGACGCCGTGATGGTTGCCTCGAAGCCGATCGTCTTCGAGAAGGACAAGCCTCTCGTCGATCACCTCGAGATCACGGCAAAGGCGAACGGCAAGAAGACGTCGATCGTCGTCCACTACGGAACCCGCTCGATCACCGAAGAGCTCGCGCTCAAATAGCTCGTACATCGGCAAGGAGATTCAGCATGGAAGAGACTCGTGAAGTCACCCCGGTCCTGACGGACGACAATCCGATCCCGACGATGAACCCGGCTGCGCCGACCACATCGTACTCGATGCTCGAGCCCCGGATGAAAAAGGTCTACGGCGCGTTTTACAAGGAGCTGTATTTCACTCCCGAGCGTCGGGTGCTTGATTCGAAGACGCAGGAGCTGATCTCGATTGCCGCGTCGCTCGTGGCCAAGTGCGAGGGATGCATCGACGGTCACGTGAAGAAGGCGCTGGAGCTGGGCGCGACTAAAGAGGAGATCAGCGAGACGATCTGCATAGCCGCGGCGATCAATGCCGCAGCGATGATCGATCTCTCTGACAGAACCGCGTCGCGTCTGAATCTGAACCACTTTCCGCTGCCGCTCAGTGGTGCGCGGGCGAATGGCGCGGATGCGGGCTGACGCACCGCGCACACTGATCCTCGTGTCGCTCGCTCTGGTGCTTGCGACGGGATCGACACGACCGGCCGCGGCCTCTCAGGACGCCGCGGCCGGCGCCGCTTCCGCGAAGGGCCGCGTCGAATACGGCTCGTTTCCGTCGGCGAGTCTCGGCACCGACGTCGGGTATGCCGTCTCGCTGCCGCCGTCCTACGATCGGGAGCCGAAGCGACGATACCCGCTCGTCCTGTTCCTCCACGGTCTGTTCAACAGCGAGCGCGACTGGGAAGGCCGCGGGATCCAGGCGCAGATCGACAGGCTGCGAGCTGAGGGGAAGATCGGCGAGTTCATCGTCGCCGTGCCGTACGGGGCGAACAGCTTCTATCTGAACGCGAAGGATGGACCGAAGTACGAGGACGCCATCGTCCGGGATTTTCTGCCGTTCGTCGATCGGACGTTTCGAACTACGGCCAAACCGTCCGAGCGCGTCATCCAGGGAATATCGATGGGCGGGTTTGGCGCGCTCGTAATCGCGTTCAAGCATCCGGAGCTGTTCGTGGCGGTCGCGGCTCATTGCGCGGCGGTATTCGAGGACCTGCCGAAACCGCCTGAGTCGGCTGCCGACCGGAGGGGCTCGTACAGGTACGAAATCGCTACGAAGATCTTCGGTAATCCGCCGGACGATTCGTTCTTCAAGGCGAACAACCCGATCGGACTCGTGGAGAGTCGCGCAGGAAAGATCAAGGGGCTGAAGATCTACTTCGACGTCGGAGAGCAGGACCGGTATGGATTCGCCACCGGGAATCGATCGTTCGACGAGGTGTTGACGAAGGCAGGGGTGCCCCACGAGTTTCACCTGACGGACGGGGATCACGGCTGGGCGTATCTGGTGAGCCGGAGCGAGGCGGGGTTCGGGTTCGTGTCGAAGGCGCTCGGGGCAAAATAGTCTGGCCGCGGCCTCGGTCGATTCCGCGACCGCGGAGCGGTCGATGTAATAGCCGTGGGTCGCGCGCGGGCGAGTGCAACGAGCCCTCGCGCGACCCGCGGATCCGCAGGGCGCGACGCCCCGACCGCGGAGCGGTCGCATCGTCAGTCCCACGGGAAACGTCCGTGCAAAATGCATCCCCCCTTTGGCCGTTGATCGAGATCCCCACGGCTCGAGTTGCCATCGATCGATGCGACCGCTCCGCGGTCGTTGCCCGGGCGCTGGCAGCTCCGCGGGTCGCGCGGCGGCTCGTTGCACTCGCCGCGCGCGACCTACGGCTATTTCATCGACCGCTCCGCGGTCGCCCTGGAGTTTGGCCTACTGGGAAGCAAAAAGAACCGCGGGTGCAAGGGAGTCGCTG
>CAZQBW010000244.1:0-8207 GCA_964591515.1 uncultured Clostridia bacterium
TCGATCCAAAGCGGCGCTTCACGCCGCACTCCAAGGCGCTTCGCGCAAGAGGTAGGGCGCCGACACGACCCTAAGCCGACAGGGCAGGCCCCTTCTGTATCGCCTCGCAGATGGCCGCCGTAAACTCCGTCGTCGTTGAGCTTCCGCCCAGGTCGATGGTCCTGATCGGCGTCCACGAAAGCGTCTGCGCCAGGGCAGTGTCCACGCGTCGTGCAGCTTCCGTTTCTCCCAGATGCTCGAGCATCAGGATCGCCGAACGCAGGAGCGCGATCGGGTTCGCCATGTTCTTGCCGGCAATGTCAGGAGCCGTGCCGTGGACGGCTTCGAAGACCGCGCAGTCGTCGCCGATGTTCGCCCCGGGGACCATTCCGAGGCCACCGACGAGGCCGGCTCCGAGATCCGAGACGATGTCGCCGTACAGGTTCTCGAGCAGCAGGACGTCGAACTGCGACGGATTCATCACCAGCTGCATGCAGAGGGCATCCACGATCCGCTCGTCGGCCACGATGTCGGGATAGTTGACTGCAACATCGCGAAAACACTTGAGGAAGAGGCCATCCGACATCTTCATGATGTTGGCCTTGTGCACACACGTGATGCGTTTCCGGCCGGCCCGACGGGCATATTCGAACGCCCACTTCGCAATTCGCAGGGAGGCGCGCGCCGAGACGACCTTCAGGCTCGTGACGACGCCCGGTACGATCTCGTGCTCGAGACCAGCGTAGAGACCTTCTGTGTTCTCTCGGACGATCACGAAATCAAGCGCTCCGAAGTGCGTTTCCACGCCAGGCAGGCTGCGGACCGGCCGGAAGTTCGAATACAGGTCGAGCAACTTGCGCAGCCGCACGTTGACGCTCTGAAAACCCTTTGCGATCGGCGTTCCGATCGGTCCCTTGAGGGCGACGCGGTTCCTGTGGCAGGCCTCGATGACCTCGATGGAGAGCGCCTCGCCGGTCCGATCGAACACGGCGGCGCCGGCCTCCACGCGCTGCCACTCGAAGGCCACTCCCGTGGACTCGAGGATCTCGACGACCGACTTCGTGACTTCGGGACCGATGCCGTCTCCCGGAATCAGGGTCACAACATGCGCCATGGAAACCTCCTGTTGCCCGCGTCAAGGCGGCGCAATATACTGAATCCTTTCGAGTGTAGCAACGGACGCTGTCTGTGAGGGAGGGTCAGGTGCACGAGGTCAGCATCGAGATGGAGTTCTCGAGCGCGCACGCGCTAAGAGGCTATCAGGGAAAGTGCGAGAACACGCACGGCCACAACTACCGCGTCGAGGTCCACGTTTGTGGACGCGAACTGAATTCCATCGGACTTCTCATAGATTTCAAGGAGTTGAAGGCTGCCACGAAGCGAGTCGTCGATTATCTGGACCACAAGGACATCAACACCCTGCCGCCCTTCGACGTCGAGCTCAATCCTTCTGCCGAGAACATGGCGACGTACTTCTTCTACGAGGTTGGCAGGCAGATCAACGACGAGCGGGTCCGGGTGCAACGCGTTCGTGTCTGGGAGACATCGACCTGTTCGTCGACCTACTCGGAAGGCTGAAGACAGCCCGAGTTTACTCACGGTTTTTTGAGTGTCTCAAAAATGTGAGACACGCTGAGGTGCAAAGTTTGAGAGTTTGGCCCGTTCAGGGAAGCAGCCGCGCCTCGGTTCGGCAGACAATTTCAAGGAGTACGTGAACGCATGCGACGACTGACACTGTTGGTGGCGATCTTGGCGGTGCTGGGTGCGGCGACTGGTGCCTCGGCACTGGCGAGGGGAGACGAGAAGGCTCCCGAATCGAAGAAGCCCGTGACGAACAAGGTCTGCCCTCTTATGGGCGACGAGGTCTCGACGAAGGTGCGAATCGAGCACGACGGGCAGTGGGTCTACTTCTGCTGCTCGGGCTGCGTCGAGACGTTCAAGGCCAATCCGACGGCCGCGATCGCGAAGATGTCCGACGAGGACCGCGCGGCCATCCAGAAGAACAAGACCTGTCCGATGAGCGGTGAGGAGATCACGACGTTCGACGTCCGTTCGGAGCTGGACGGGAAGTTCGTCTACTTCTGCTGCGCGATGTGCAAAGGGAAGTTCGACAAGGAGCATCCGACCGCCAGGTAGCTTCACGTGACGAATCGGTGGCCCCTGCGGTCTTCCTCGTAAAGAGGGGCGGACCGCGGGGGCTTCTTTCATGTGCGTCCGCTCAGGTGTCCCTTTCCGGCGTTCTTGCCGGTCAGCTATAGTGGCGGTTCTTCCGGCACACGACAGCGAAGTCGATGGTCGGACACCGTAGTCCAGGTCACCAACCGGCGGGTCCCGTCGGGCGATGCGCATGATGGCCTCTTGAATGTAGGAGACAGGAGCGAAATGGCGAATCTTTCAGGTCAACCGTATCCGGAGCGGCAGTTCAACCTCAGCGGTCTCAACGGCATCACGGACAAGCAGCTCGAGCAGCACTACAAGCTCTATGCCGGCTATGTGGCTAACACGAACAAGCTCAACGAACAGCTCGCCGAGCTGATCAAGGCGGGCGATACGATGTCGCCGAAGTTCGGCGAGCTGACTCGCCGCATGGGCTTCGAGTACAACGGCATGCGACTTCACGAGTACTACTTCGAGAACATGTCCTCGAGCGGCGGCAGCCTCGAGGCGGGCTCGAAGTTCGGCGCCGCCCTGGCCGAGAGCTTTGGCGACATCGAAACCTGGCGGACCGACTTTACCTCGATCGGGAAGATGCGGGGCGTTGGCTGGGCCGTCCTGGCGCGCGATCCGCTCTCGGGAAAGCTCTCCAATCACTGGATCACCCTGCACGAGGAAGGCAATGTCGTCGGATTCACGCCGATCCTCGTCATGGACGTCTGGGAGCACGCCTACACCGTCGATTACCTGCCGACCGAGCGGGCGAAGTACATAGACGCCTTCTGTTCGAACATCGATTGGGCGGTCTGCGAAGGCCGGCTGCCGTAGTTTGAAGCTGCGCCCGCGTTTGCGGATCGCGCGAGGATCAAGGGCGCCGCGGTCGCCCGGGCAACTGGCGCCCGGGCTCGCGGCGCTTTCCGTTTGCCAGGCTCGGATTGGACGGCCGAGATCATGACCACATCACGTTCCATCGAGTGGCTGCCGTGGAGTGAAGCTGCGTTCTCGATGGCGGCGACGACGCAGCGTCCGATACTTCTTCGGATCGGCGCGACATGGTGTGCCTGGTGCAAGGCGATGGAGCTCGAGTCGGACGTCGATCCGGTGGTCGTGGCATCCGTGACTCAGAGCTTCGTCCCGGTCTACGTCGACGCGGACCGCCGACCCGACATCAACGAGCGGTACAACCTGGGCGGTTGGCCGACGAACGCGTTCCTGACGCCGCGTGGCGACCTGATCACCGGTGGCACGTACTTCGACACCGATACGTTTCGAGTTCTTCTCAGCAGGGTCGCCCAGAGTTGGCAGGATCGACGGGAGGAGGTCGAAGAGGCGGTAGCCGCCGCCCGGCGAGATGCCGATCTCCGGAGAAAGCCGAGGATCGGCGCCGCGCCGCCTGCCGATGAGCAGGTCGAACGCATCGTCAGCGGCATCGTGGACGCCTTCGACTTCCGGTTCGGCGGCTTTGGCCGCGATTCGAAATTCCCGCAGACGCCTTTGATCGACCTGCTGCTGGCGGAATTCCGGCGCACAGGAGAATCCCGACTGCGCGATGCGGCGCTCATGAGTCTTGAGGCTATGGCTGAGCGTTCGAACGGCCAGCGCGGCCTGGTCGACGCTGACGGCGGCTTTTTTCGGTATTGCGGTCAGCGAGACTGGACTGAGCCCCGCTACGAAAGGCTACTGGCGGACCAGGCTCAATTGCTCGACACGTATCTCTCAGCGTTCCAGCTCACCGCAGAGCCGCGCTGGGCCAGTGTTGCGAGTGGGATCGTTGAGTTCCTGCGAAAGTCGATGTTCGAGCCGCGACGGCACGTGTTCCTCGGCAGTCAGAGCGCGGTCGGTGGCGACGTCTACTACGTCCTCGAGCCGTCGTACCGATCGGCCTCTGCCGCGCCTTCCGTCGACCGCGCCGCATTTGTCGGGACGAACGCGCAGACTGCGTCGGCGTTCATCCACGCCGGATGTGTGCTTGCCGATGATGCCGCGCTCGAATCGGGTGTCGGTCTTGCGGATGCGCTGGCGCGCCGGGGCCGGCTTGGCCAGGACGAGGTGCTGCTCGGGCACGGACTCGACGGCACGGGTCCGTCCGGTCCGATTCTGCTCTCGAGCCAGGTCTACACTGCCCGCGCGCTCGTCGATGCATACGAAGCCGTCGGAGGGCAGCAGAGACTGACGGCGTCTGCGCAGATTCTCGACGAAGTGCACAACCGCCTTCGCGATGCGGTGCGACAGGTCTACACCGACACGATCGTCGAACCCGGCGCCGACGGATATCTGTCGCAGCCTCTCTATCCGATCGCCGAAAATGCCGTGGCGGCCGACACGCTGCTGCGCCTCTCAGAGCTCCTCGATTCGCCAGCGCTCAAGACGAGAGCGCTCGCGCTACTGACATCGCTCTCCCCGTCGAGCGAGGAGCAGGAGTTCCTGGCGGCACCATTCGCTCGAACGATCCAGCGGACGCTCGTGCGAGAAAACGTGACGATCTTCCTTGCGGGGGTGACCACGACCAAGGCCTTCCTGCCGCTGATCCGAGCAGTACACTCACTGTTCGTTCCGTTCAAGGCCGTGCGGTTTCTCGATCCGGAGCGGGACCGCGCGCGCTGGAGAACCATGGCCTCGGTGGCCGAGGCCGGCCCCGCCGCCATGGTCTGTCGCGGGGCGGCGTGCGCGGATCCGACGAACGACCCGGAGCGACTCGTCGAGATCCTGGCCCGGGCGGCGGCCACGCCCGGGACCTGAATCGGCGGCCATCGGTCGATCGTTACGAGCTCGGCTACTTCCGCTCGTTGCCGTTGCGATTTCGCAGACGCCGGTTCCCGCCGTCCTCCGCGTTGAATTCCTCGCGCGTCTTGCTCCGGTATTTCGAGCCGCTGTCGATCTCGATCGCCGTGAAGATGCCGAGCTTCGGAAACGTCAGCGTCGCCAGCTTCGACTTGGGACCGACCGGAAACGACGCCGAGATGGTCGTCGACTCACCCGGTTGCAGGACGACCGTACGCCCTGTGGTCGCAACGATCCCGGCACCGGCATCGAATGGCCCGACCGGCTGTTTAGTGACGTCGTCGATGAACGTGGCTTCCGCGGCGGAGTAGTTCTCGATGGACGCCGGTCCAGCGCCCGTATTCACGAGCTCTATCTCGACGAGAAGCATCTGCCCTCGGCGCGAGACCGTCACGAGTCTCGACTCGACGCCGGGGAACTCCGACGGAATCGTGGCTATGGGATTGTCCTTCGAATGTTTGAGGACGAGCGTCGAGCCCGGCTCACCCGGAGCAGGCGTCTCGCTGGCGTTCGAGACAGGCGTGAGAGGTTTGTTGCCGTTGCGTGTCGGCTCCGACTCGCAGCCCGTCGCGAGGATGGCCAGAGAAAGTGCAAGGACCGCGCTTGCGGCACGAAGTGTGGCGACGGAATGTCGCGCTGTAAGACTGGTCATGTTCGAAAGATCTCCGCCGCCTCGGCCTCGGGCCGCCGGTCGGGTTTGAGGAAGTAGAGCACCATCAGGATTCCGGTCGATCCAGCGACCGCGAACTTCCACATCGGGGCAATGTCCGCGGGTGAGATGAAGCCCTCGATCGATCCGGCGATCACGAGCATCACCGCGCAACCGAGGAGTAGCACCACGGCCTGGCGACCTTTGAGCAACAGGGCATCGAGGCGCGAAAGATCCCCGGGTGCGATCAGCGCACTCGCGACGAGAAATCCGGCGCCACCAGAGATGAAGATCGCCGAGAGTTCCAGTACGCCGTGCGCCGTGATGAATATGAGAATGTCGTGAAACTCGTACCTGACACATAACTGGACGATGACGCCAAGCATGAGTCCGTTGACGAGAAGGATGTAGAGCGTCCCGAGTCCGAAAAAAAGACCGCCCCCGAAGGCCATGGCGCAGACGCCGATGTTGTTTCGCTGGATCAGCGCGGAGTGGATCGGATTCGAATCGTTGATCTTCTTCGTCCAGTCGCGGTGCGCGATGACATTGTCACGCACTCCCGGGACCACGTGCTCGGCGAAGCCCTCGTCGCCTGCGGTCACGAAAGCTCCGATCCCGGCAAATGCAATGGTCAGGAGGAAGGCGACCGCCGTGTATCTGAACGTTGCGCGAAACGTCGCCGGAAGCTCGTAACGAAAGAAGTCGAGAACCGCCTTGAAGCCGGTACCCTCGTACCGGTAAATCGCGCCGTGCGCGCGACCCACGAGGCCGTTCAGGTAGTTGACCAGGAGTGGATCACGCACTTCCTGACGAGCGATTGCCAGGTCGGCCGCGGTTCGCCGGTAGAGTCGTGCAAGCTCGCGGACCTCAGATCGATCGAGGCGAGTGAGTCGACTCAGACGGATGGATTCGACGAGCTCTTCGAGCCGCCGCCACATTCCGGTTCGTCCGTCGATGAAGTCCTTGAGCAAAGGTCTCGTTCGCGCTCCCGCGAGCCCTTCGGGGTCCGGTGCGGGCATGCCGTACAATGCGATCGTGACTGCACAGGCCGCTCCCGCCAACCTGCCCACGTATCAACAGGGTCTTGATGAGCTCGTCATCGAGACTCCCGAGCGCGTCGAACTGTATTACACGCGCGCTCAGGTGGGCAATCGCTTCCTCGCCGCGTTCATCGACCATCTCATCCAGCTCTCGATCCTGGCGGGACTCGCGCTCGGTGCATTCATGGCGCAGGACGCGCTGGACTGGATATGGAAGGGGCTGGGCGACTGGCTGCTAGCCGGCGTCATCCTGCTCAGCTTCTTCATCTACACGAGTTACTTCGTGATCTTCGAGACGATCTGGAATGGACAGACACCGGGAAAGAGGCTCTTTCGCCTGCGGGTGATTCGTGAAGACGGCAGGCCAATCCGCTTCTATGAGTCGCTTGTACGCAACCTTGTGCGGACGGCACTCGACTCGATGCCGATGGTGATCGTGCCGCTCTATTCGATAGGCATCGTGTCGGTCTTTCTGAGCGGTCGTTCGAAGCGCATCGGTGACTACGTGGCCGGAACCGTGGTCATTCGAGAGAGTGAAGCGAAGGCACCGACGCTCGCCGACGTCCTCGCACTGGCCAGGTCCGAATCTGCGAAGGACCGGGCCGTGCTTCAGGATGCGCAGCTCTTCGCATTCGATCCGGACCGGCTGGGGCAGGACGACTTCGAGGCGATGAGCGTGTACCTGAGGCGACGCTACGATCTGCCGGACGACATCCGGTTCGCGCTTGGAAACCGCATCGCGGCATCGCTGGCGTTCAAGCTCGGCGTCCCGAATCTGCCGATCTCGGCGGATCAGCTCATCGAGGAGGTCGACCGCAGAAGTCGAACGAAGCGCAGATACCGCGACGACTGACGCGACGCTGATCTACAGCAGGGTGACGTCGACTGGTGTCGAAACGTTTCGCGACTGCTCGCCATCGTGATGAGCGGTCGCACGTGAATGCGGCACGCCATCGCACGAGTTGCACGGATGTCCATCGCACTCTACGTCGCCCCAGGCGAGCGCCGCCTGTCGAAGCGCGAGCAGCGCGGGCTCGAGACACCGGCCCCGACTCGTCAGTGCATATTCGACCCTCGGCGGGGCTTCGGCGTAAGCGTGCCGAGTCAGGACACCTGCCGCTTCCAGACGCTTCAGTCGATCGGCCAGAGTCCGTGTACTTACCGGCGCCAGCGCCGCGACGAGCTCGGTCGTTCGCATCGGCCCGCGAAGAAGGGCCATGACCACCTGCAGCGACCATCGGTCTCCGACGACGCCGAGAAGCTCTTCCAACGCGCAGTGGCCAATCGTTCTCACCGGGGCGCATTCTACGAGCGGTACAGGAGATTGTCCACGCGGACGCCCGGAGGGGCCCGTTCTTGACACGATTCGGGGTGCTGGGTATATTGCGGGCTTCGTTGGGAGGTCGTTCAATGGTAGGACAAACGGCTCTGAACCGTTCAATCGGGGTTCGACTCCCTGCCTCCCAGCCACGCTAAAGACAGGCGCCGTGACAATCGGCGCCTGTCGCCGTTTGTGCCAGACATCTGCTAGCAGCCCTCAGAGCGACCGAACGGCGGCTTCGATGGCCGAGGCACTTCGGGCAGGATCGTCAGTCGCCTGCAAC
>CAZQBW010000245.1:0-8164 GCA_964591515.1 uncultured Clostridia bacterium
CGCTCGGCTATACTTCTGGCCGTTGCCCTCGCGCGGTCTCGGAAGCCTATGTCGATCAAGAGCTTAGCGGCAGTCCTTCTCTGGCTGGCACTCGCCGTGCCGGTCGCGGCCGCGCCGTCCACTGACTCCTTCGTGTGGCAGTCGACCGGAACTAACGCTCCGGTTACGCTCAACGCCGTCGCCTATGTCGACGGCAAGGTGGTGTGGGCGGTCGGCAAGGACGGCTATGTGGCCCGATCCACGGACGGCGTCACCTGGACGCCAGCGGCGAAGCTCGTCGATGCCGAGCTCAACGACGTCTATTTCCGCGACGGCAAGCACGGATGGGCCGTCGGCGCAGCCGGAACGGTTCTTTCGTCATCGGACGGCGGAAGGACATGGACGAGCTACTCGCTCGCGGTTACTGGCGTTGCGGACCGGGCCAATCCGGATCTGCCGCGACGGCTGGACCTTTACGGCATCGGCTTCGCGGACCGCAACCACGGATGGATCGTCGGCGACGAGGGAACGGTCTTCCGGACCGAGGATGGCGGCAAGACGTGG
Source organism: uncultured Clostridia bacterium (assembly GCA_964591515.1). GTDB lineage: Bacteria > Acidobacteriota > Blastocatellia > UBA7656 > JADIYM01 > JADIYM01. The sequence goes on from CAZQBW010000245.1 coordinate 544, forward strand.
ACCGAGCAGCGATCCGGCTCCAAGGCGCAGCTCTTCAACGTCGGATTCTCGGACAAGAACCTCGTGTTCGCGGTCGGCACCGGCGGAACGCTTCTCCGAAGCGCCAACGGCGGGTTGACGTGGGATCGTCAGCCGGTCGGTGTCGGCAAGGACCTGAACGACATTTACTTTCACGACAGGGACCACGGCGTCATTACGGGTGACGGTGGAACGCTGCTCACGACCGTGGACCGCGGAGCCACCTGGTCGAAGGCGAACCTGGCCTCGAACGTCCGGCTTCTCGGGATCTCTTTTGCCAACAAGAAGATGGGGTGGATCGCCGGCTACGGCGGGAACATCCTGACGACGACCGACGGTGGCACGACCTGGCAGCCGGAGGTGAGCGGTGTCACCGCGAACCTCTTCGCCGTGTCGGCGCACAAGTCGGAACGGGCATTTGTCGTCGGCGCGGACGGTCTCGTCCTGCGCCGAGTCGTTTCCAGATGACACGTCGCATTGCCGGCGCCCGCCGGCCGTCCTTTTGACGGATGACAACAAGTAGGGGGCTCGACTCATGATCACGCTCACGCTCGCTCGCTCGAACTCGCGTCGCCGGCCGTTTGGCGCGGCTGTTGCCCTCGGAATGCTTCTTGCCTGCGCGCCGGCTTCGTTCGGCCAGCAGGGTCCCAACGTGACGGACGATCCGGCTGCGGAGCTTCCGTCCAATCCCGACCTCGACGCGGCCGCAGCCGACATGGCGTTGACCCAGCCCGAGGTCCAGCAGCTCCAGGAGACGCTTCGTGACCTCGGGTATTTCAGCGGTCCGGCGGATGGACGCCGAGGTCCGCGAACGCGTGAGGCGCTGCGTGACTTTCAAACGGATCAGGGACTGCCGGCAACCGGCAGCCTCGACACGATGACGGTGACCCGGATCGGGCATCAGGCGCGAGTGGTAGGTGTTCCGAACCAGCCGCCGGCGGACGTGATCGATCGCGCCGATGGAACGGCCGAGCCGATGCCGGGCGTCGATGCAGCCTCAAACGATCCCGCGGCGGTCGATCCGGTCAGCACGCAGGCGGATCCGAATGCCCCGGTACCGGTTCCGGCCCAGACTCGTGGGCGCAGGGCAGGTTTCAAGGACGGCCTCGCGAAGACGGGCGAAGTAATCGTCGGAGCGGGAGGCGCGACGGTAAAGGGTGTCAAGACAGGCGGCGGCGCGGCGGTCGACGGTGTCGTCACCGCAGGAAAGGCCACCGGCAAGGCCGGCGCGGTTTCGGGCAAGGCCGTGGCGACCGCAGCCACCAAGACCGTGGACGGGACGTTCTATGTCGGCCGGAAGGTTGCGGATGGAACCGTGTTCGTCGCTTCCAGGACGCGCGATCTTTTCGTCGGCGACCGTGGCTCGAGCAGGGAAGACGAGCAGATCCGCCAGTCGCTGCTTTCCCAGTACTCGACCGACGATCGGCTGATTGCTTCCGAGATCGACGTCAAGGTCGCGAAGGGCCACGTGACTCTCGCTGTTCCGGAGGGCGCAAGGTCCGACATGAACCAGGCATCGCGCCTGGCCCGCATCACGCCGGGAGTCAAGACGGTCACGACAGTCTTCACGTCGGTCCAGGAGCAGGCTGCACCGGATGAGTCGCCATCACCGACCATTCCTGCCGACGCCCCAATCGTCGACCCCGAGATGTCCGCACCCGCGCCTCCCGTCGAGCCTTCAGGTTCGCAGAATTAGGTGAGTGGACAGGATTAGCAGGATTTCCCAAGGATTTGCTGAGTTTTCCAGCCAATCCTCGGGAAATCCTCTTCATCCTGTCCGCTCACTGTTGATTGAAAGCAAATGCTACTCGATCGTGCTGTTTGAAATTCGATTTGTTGACAGCGGAAAGTAATTTCCGTACGCTCGCGTCGATTTGCGCGCGGTTTCCCACTGTCGACCATGAACGAAGCTACCCGAATACGTCCGGTCCGGCTTGAAGAACGCTCGGAGCTCGAGCGTTGGACGGCCGACAACGACGAAGATCGCGCCCGGCGCGCGCGGATCGTCATTCTGGCGGCCCAGGGCAAGTCCATTCGCGAGATTGGCGAAGCGGTCGGATCGCATCCGGTCAACGTGAAGAAGTGGATTCGCAGATTCAACGAGACCGGCATCCAGGGGCTCGACGAGCGAAAGCGCGGACCGAAGAAGGGCTCGCGCGCGCGGTTCACCGAGGAAGACGAGCGCGCGATCCTCGAGCTCCACGCTCAATCGCCGCGGTCGCTTGGCCTCGAGTTCGACCGCTGGTCGCCGCAGAAGCTCGCCGACGCTGCCGTCGCGCGCGGAATCGTTCGTGGCATCAGCCACGTGACCGTCCGGGCGATGCTCGCATCCACCGGCAAGAAGGGGACCTGGGCGCCCGCGGCCGCTGCTGCGCCCAACGACGGCGCGTGGTCGGATGACGATCGTCCGAGCGAAGTCGCCGAGCTCATGCACGCCGGCCAGGAGGCTCTCGACGGATCGGACAACCGGGAAGCCGCCGACCGATTCCGGGCCGCGCTCGAAGTTGAAGGACTATCGGTAGCGACGGAAGCCGTCGTTCGTGCCCGACTGGCACAGGCGCTCGAAGGGCTTGCCCGTTACGATGACGCCCTCGAGACGGTTCGGCGCTACGACGATCCGGCCGTTCTCCAGACGCTTCCGCCCCGCGTCCGAGCGCTCGTGAAGCTGCGGCTGGGCTGGGTAAACAGTTGGCTTCGCAACTATCCCCGTGCGATCGCCCGCCTTAACGAAGCGATCAAGATCTACCGCGAGTCCGACGACAGCGACGGTCTGGCGCAGAGCCACTACGCCCTCGGCCGGACCTACATGGAGATTCACGAATCGAGCATGGCGCGAGACCATCTCGAGCGCGCAATCGACCTGCAGCGGCTGACGTCAAATCATCATTTCCTCGCGCAGGTCTACCTGCGGCTCGGCACGGTCGAGTTCAACGAGGGCGACATCGCGAAGGCGTCCGACTTCTGGGAGCGGGCGCGCGAGCTGGCCGAAGGATCGAGCGACGACAACCTGCTCGGGCTCATCCTCATGAACCTCGGCGTGGCCCGAATCCACGCGGACCGCGGCGAGCGTGACCGGGCGACGAAGGACCTCGAGAGAGCGATCTTCTTTTTCGAGCGTGGCGGGCATCGGGCGTTTCTGGCGCAGGCGCATTCCAACCTCGGCGACAACCTGCGGTTCGCTGGCGAGTGGGAGCGGTCGCTCGAACACTCGCGGCGCGCTTTCGAGCTGGCGAAGGAGGTCGGTGACGCTCGCGGAATGGCCGACCCGCTGATCACGATCGCCGAGATCGCGGTGCGGCAGGGACGCTACGACGAGGCCTACTCACGGATCAACGAGTCGCTCGAGCTGCTCCGGAAGATCGAGGACCGTTGGGGCGAGTCCTACAGCCTGCGTGTGCTGGCAGGGGTGTACCACCGCACGGACCACGCGACGCTCGCGGTCAAGACGCTGCGCGACGCGCTGCATCTCGCAACTATCATCAAGGACATGCGTGGCGTCACGGCGTCGCATCTGCTGCTCGCCGAGCTGCACATCGCCGAGGAACGATTCGAACAGGCGGGAGAGTACATCGAGCTTGCGCGAGGTGGGTTGAAGGCGGACCCTTCGCAGTTGCGCAGTTCCGGGCTGGCGCAGCGCCTCAGCGGGCGGCTCGAGCGCGTGCGCGGACGGTTCGCCGAGGCGCAGCAGCAGATCGCGCAGTCGATCTCGATCTTCACGGCTGTCGCGGACCTGTTCGAGATCGGGCTCAGCCACCTCGAGATGGCGGATCTGCACGCGCAGATGGGCGACGGGCCGGCGGAACGGCAGCACCTCGATCACGCGATCGAGCTGTTCACGAAGCTCGGCGCGGCGCCGGACCTGTCGAGAGCCGTTGACCTGCAGCACCGGCCCGAGCCGGTTCGCGACGACACGATTCCGCCGGTCGCGGCTGCGTCTATCGTTCCGGCGGGCGAGCACAAGGCGTCCGACGTGCTCCTCATGCAGCGTCTGCTCGATGCTTCGGCGTCGCGAGAGCTCCTGCTGCAGGAACTCGTCTCGATCGTGGAAGAGAACTTCAGTCCTGGCAGGGTGCTGCTGCTCGAAAGGGAAGGCACGGCCGATGCGACGGTCACGCTCGCCAGGGGATGCGATGCCGAGGCGGCGGCGACGCTTGCGCGCGAGATCAACTGGGCGATCGCTGCGGACGGACGGATGGCGTCTGGCGCGGTGTTCACGCTCGACGACCGGACGGACGACAAGGTGGTGCTTTACCTCGAGCGGGTTCCGCCTGCCGATCGCCTGCGGCCGCTGCTGCGCCAGGCGGAGCTTGGCCTCGAGACCTGCGCGTTGCGCGAGTCGAGCCGTCGATCGGCGGAGTCCGAGGTGTCGCGTCCGAGGGTCGAGACGGTGATTCCGGGCTTCATCCTTGCTGGCGTGGCGATGCGCGAGGTGATCGAGCGGATTCACAAGATCCGGACGTCGGACGTGACGGTGCTGATCACGGGCGAGTCGGGAACTGGCAAGGAACTCGTGGCGCGCGCGATCCACGCGGGCAGCGAGCGCCGTCGCGCAGTGTTCCTTCCATTCAACTGCACGGCGACGCCGAAGGAGATCATCGACAGCCAGCTTTTCGGTCACCGGCGGGGCTCGTTCACGGGCGCGACGTCGAATTATCCGGGCATCATCCGGGCTGCCGAGGGCGGGACGCTCTTCCTCGACGAGATCGGCGATCTCGCGCTCGAGGTGCAGCCGAAGCTGCTGAGGTTCCTCGAGTCGGGCGAGATCCAGCCGCTCGGCGAATCGAAGCCCGCGAAGGTGGACGTGCGCGTCGTGGCGGCGACGAACTCGGATCTCGAACGCGCGGTGGAGGAAGGCCGCTTCCGCGAAGACCTCTTCCATCGGCTGAACATCATCCGGATCGTGGTGCCCCCCCTGCGGGAGCGTCGCGAGGAGATTCCGGTGCTCGCGGACCACTTCCTGAAGCACTTTGCGGAGAGGCTCGGGAAGTCGGTACTCATGCTGACACCCGACGCAATGACGTCCTTGACAAGCTATTTCTGGCCCGGTAACGTCCGCCAGCTTCGCAATGAGATGGAGCGCGTGGCGGCATATGCCGTCGCGGGGTCAAAGGTTGCGGCGACCGATCTTTCGCCGGAGCTCACGGCCAGCGGTGGTGGACGCAGATACGAGCGAACGTCGGATCGTGACAGCCGATCGGGCGGACGCTCGGACCAGGATCGCGGAAGCCGGAACCTCAAGGAGGCGACGGCGGTGTTTGAACGGAATCTGATCGAAACGGCTCTCGAGCGGTCGGGATACAGCCTTTCGAGAGCAGCTCGAGAGCTCGGCATGAGCCGGCGCGGACTGCACGTGAAGATGGCCCAACTCGGGATTTCGCGGTCATCGGACTTCGCCTGAAGCAGGTTTCGATTCATACACCACGCCGGGATCAAATCACGACAGTTTTTTTCTCGTATTCGAAGCCCGCTAGCGGGACACTCTGTAAGAGACTGAAATATCCAAGATCAAGAACCTGGACCAGTTACCGTCAGCACGCAGGTCAGAGCCGACACGGAAACCCTTTCCGACTCGGTGCTGACCGCTTTGCAGTGGCACGCTACGTGCCTTATAAGAGACCGCGCACTCCTGCGCTGTCTTCCATAACCGCTATCAGTTTCACGGGTAATTTCAGTGCAAATGCGAAATCACAGGGGACGGGTTGGATCAAGGGCTAGCGCGATTGCGGCCGCGATGGCCATCGCGCTGTTGTCGGCCCTGTTAGCTCCGGTTGGGGCGCGCGCGGACCTGGGGACGGTCCGGGTGGTGCTCGGGGCTGAGGTCCGACAGGGAGCCAACACGGTTGCGTTGACGGAGGACGGGCAGATCGGGTTCGTGGCGGCATACGGGCGGCCGGATGCCGGCGGGCAGGCGGTCAACGAGGTTTATTCGTTCAACACGGCGACCGGTGCGGTCATCGACCGACGCGGGCTCTCCGGGTTCTTTCCACGGCAGGTGACGTACTGCGAGTCGAACGGCTACGTTGCCGTCCGGCACATGGGCTCGACGTACGACGATCAGGGAGTCCTCGTCGGCTCGGCCTGGATTGACGTGCTCACGACCGACACTGGCAAGGGGACCGGCGGAGAGCCGGGTTCCTTCAACCTGCGCTACAGCTTCGACGTCTGGGACCCGTCGGTCATCATCGACGACGTCCCGCATTTCCCGGCCGCCGATGCCCTCGACGATCTGGCGTTCTCTTCCGATGGCAAGCTGCTCTTCTTTTCGAACTGCGTCCAGATGCTCGGGCACAACACGCAGAACGGAATCATTTCGGGAATCGGTCCGGTCAACAGCTACGTGAATGCGGAGGCCGGCGACCAGATCACGCTTTTCAACTACACGCCGACGGATGAGGTCACCTCGGAAGGCGAAGAGGTCGGCATCCTCTCGGTCGGCATCTCGCGAAACGTCGAAACCCTCGACGATCCGGCGACCGAGGCGAACGAGTACTCGCTGATTCCGAGCTCGCGAATCCTCAACTTCAAGGTCTGGTCGGATCCGTCAGCCACCAACTCGGTGGCGGGCGTCGAGTACGTCAGTACGGTGGATCTCGGCGCTGACGGCATCAGCGAAGGCAGCAACGTCCTGATCGACGCGAACGCGCGTTACGGATTCGTGATGGGCGTCGACTCGGGCACGTTGTACACGTTCCGGGTGGACACGGGCGTCATCCGGCGCACCGTCGTTGTCGATGGATTTGCGGCTCGCCCGAACGATCCGCTGTCGCGCGGACCTCGGCGCATTTCGGCAGCCCGCAGCGGTGGATCGGTCACGATCAGCCGTCCGGGCAACATCAGCCGGCCAGGGAATGTATTCATCTCCCGTCCCGGCAACGTGAATATCAGCCGGCCCGGCAACATCAGCCGACCCGGCAACATTATTGAAGCTCCTGGCATTGCCCTCGCCCGTATCGGTGAGCGCGGTCGCGTGACGGTCGACGCGGTGATCTCGTCATTTGGCGAGAGCACGTCGATCACGAACGTGGCGTTTGACGGGGCCGGAGCGAACGTTCTCTTTGCAACCTCCGACGGGGCACTCGTGTCCCTGTCGGTCGCGGGGGCCACGCAGTCGCAGGTTGGCGCGGTCGGTGCAGGCGCATGGTCGCTTGCACTGCACGCGGACAGCGGGCGGTTGGCCGTGGTCAACGCAATGGTGACCGACGAGGCCGGAACGGTGATCGACGCAGGTGGTGTGACGCTGACTACTGTCGGCGGCACGGCAGCTGCGAAGACTCCTCTCCCCGGCGTCGAATCCCCGTCCGAGAGCATCCACCGGCATGACTCGATCAGCCGCCCTGGGGGCCGCTCGGACGGACACTGATGACCTGATCGCCCGGCGGGTGCAGTTCTGGCCCGGCGACGATCAACGCTTCTTGAAGTGCGATGGGGTTCGGCGAACGGAGGCGTCGCGGTGACGCTCCGGAGCCATCGAGGAAGCCGGAGTGGCGTCCGCGACCACGCATCGCAGGTTTTGAAGTGCAACCTTTCGGAATGGAGATGGAGATGGGACTCAAGAAGACTCTCTACGCAATGGTCATGCTGGTGGCCGTTGTGTCGATGGTCG
>CAZQBW010000246.1:0-8142 GCA_964591515.1 uncultured Clostridia bacterium
GGTCCGACCGCGGAGCGGTCGCATCGTCAGTCCCATAGGTAACGTGCGTCGCAGGTCATTCCGTCGTCGTTTTGCTTCCCGTTCTCGAGACAATGCGACCGCTCCGCGGTCGACGCGCTCCGGGTGGAGGTACCGCGGGTCGCGCGAAGGCTCGCTGCGCTCGCCCGCGCGCGACCCACGGCTATTTCCTTCGACCGCTCCGCGGTCGTTCAGTAGGCCAAACTCCAGAGATAGACACAGATCTGTGTTTATCTGTGAGGATATGTGGACTCTCTTATCTTGTCTGACGGCCGAAGGAAGCCAGATCGCGCAGTTCGGCAATTCGCAACAGCCATCCGGCGGCCAGATAGACGACGACGCCGGCGCCGATTCCCGCCGCTACCTGCGCGGCGCGCATCGCAGTCGACGCCGACGCGAATGCGCGACCCGCGGCATCTGACGCGAGCCAGGCGGCGGGCGCCATCGCCGCCGCCGCGATCGCTGACTTCACGGAAGCGACCGCGACGCTTCGAAGCTCGAGCCGGCCGGCTCGCATTCGCAGTGCCAGGCACGCGATGACGAAGTTCACCGAGACCGCGACCGACGTTGCCAGCGCGAGCCCTCGATGGTCCCATCCGAGCCCGAGCACGAGCGACGCGCTCATCGCGATGTTCAGCGCAATCGAAAGCGCCGAGACGCGCAGCGGAGTGGTCGTGTCGCCCAGCGCATAGAACGCATCGGTGACGATCTTGATTGCCGAGTAGCCACAGAGTCCCGCGGAGTAGTAGGCGAGCGCGGCGGCACCCATATCTGCATCGTGTGCCGTGAACACGCCGTGCTCGTAGATCAGGCCAATGATGGGACGGCTGAGCACGGCAAGGCCAACGCTCGACGGAATCGTCAACACGAGCATCAGCCTCAGCGAGTGCGCAAAGGTGGCCCTGAACGCGGATCTATCGCCGGATGCCGCGTGGCCCGCAAGCGCGGGCAGGTTTGCCGTGGAGATCGCGACGCCGAAGATCCCGATCGGCAGGTACATCAGCCGGAACGCGACGTTGAGCCACGAGAGCCAGCCGGTCCCGAGACTGGCGAAGAGCGTGTTCACGAACACGTTGACCTGCACCGCCGCGATGCCGATAGTCGCGGGTCCGATCAGCCGTCCAATCTTGCGGACGCCTGGATCCGACAGGCTCAGCTCGGGCTTCCACCGATATCCGATCGAGCGCAGGGACGGCACCTGCACGAGCCACTGCAGCAGTCCTCCGGCAAGAACACCAACGGCCATCGCTACGACCGGGTGAATGCCCAGCATCGGCGCGGCGAGATAGCCGGCGACGCCGACTAGGATCGAGCCGACATTGAAGAAGGCCGACGAGAGCGCCGGAATACCGAAACGATGCCGACTGTTGAGCATTCCCATCGCGACCGCGGCCAGTGACACGAGTGGCAGAAACGGGAACATCAGACGCGTGAGAAACACCGTCAGCTCGCGCTTGGTCGCAAAGCCGTAGCTGTCGCCCGGCGGCAGCGGCACGTCGAATCCTTCTCCCGGAAGCATCACGCCGACGATCCACGGCGCGAAGACGATGCCGAGAATCGCGACAGCGCTCGTCACGAGCACGAGCAGGTTCACGAACCGGTTGGCGAGGCGCCATGTAGCCGCCTCGCCATCCCGGATGCCCGTCTCGGTGAACGTCGTGATGAACGCCTTCGAAAGCGCGCCTTCGCCGAACAGGTCCCGCAGCATGTTCGGAATCCGGAACGCCGCGTTGAAGGCATCGAGCGCGAGTCCGGTCGGAAACAGCGATGCAAGGACGACTTCGCGCACGAGACCGAGCAGCCGCGACGCCATGACGGCGATCGAGACCACACCCGCGGATCGTGTCAGCCTCGTCCGGTCGTCACGTGCACTCGTGCGCGGAGTGTCGGCAGCGGGAGATTCCGTAGGAGTGGGCGGTGGGTCGGTCATCCGCGAAGTGCCGTGTTTGCGAAGTTCGGGCTCACCCGGGGCAGCGACGCAGTCACCGTAGCATTCTTCATCGGCTGCCGCGGAGGCGCATCAACGGTCCAAGCGCCGATCGTACCTCGGGGACACCGAGCGCGGTCGCCGCGCCGAAGTAACCGAGTCCGTAAGGAACGAGCACGGCAACCGCGGTCAGTACGGGCCGCTGGGTGCCCACCGCGAGTTTCGCCGCCCATCCGAGAGCCGCACCCGCCGCTGCCGACGCCCACAGCTTCCCGAGGTACGACGCGGGCAGGCCCGTGCGGCCGATCTTGCGGTTCAGCGCCCGTCGCAGGAGCTGGAACTCGACGAAGCCGCCGAGTCCGGCTGCGGCCGTCAGTCCGGCGGCGCCCCACTTGGGCTCGAGCCCCAGTGCGGCCGTCACCGGAAAGGCGAACAGCCAGCCCAGTGCAGCAGACACGGTCACGTGAACGATGGCAAAGACGAGCGGCGTTCGCGTGTCGCGAAGCGCATAGAACGTCGACGAGTAGAGTCGCGCCTGGGTGATCGAAAGAAGTCCGACCGTCCCGCCGGCGAGAATGGCCCACACGTACACGGCATCGTCGCGCCCGAATTCTCCCGACTGATAGAGAAGCGCGGCGATTACGTCGCCGAGCGCAAGGAACGCCACCACCGACGGCACGATGAAGAACGCGATCCGCCGGAGTCCCGCGTCGAGCCGCTTCCGGAGAAACGCAGCGACCTCGACTTCATCCCCCGTCGCGCTCGACATCGCCGGAAGCTCGGCCGCCGAAACCGACATTCCGAAAAGACTGATCGGCAGCATGTAGAGCGTCTGGGCGTAGAGAAGGCCCGCAACCGCGCCGGTCTGCAGCAGGCTTGCGAAGAGCGTGTCGACGTATCCGCTGATCTGCACGACGCCGCGACCGATGAACACCGGGACGAAGTTCCGCAGTACCGTCCACACGTTCTCGGAGCGGGCGTCGAGCGAGAGGCGCAGTCGTCTGGCGAGTCCCAGGACGACCGGCAGCTGAATGACGAATTGGAGACCGCTGCCGATGACCGATCCCCACGCAAGCGCCTTGGCCAGCGACGCCGTATCGAGGCTCTGACCGAAGACGACGAGCGTCGCGATCATCGCCACGTTCCAGATGACGGGCGAGATGTACGAAAGGAAGAATCGACGGTGGCTGTTGAGAACGCCGAGGCACCACGCCGACATGACGAGCAGGCCGGCGCCGGGAAAGAGGATCTCGACCAGCCGGATCGTGAGATCGCGCTTCTCGCCCGAGAATCCGGGAGCGATCGCATCGATGAGCCACGGCGTCGCAAGCACGCCTGCGAGCACGAGAACCGAAGTGACGACGAAGAGAATCGTCGCTATTGCGCCCGCGACGCGGCCGGCTTCCTCCTCGTTCTCCTCGGCAATCAGCCTGGCGTAGACTGGAATGAACGACGCCGACAGCACGCCCTCGCCGAAGAGGTTCTGCAGGAAGTTCGGGATGCGGAACGCCGCGCTGAATGCGTCCGCGGCATCCGAGTTGCCGAAGTAGTGCGCGAAGACACGCTGACGGATGAGCCCAGCGACTCGGCTCAGCATGATGCCGGCCGCGACGAGGACCGCGGCGGCGCGGGGCTGTCGAGCGGACGACGTCATGCAATGGCGACCGGACGGTTCGGGGTCCGCACGGTCACTTGGCCGTCACGGTCTGGTTCACGTAGAGCACGTCGCTCTGGGCGTTGATCGTCGCGCGCTTCGGCTTCTGCGGAAGCGGCACCGTGAAATCCTTGCTCGAGTTCCCGGTCATCGGAACGGTCCCGAGCCGCAGCCAGCCCTTCCCGAAATCAAGATAGACCGGTACCTGCATGCGGAATCCGTCGCTGACGCCCGATTGCGTGATCTTGCCGGCGATGACTGTCTTGCCGCCTTCCTCGCGCAGCGAGTATTCGAAGGCATACGTCGGCACGTCCGTCCCGTAGACCCACTGGTCGAAGAACCAGTTCATGCGTCCGGTGCCGTCCAGGTTCATCGACGGCGTCATGTGCTTGGCCACGATCTGATGGAAGTCTTCCGTCGAGACGTCGGTGTTGTAGTTCGTCTGGATGAAGTCCTTCATCATCGCCTGGAATGTCGCGTCGCCCGTCTTCGGATCGAACATCAGCATCCGCAGCATGTGCAGGATGTAGGCGCCCTTCGGATAGACGAGGAAGCGATAGGCGCCGCCGGCCTTTGCCGAACTGAGACGGAAGCCCTGCGTGACCGGGCCGAGCGTGTACGGGGCCTTGCCTTCAGTCGCACGCGTCGCCTGGACGACCTGCTTCCGATGGTCTTCCCAGAACTCGGCGAACTTGACCGGACCCTTCAGCCGTTCGACCCACAGCGAGGCCGAGAATTCGGCGAAGCCCTCGCTCATCCACTGGTCCCGATAGCTCTCCCAGCCGATGACGTGGCCCCACCACTGATGAGCCACCTCGTGCGGTCCAACGTACTGGAAGAACGTGTTCGTTCCGCCGCTTCCGAGCAATTGCGTCCGGATCGTCGAGTCGAGAAACGCCGTGTATGGCATGTAGACGAGCGTCGGCCACGCCTGTCCGAAGAACCCGGCCGGCTGCTGCGAGATCGCGATTCGGGAATACGGGAGTTTTCCGAAGTACGCGTTGTAGATCCTCGTTGCGTTCTGCGCGTCTGCGAGCGCGTTCTTCGCCATAGCAGTCGTCGAGATTGCGCCAAGGGTGGTGTCGGTTCGCTGACCTTGCGCCTCGGCCGCTTCGATCGATACCTGCACACGTCGCAGCTCGTCGGGCAACGACGTGTTCGCATAGAACTCGATGGTGTAGCCGGCTTCCGCATCGACCTGATCCTGACGCTTGAATTTGCCGAGGTTGAAGCCCGAGACCGCCAGCTCGAGCGAACCGCTGGTCCACTTGGAAACGCGCCTCCCAGCCTCTGTCGTTTCCGGTTCGGCGAGCGCCCCGGTGCCGACGATGGTCAGCTTGTCCGAAAGTCGAAAGGTCGTCCGGAAGAGTGCGCGGTCGCCAAAGGCCGTGCTGCCGTTGTTCGGATACCAGGTGCTGCGCGGGACGAGGATGAAGTTGCTGTTGCCGGAATCGCTTATGGCATCGGGTCCGGCGTACTCGAACGTCAGGACCGTATCGGAGTCGGTCGGTAGCGTCGCGGGCAGGACGACCCCGACCTCGCTGCCCTCCTCCTTCGATTGCTGGATGAACGGAACGGCGGCGCCGCCAGCATCGGTCACTTTCGAGATCCGGAGCCTCGAGAAGAGCTGGAATGGCAGCACGCGAACACCGGATCGCACACCGCGAAGCGTGACCTTGTCCGTCGCGGTCATCATCGTGCCGTCGATCGTCGCGTCGATGTCGTGCTGCTTGATGTCGAACGTCCGCGAGTCCGTCAACGGAGCTCCGGCGACCGACGTCTGCATTGGAAACGCCGCCCAGAGTCCGCCCGTCGCGTTGTCGAAACTAGCCAGCACTACCTGCTCGGGCGCGACCTGATCGATTCCGCGCGGGTCCATCAGGTAGAAAAGCTTCTGGTAAGTCCTGCCCTTGATGAACGCCGCAAAGTAACCGTGTAATTCCTTCTCCTTTGAGTAGAGATCGGAGAAAGTACGCAGCTCGAAGTTGAGCCCGAGCGTCTCGCGGATGTACTTCTGATGGTCGCGGAAGACGTCGCCGGCGTGCGCGGCCTGCGGGCCCGCGGCCCCGAACGTCGCCTGCTCGGACTCCTTCAGTTCGGCCCAGGTCTCGTCACTGAAGTGGAATACCGCCTCGGTGAAGGGTTCGGTGATCGAGGACGTCTTCGTGTTGATCGCGAGCGAACGCTTCTCGCACTCGAGCGGCGGGGTCAACGTGAACTCGCCGTCTCCGAGAAAGACCGCTGCCGTGACGCGACCCTCGATGGGACCGACGAAGTAGAGGTCGCCGGATTTCAGCGTGAACACCCCGGCATCGCGACGAATTACGACGTTCGCAACTTTGCACGCTTCGCCCGAGAGCGCCAGCTTTCGGAGTGCGGTGTAGGCGGAAAGCTCGGGAGACGTCGCCGCCGGTTGCTGCGCCCTGGCAAGGGGCGCGACGAGCGCAAGAAGGGAAGCGGCAACGATGAGCGAAGTCCTGTTCATGTTTGTGACTCTCGGAAGCGGGTTTCGAACCTCGAAGTGTGCCTCAATGCGGAAAAAACGGCCACAGATCAACACAGATCGGCACAGATCTGTGTTGATCCGTGAAATCTGTGGACTCTTTTCTCATTCGGCCCAGACGACCTTGTCGCCTGCACGGGCTTCGAGGTGGAACATGGCGTAGACATAGGCGAAGAGCCCGAAATACCACATCAGCTCGAATGGTTCGTTGACGACGATCAGAAGCGAGACTCCGCCCGCGAGGACCGCTGCAAGGACGAGTCCCGCGGCCGGGCGCTCCTTCAACTCGTAGCAGAGAACTCCCGTGAGCGACGCCGTTGTCCACGTTACCCAGGCGAGCGTCGCCACCGTCGTGAATCCGACCGGCACGCCAGACGCGATTGCGGCAAGCAGGCCAACGGCGAACGCCGGCGCAGCCAGAAGTCGCGCGGTCCACGTGCGCGCGCGAGGGAACTCCTGGCGCGAAACTCCCGAGACGAGATCAATCCATATGCGAGGGCGTTCGTAGGCGACTAGCGCGTGCGTGATCGCCGCAAGCGCGAACGCCGCGACGACCGTTGCCGCGCCGGCCGCGCGGAATCGACCCGGGGCGCCAAGCGCAAACCGCTCGGCGAGCCATGCCGACACGCCGGGCACGACGACGGCGAGCCCGACCGATGCATACACCGCCGACGAGAATCCGCGCACCACGAGGCGGACGTCGCGAACGACCTGGGCTCCGACGCGCGGGCCGAATGCCCGGTCGGCAATCCGCTCGAGTGAGGCGCTGGATCGACGGGCGCGGACAAGCGCGTATCGGGCGGCATCGCGATCCGCGACGCGCCACCGGCTGAAAGCAACGAGGGTAGCCCCGTACGCAGTGACGACGGCAGCTGGCGCCAAGTACGCGAACACCGAATCGAGCCAGACAGCGACAGCGCCAGCCAACAGCGCAACAACGGCCAGTCGAACGGGGCGCACTAGACGCGCATGCACTATCAGCATCGCAGCGCCGGTCTCGAAGACGCCGAGCGCCGCTGCGTAGACCAACGCCGGAGCGGCGACGTCGCGGGCCGACGCCAGGCGTCCGCCGCCTTCGGGAGCTGCGAGCGCCGAGCCGATGATGATCGCCGCAGCGACCGGAAGGGCCTTCACCACGCGCCGGAGCAGCGCGTCGTGAGCGAGCGCAACTGTCGCAATCGGCAGCGAGTCGAGCGCGAAGTCGGCCTCGCGGATCGCGAAAGCGTCGCGAATCGTGCCGGAGAGCCGGGCGATGACGAGCGCGACCGTTGCAACGCCGATGATGGCGGCGGCGTGCTCGCCGACCCACGGCAGCGAACCGAGGCGGACGCCGCGAGCCGCGTCGGCGATGAAGGGTTCGAAGATGAGCGATGCGCCTCCGACGACGAGCGGCGCCATGACGAAAATCGTGAAGCCCTCGGCGCGAAGCCAGCGGCTTCCCATGGCGAGCCTGAGACGCAGCAGATCGACGAGCGATCGCACGTCAGGCCTCGTCCTTGTCGGCCGATGCCTCTAGACGCAGTTTCATCTCGCGCAGGAACACGTAGTAGGCCGCGAAGCCAGAGATCGCCAGTCCCGCCGCACCGTCACGAAAGCCCTGCTTGAGCAGGTACGTCTGTAGAAAGGTGAGCGGAGGTTGCGCGATAGCCCGGACCGCGGAGAACCGGCGTCCGCTTGCGGCCCGGTCCCTGGCAGCGAGAGTCGTGTAGCCGTCGATCCGTCGATGATGATCGCTCAGACTGTCGACGGTGTAGTGCTCGATGTCACCGTCGAGCGTCCCGGCGGGCGCTGGCAGCGTGACCGATTCATGTACGAATCGGCCTTCGAACCGTCCGTGACGCCGGTCGTACAGGCGCACCTGCCAATCCGGGTACCAGCCGCTATGGTGGACCCATCGGTCGATGTACCAGGCTCGGCGTGCCATACGATAGCCGGGCGCCCCGGGACTGCCATCGCGCAGTGCGCGAATTGATGCCGCGAGGCTTTCAGTCACGACTTCGTCGGCGTCGAGCGAGAAGATCCAGTCGTTCGAGGCGGCAG
>CAZQBW010000247.1:0-7986 GCA_964591515.1 uncultured Clostridia bacterium
CTGCCTGCGCCCGTCAGCGTGTTGAACGGCGTGGCAATTCGTCCGTCGCCGCCCGCACCGGCCGCCGAGTTCACGAACCAGATCATTCCCGACACGTTGATCGACACCGTTCCGGTGTTCGTCGCGATCCCGTCAGAGATCGTGTACGTGAACGTCGTCGTCCCCTCGAAGCCCGGGTTCGGGTTGAACGTGAAGCTGCCGTTCGGATTGAACGTCACCTGGCCTTGCGTGCCGGCCGTGTTCACCGCCGTCACCGTCAGCGTGTTGCCATCGGCGTCCGTGTCGTTCGCTAGCATGCCCTGCGCCACGTTCGGCGCGATCGAGACGTTGCCGATCGCCGAGTAGCTGTCGTCGATCGCGAGCGGCGAGGTGTTGATCGATCCCGGCACGAGCGTCGTGTTAGGGTCGATCGTATCGTTGAAAGTCATCCCCGTCGCGTCCATGCCAGTCACGCCGATCGTGACGACATACTGCAGAACGTCGCCCGGATCGGCGTTCGTGTCGCCGTCAACGTCCGTGAACAGCGAGTCCACCTTTGTCGCCGTCACCGTCGGTGCGAGCACCTCGAGGCGCCGGGCCGCAATCGCCGGCAGCGGAGGCTCGGGCTGCGCAACGGGTCCCGCCGTCGATCGCGGCGAAAGGCGCCGCGGCGTCGCCGCCATCGTGTCGTCCACGTCGAGCGCGGCATCAAGAAGGGTGGCGGGCCGCATGTCGCGCGAGGTCGGCTCAAACGCGGAACTGGCGATCGTCGTGACGAGCACAAGCAAAAACACGACGAACAGACGCACAACGACGACATGGCGGCGAGACAGACCTTGGCTGGACATCGGGGAACCCTCGATTCGTTCGGTAGCTGAACTTGCAGACGTTGGGTGGTGACCACCGCCGACCCCAGCGGTGGTTTGGCAAGTCTGCGTCAATTGAGGAGGGAATAGCAACGGGAACCCACGAAGAAGGGCCACGGATCAGACGGATCTTACGGATTAACACGGATCTGAATTCGAGTTCAGATCCGTGTTAATCCGTAAGATCCGTCTGATCCGTGGCCCTTCTTCTAACCCCTCGAGGAGCTACGAGCCCCCCACCGTGACGCGTTTGCCCTCGATTCCGCCGTTGCTGTTGCGGATCAGCACCGTCACGACGCCGCCCGGACGCGTGCGGGCATAGTCGCCGATCGACTCGCCCGTGATGAGCGGCCCCGCCTGGACTACCTTCGTTCCGCCGCCCTTGATCTTCGCCGCAGCCTGGAACGGGATGCCGTCGACCGTCACGAGCACGGAATCGGTCGTGAAACCCGAGCCCTTGGCGGTGATTTTCGCCGTCTTCGCCTTTACCGACGTGATAATCGGAGGCGTGCCCGTCGAACGAGATCGAGACGGGCACGCCTCCGATTATCACGTCGGAGGCGTGCCCGTCTCGATCTCGTTCGACGGGCCGCTCTCGCCATCCGGATAGACCGCCGTGACCACGAAGAAGGTCCCGCCCACGAATACGGTCGCACCCGCCGCGGTCACGTTCGCCGGCACCGACGCGAAGAACGTCGACGGCGACGGTTGCACGCCGGGCACGTTGAAGCTGTAGATGCGGTACGACGTCGGTCCGCCGCGAAGTACCGATGCGGGCGACATTAACGCGGCCGGCGCGCGCGGCAACCCATTCGAGATCACGCGAACCGAGAGGTTGCGCGGCGCCGGCATCGGATCCGCTGCGTTCGGATCGGGCGGCATCCAAGACAGCTCGAGCTCGACGCACATCGAGAACTCCGACGTATTGCCGCTCGAGTCCGTGGCAGTCGCGGTGATCGACGGGCCGAGCACCGCATCCGACGGCACGGTGGTGGTGAATTCGACCGTGCCGCCCGAGCTCGTAGTCACGTTCAAGGCGCTGAGGAACGTCTCTCCGTTGCCGAACCCGAGTGGATTGCACGACGTGTTCGAGAAGAGCTCGATTCGGAAGGCCGCATTCGAGGCGCTGTTGAGCCGGCCCGTGATCGTGACCGTGTCGCCGTTCCGGATGGCCGACGTCAGCACCGGGAAGTTCTGCAGGTTGTTCGGCCCTGTGTCCGTGTCGCCCGCGTCGTTTGGCGTCACGTCGTCGTACCCGAGCGCAAGACCGAGCCGCAGGTGTTCGAAGTTCGAGTTTCCGAGGATCCGGTTTCCGTTCGAGATGCCGGCAGCCGTATCGCCCACCTCGATGCCCCTCACGGCGAACCCGATCCGATTCCCGGCGCCGACGGCCGTGCCTCCGATCGTATTGTTGATCGCCCGCTCGTCCATGATGACGTTGCCCGACGGACTCGTGGCCACACCGATCAGACCCGTCGGGTCGGTCCCGATGTAGTTGCCCTGGATGAGGTGGTCGTGGACATCCTGGAGGAAGATGTCGAAGCCGTTGTCCTCACCGCCGTTGCCCGAGATCACGTTGCGCGCGCCCGGGTCGGTGCCGCCGACGATGGTGTTCGGACCGCCGCCGAGAAAGATGCCGCTCGAGACATTGTTCAGGTCGACCGTGCCCGTCACATCCGTGCCGATGTAGTTGCCCTGGATGAGGTTGGCACTCGCGTTGTCGCCGAATTCGATGCCGACACACACCGCCTTGCAGCTACCCGCGATGACGTTGCGCGCGGCGACGACGGTTCCGCCGATTAGGTTCTCGGGGGACTCGTAGATGTAGATGTCCAGGTCTTCGTTCGCGCGATCCGCCGTGCCTTCGGCGTCGATGCCGAGGTAGTTCCCCTCGACGATGTTCCCGCCGCCGAACAGGAGGTAGACGCCGACTCCGCCGTCCGGGATCGCTCCTCGAAACCGGTTGACGATGAGCCCGCGCACGACCGACGAGCCCGCTTCAACCTGCAACCCCATCACGGCCGGACCGGCGAGGCTCCCGTCGATCTCGACGATCGGTACTCCGGCGTAGTCGGGCTCGGTCGTGGCATCGATTGTGACGGGATCGATCACAGCGGGAAGCGGTGAGAGCGGCTGGATCGTGTGGACGCCCGGGCCCGCGATGTTGAACGAGATCAGATCGGTGCCGGCGCTCGCGTTCGCCTGCACGATCGCGAACCGCAGCGATCCGGGTCCGTCGTCGGCTGTTGAAGTCACGGAGAACGTAGCCGCCGGTCGCGAGAGCTTGAACGTCGGAGCGGTGTGCCCCGCTTCGATGACGACGAGGTCGTCGATCGCGTCGGCGTTGAGGCGCATCGGTAGCGATGCGACGAAGGACGCGTCCTTGCGCAGCGCCGCGTCGATACTCGGTGACGCGGCGTGCAGATCGACGGACGGCGGCCGAACGGCATCCGCCAAGCCGGGCTCGCCGGCCACGAGTTTCCGGTCGCGGCCGTGGACGAGCGCGACGTCAGCGCCGGTCGCCGCGGAAATGTCGACCGGGCCGTCCCCGTCGAACTGGCCGAGGGCGAGCGCCGAGACGCGCGCCGGCATCGGGATGACCTCGGGCGCCATGCCGAGCGCGCCGTCGGGTCCCTCGAGCACGAGCAGTCTCGGACCTGCGCTTCCGTCCACCGCGACGACGAGGTCCGCGAGGCCGTCGATCCGGTTGACGTCGCCACTCGCGAGCGCGGTCAGCTTTCCGGGGAGCGCGATGGAACGCGGTGGGGCTAACGCACCGTGTCCGTCGCCCGCAAGCATCAGCAGCGTGTCACCGCCGAGCGCGCCGGCGACGATGTCGCGGTGGCCGTCGTTGTCGAAGTCGCCCGTGGCAAGACGATCGGGCGCAGTCGGAAGCGCGGCAACCTGCTCGGCCGCGAAGAAGGGCGGCGACGCGTCGGGCGTCAGGCTGCCCGCGCCGTACACCGCGGCGGCGTTGCCGCGGGCGATCGTGACGGTACCGCCCGAGGCCGTGGCGTATCCGCACACGAGGTCGCGGACGCCGTCTGCGTCGAAGTCATCCTCGGCGAGCGAGAGCGGCCGAGCGGGGGTCGAAACGGCACCGGCAATTCCAGCCGGCAGAGCCGCACCGAGGGCAACGAGAACGCACAGGGTGCGGATCATCCATGGCAGGGGCATGCCGGACACCTCCCGAGAGACTCCAAGAGTGGGCAATGACGCGCTGAAAGATACCACCGAATGCCCATTGAAGAAGGGCCACGGATCAAACGGATCTTACGGATGAGTACGGATCTGATTCCAATTTCAGATCCGTGTTCATCCGTAAGATCCGTTTCAATCCGTGGCCCTTCTTCTCTCTACGCCAGCCAGCGGAAGATCGAGACGAGTCGCTCGGCGATGCGACGTCAGGATGTCGATGCGGTTGCCGGGCTGGAACGGCGTATCCGTTACGCCGCTGATCGACGCGAGGAATTCCTCCGACCCGATCGCGAACGCGCGGCGGGGCCCGGTATGCGCGTCGACGGGTTCCGCACTCGTCACGGTCGTTCGTTCGAATTCGAGGGTGGCCATGCCACCTCCTTCTCAGTTGAAGAAGGGCCACGGATCAAACCGTGGCCCTTCTTCTCTATCCCAAGCTACTGCTGGGTGGTGTCGTCGTCGCCGTCGACGCGATTCCACGCGTCGCGCGTCGCCGTCTTCGCCTTCTCCCACGTCAGTCCCGAATTGCCCTTCGCCGTATCCCAGCCACGCTCGAGGTCGTTGTCGACTTCGTCGAAGCGCTTGTCGGCGAACTGCTCGCGAGACTCCCAGCCGTACTGGTACGCCGGCTGGTATTCGTCGTAGGGCACGTTCGGATCGACTCCGGGCCGTGCCGCGTGGTTCTCGCGCCAATATTCATCCTCGGCCGACGGATTCACTCCCTCGGCAACGGTCTTGCCCGCCAGACCACCGACGATGCCACCCACGACCACGCCGACTGCGCCGCCGATCGGGCCGCCGATCACGCCGCCGACAACGGCACCCGTCGTCGCTCCGCCCGTTGCCCCTATGCCCGTTCCCATCGGATGGGATCCGGGTTCACCTGTAATCGGGTCCGGATTGCTGTCAGTCGGCAGATCCGTGTCGACGACTCGATTCTCTTTCGCAGTTCTACTTTCGTTAGTCATGATGACTCCTTTTGGCTCGATGAAAGTCTGTCCGTCCCCCTGGATCCAGGTCACGAGGCGAACCGTTGGATTCGACCCGGCCGCCGGTTGCCGCCGGGTCGAAACGAATAAACTTGTTTGCGATTCCCCGCTTCCGATCCCGTCCAGGGCTCAGGATGGCGGAGCCTCTTCGCGAGTCCAGTGTCGATGCGCCGCTATGGCCGGCAGGAATGCCTTCACGAACTGCGAGAGCTTTCCATCCGCGTCGACAACGACTCCCGCAGGAGCACTGGCCGGCGCGGGTGGCCCTTCGATGTCGCCGTCGACGTCGAAAATCGATGCGGCCGCGAGGAGCCGTTCGCCAGCGCCCGTGGCGCCGATCGCCTTGCAGTGCTTGTATGCCTCGGCCACGAACGCGATGGCCGCTGGTGTCGTCGACAGCACCTGCGCGCTGGCCTCCGCTCCCGGAACGTACACGGCGTCGAACAGGACGGAACTTGCCGTCAGGAACGTCGCATCTACAGGTATCGTCGCTCCATTGCTTGCCGCCACCGCCCCGCCGTGCGGAGCCACGAGTTTGACCTTCGCGCCCGCGCGGGTAAGGGCCGCGCGAACGCCTTCGACCGCGTCGGCATCGACGCCGTCCGCGACGAGAAATGCGATCATCCGCGACGAGACCGTGTCCGAAATCGTACCTGCCATGCTCAACGCGGCCGACGACTCGAGCACCGGCGCGACGCGGCGCGGCTGATGCCGCTTGACGTTGCCATCCGCCGGCACGCTCAGGTTCAGCGGTCCATCTATCTTCGGGACCGCGATGCCGAGACCCGCAGCGACGCGCTCGGCCAGAACCCGGTCGACGTTCGCAAGCATTCCGACCATGCGGACGCGAATCTCCGGAACCGTGAGCTTCCCGAGCTCGAACTGGAGCGCCGAGACGAGGTGGTTCTTTTCGGGCGCCGACTGGCTGTTCCAGAAGAGCGTGGCCTGACTGAAGTGATCGAAGAACTTCTCGCTCCGTGCCCGGACCTTCGGCCCGTCCACGCTCTCTGGGTGCGACACGAATCCGCCCGCGGCCCGCGTTGCCTGGATCGGGCATCCGCCGCCGAGCGTGTTCGGCTCGTAGCTCACGCGGCCCTGGTTGATCGTTTGGCGCATGTGGCCGTCGCGCTGGTTGTTGTGAACGGCCGCAACGGGGCGGTTGATCGGGATCTCGTGGAAGTTCGGACCTCCGAGGCGGAGGAGCTGCGTGTCGGTGTACGAGAACAACCGGCCCTGCAGCAGTGAATCGTTAGAGAAGTCGATGCCCGGCACGATATGGCCCGGATGAAACGCGACCTGCTCGGTCTCGGCGAAGAAATTGTCGGGATTGCGATCGAGCGTGAGCAGCCCGATCCGCCGGACCGGGACGAGCTCTTCGGGAATGAGCTTCGTGGGGTCGAGCAGGTCGAAGTCGAACGCGTGCTCGTCCTTCTCCTCGACGATCTGCACGCCGAGCTCCCACTGCGGAAACGCGCCGGCTTCGATCGATTCCCAGAGGTCGCGGCGATGGAAATCGGCGTCCTTGCCAGAGATGATCTGCGCCTCGTCCCACGCGACCGAGTGGACGCCGAGCAGCGGCTTCCAGTGGAACTTCACGAAGCGGGACTTGCCGGCCTCGTTGACGAACCGGAACGTGTGGACGCCGAAGCCTTCCATCATCCGGTAGCTGCGCGGAATGGCGCGGTCCGACATGACCCACATGATCATGTGCATCGATTCCGGCATCAGCGAGATGAAGTCCCAGAATGTGTCGTGCGCCGAGGCGGCCTGGGGCATTTCGTTGTGCGGCTCGGGTTTGACCGCGTGAACGAGGTCGGGGAACTTGATCGCGTCCTGGATGAAGAAGACGGGAATGTTGTTGCCGACGAGGTCGAAGTTGCCTTCGTCGGTGTAGAACTTCACGGCGAAACCGCGGGCATCGCGGGCGAGATCGGTGGATCCGCGCGAACCGGCGACGGTCGAGAACCGGACGAAGACCGGCGTCCGGACGCCCGGGTTCTGGAGGAAGCCCGCCTTCGTGAGCGGCGCCATCGGCTCGTAGACCTGGAAGTAGCCGTGCGCGGCTGAGCCGCGGGCGTGGACGACGCGCTCGGGAATGCGCTCGTGGTCGAAGTGGGTGATCTTCTCGCGGAGCAGGAAATCCTCGAGGAGCGTCGGTCCGCGCTCGCCGGCTTTCAGCGAGTTCTGGTTGTCGTTGACGGGCAGACCCTGATTGGTCGTGAGCACTTCTCCCGAACCGTCTTCGCGATTCCTGTCGAGCTCTCGGATCTTCTCGGATGCCGGCGGAGCTTTCCTGCTGCCGCGCGTGGCTGGTCGTTCGGGTTTGCTCATTGCTGCTCCCTGTCTGCGCTTGTAATGACGTGCTTCCGCTCCGAACGCGGGTTGGCCGTAGCAAGTGCAACTCGTGTTCCACGTAATTTGCGCCGGATTGGGAGGTTCCAACGTGCAGGCTGTATGAAATCGGGTCGGCGGTGTGACGGCTGGACGGACAGGAGGAGAGAGCAACGGGGGCCACGCGGATCCGCGTTGCCTCTTAGACTCAGGCCTTCGCGGACTCGCTGAGGGACTTGAGGACGGCGAGCGCTTTCGGCCAAGCCGCCCCTTCACTGTTCACTTGGTAAACTCGATGGCGATGCTATTCGATGAAGTGGCTGTCAGGGCTCCATCAGAATCCAGTATCGTCAAGGAGACTCGTATCTCCTGACGAGAAGGGATTGACTTCAAGAACTGCCTTCGGGCGTCAGAGTCGGTGAACTCGACCGGAATAGCCGCTCGCAGGATCACACTCTTTCCCGGTAGAACAGTCTTAAGGCTCGCTGGAACTGACTCGGCACCATAGAAGTCCCTTCCCGACGACACGTATTGATTACCTTCGCTATCCCGAAAAGCGAGCTGGACTAGCCCGCTCTGGAAACCACTTGGCCGGCGATTCTTGCCAGAACTTGACGCGATAC
>CAZQBW010000248.1:0-7870 GCA_964591515.1 uncultured Clostridia bacterium
CACCGGAAACCGCCGAGGATATCGTCCCGATCGCGGAATCGATCGGACGCAGCGAGGCTATCCGGGCCCTGCTGGATCAGGGATAGGAATGGCGCTGTAACCAATGCGCGAAGCGCCTTGGAGTGCGGCGCGAAGCGCCGCTATGGATTCAGCCCAGCCTCAGTCTTCCGGGGAATCCAGAGCGGCGATTCACGCCGCACTCCAAAGCGCTTCGCGCAATGCTTCGAGACACGCAGTGCAGTAGATCTACTCGCTGACCCGGATGTTGACGAGCTTCCAGGCGTTCTTTCGCAGTTCGATCTCGAGCCCCTTGTCCTTGTCGAGCGTGAACTGGCATGCCGGCAGCAACGTGCCCGTGGCCTTGTCCTTCTCGCCGCCCGAGAGAACGATCTCGCCGGCCGACAGGTCGTAGTCGCTCGACCTCGTGTCGTGCCACGCCTCGCCGAACCGGATCGGCCGATCGGTCACGAAGCGGATCGTCTTGCCCGTCGGCGTCTCGATCATCCGAATGAAGTTGATGTCGTAGCCTAGTGTCCCGGTAATCGCGATGCGGCCAACCGACGACATCTTCCCGAGCGCTCGCGACAATCCCTGGGAGCCTTTGGCCTGAAAAGCCTCGATGAGCGCCTGACGCTCCGCATCCGTCGAGAATTCGCGGATGATGATGTCGACGTTGACGATTGTGCCGAGTTGCGTCGAGGTCCCCTGCGCGGTTGCCGTGATCCGCATGGACTTGGGTTTATTTTCCTGTGCACGCGCCGATGGTACGAACGTGAAGGCCGGAATGGCGCCTGCAAGTCCGGCCATCGTGGCGCCCTGGAGAATGCTGCGTCGTTTCATGAGAAGTTCTCCTCGGAGAAGCGTCGAGACGAGACTCGTCCCGATCTGGGGCTCATGTAAACCCGTGGCTCCGCACGCGTCTATTGGACCTTGGTCTCATCCCAGTGTGCTCTGTGCCTCTGTGCTCTTCGTGTGCCCGCGGCAATACCGTTGGAATACAGAGAGCACAGAGGCACGGAGCACACGGAGACGAATTCCACTTCGCGATTTACAGCCACACGACCTGATAACCACCGTTGTCGTCGACGAAGACGAGTGCCGGCTTGCCGCCGACGGTACCGACAGTCAATCCCTCGGGCTTCATCTTCTTTGCAAAGGAGTAGGGCAGCCGCTTCACCACTCCTTCCTGGTTCCCGTCCCATTCGTAGACCGAGAACCCCGCCTTGTCGTCACTCGTGGCGTTTGCCACGACGACGAAGAAGCCCTTCCCGTCGCGTCCGGTCGCCATCCCCCGAACGCCCTGATCCGAGCCGGCGTGCTCGACCTTCAAGAGGATCGGCGTCTGCGCCTCGAGGTTGCCGGTATTCCACGGTCCGGCGGGGTCCTTGAGCCGAATCGGCACCACGAGTGCACCGTTGCTCAGCGCCGGGGTACGAATTCCAAACAGCAGAGCCTGGCGGACGGGATCCCACGCGAGTCCCTCGATGTTCAGTCCGCCATAGTCCGGGTCGTTCATGGCCGTCGGCGCGATGGCGGGGACGTTCGCGACGAACCACTCCCGGAAGTCGGTCATTGCCTCGGCCGCGAGGCTGCCATCGTCGCCGATGGCGACGCGCAGCAGGGCGCTCGGCCGGGCTTTGTCGTCCTTGCCCTTCTTCTTGGACCCGGGCTTGATCGAGAGCGATGGCGTCGCAAACACGAAGCGCCTGCCGTTGACGTCGGCCAGCGCCAGATCCTCGATGTCGTCGACCGCGTCCTCCGGCAGTCCCGTCAGCGGAAGTCGCGCGATCGGTTTGGCGGCCCGTCCGTCGGGGGTGAGGTTCAGTTCGAGTAGCGCGTCGTTCGTGTTGTTGTCGACGAACAGGAATCGCGAATCGCCGAGTGGCACGATGCCGGACGCGTTGTAGACGTCCTTTCCGTTCTTCTCGGCGAATTCGATTGGAGAAATGATGCCGGCGGCATCCGTTGGCGCTTCGGGCTTCGGTGCTTTTGAACCGCCGCCACCCGTGCAGCTGGCTGTCACGACCGCTGTAATCGCCAGGGCGGCGATCGCGCCGCCGCCCCGATGCGCTGGAAGTCTCATCGCTTTCACTCCAGGCGAACGCCTCTGGTTATCGCAATGCCTGCAGTCGCGAGATGCGCGACCTGACGGCTCTCGTGAAGCACTCCTCATCGCCCGGTGACGCTCCACTCGCCCGCAGGGCCGCGCGAATCTGGGCGTCGCTGAGCCTGCCGAGGTAGGTCAGCAGCCACTGGACGTGGGCCAGGGGGATGCCGTCCTTGATCGTCTCCGTGTGCTGGCCGGCGTAGCCGAACTCCACGACGCCATTCTTGACGCCCTTCACGAAGTCATCGCTCTGGCCGGCATAGCCATCGCAATCCCACTTCGCTCGTCGAAAAATGCCGCCCCAC
The DNA here is from genome assembly GCA_964591515.1 of uncultured Clostridia bacterium. Taxonomy (GTDB): domain Bacteria; phylum Acidobacteriota; class Blastocatellia; order UBA7656; family JADIYM01; genus JADIYM01. The sequence continues at coordinate 2,413 of CAZQBW010000248.1, forward strand.
TTGCCCATCGTTCCACCCCAGTCCGACACCACGTAGCGGGTCTCCGTGCCCGAGCGGGTGTTGACTACGAAGAGCTTGGTGTTCGAGCCCCGGTCAGCGTCGCGCTGGTCCTTACTGTCCCAGTTCGATACGAGCATCATCATGACCTTGAGGCCGTTGAGCTCCTTCGAGCCGACGAAAGGGTTCTGATCCCATCGCCAGCTCTGTTCGTCGCCGAGCTTCGTGACTCCCTTGTCCTTGCGCTCGAAGCGGGCGGCGAAGAACGAGCCGTCAGGACCGACGTACTTCTTAGCGCGGTCGAGCCCGGTCACGCCATTGACGGTGCCCTTTGCGACGTAGTAGCTCGGCTCGACGAAGTAGCCAACGGCCCACGCCAGGCGCGACGCAAAGACTTCGGAGTTCACTTCCTCGCCCCACTTCACGCCCCACTCGACGCCGCGCGCGTCGCGAACCTTTATCTTCGGATTCGTGCCTCCGGTGTCCTCCTCGACGAAGGTGAATGGCGCTTTTGGCGCACCGGCCGCACCGCCGGGACCGCCGGCGAGATCGAGCCGGTCGACGCGACCCGGAGGGGCCCAGACAAGCGACCGGTCGCGCTGGGGCCAGGCCATGGCCGGAGCCGCGAGGCAGCCGAGCAAGAGTGCGATCAATGCGGCATTTGATGCGAGTTTCGATTTCATCGGGTTCTTCTCCTCCACCTGCAACTCCACCAACTCTAGGCCGACGGCGTGGGCGGCGGTATTGGACTTTGGTCCCACTGTGAACTCCGTGCTCTCTGTGCGGCAACTCCTGTGCCGTCGGCGTACAGAGAGCACGGAGGCACTGAGTTCACAGAGAGTGGACGACTGGGAATAGGACCAAGGTCCAATTGGCGAGACACAAGCCGCGCGACTATAAGAGGCCGTAGGCGAATCGACATCTGCAGGAGATTCTGTCCCGTGAACATTCCACGTCCTCAATTCGGGGTCTCGCGTTGAACGAACGTATGACAATGGCGGCCGTCGTGCTGATTCTTGCCGCCGGAGGACTGATGCAGGCCCTGTCGCCTGCCGTTCAGGCAATGGTCGGGACGTACGAGGCCGTGCTTGCGACGCCCAGCGGCGATGTTCACTGCGTGCTGACGCTCGAGAAGGATGCTACCGCGACGTTTCGGACGACATCGTCCGATGGCCGGACGGAAACGGGATCCTATTCCGGCGCCTGGATTTCCGACGGCGGTACCATCCAGCTCGTTCTCAAGAATCCCGAGGACCCGTCGAAGCCGGTCGCCGTGACGCTCGAGCCCAGGGACGGTGCCATTTTCGTGGTCGAAGTCGAGGGAAGAAAGTCCCCGTACGCCGGACTCACGTTCACACGGTCGAACGCCAAGCCGCCCGCGTCGGAATCGAAGACACAGGAGAATTCGTGATGGAAGTCCCAAACACCGCGGAGCCGACTCCCGAGAAAAAACAGAATCCGTGGATGCTGCTCGTCTACTTCGCGGCCGTTCTGGTGTTCGCGAACTTGATGGGAATGGTTGCCAAGTCGCTGGTGGGGTCGCCGTCGCTGGCGGGCTTCGCGAAGGTCAATCAGATAATCCACGAGTCGCTCGACATCACCGGACACCGCGACGACTCGATCGTCACTATCTGGTCGCTGTTTCTGACGCTTCTGCTCGTCATGCCGCTCGGGTGGGTCTACAGCTACACGAAGAAGAAGCTGGGCTACGACCCGGCGCTCGTGCAGACGCTCATCGTGATGGGAATGGTCGTATGCGGAATGATGATGCTCATCCAGGACCAGTTCTCGCGTGCGCTGGCTCTAGTCGGCGTGGTCTCGGCGGTGCGATTCCGCACGAACCTGCGTGACCCGAAGGACGCGGTCTACCTCCTGGTCTCGATCGGCATCGGCATGGGCGCCGGTTTGCAGGTCTACCGCGTGGCGCTCTGGATGACGGTCGTCATGTGCATCGTGTTCCTTGTCCTGAGCAAGTATCAGGTCGGAGAAAGCCCTGCTGGCGAGGCGAACTTCCTCGACTCCAAGCCGAAGAAGGAAAAGAAAGAGAAGAAGGACAAGAAGGAAAAGAAGGACAAGAAGGAGAAGAAGAAAGACAAGGATGCTGTTGGGTCGGACGTCGAGGAGTCGCCGCGGCCTCGCCTTGAACGGATTGCCGATTCGCTCGTCGACGACGAGAAGGGCGTCAGACGCCCGAACACGGTACTCGTCCTCGAGGCAGTCGACTCGGAAACTGCGATCGGGTACATCAGCCACGCACTTGGCGCGCTCGAAATCCCGTGGCACCTCGTGACGGTGACGCCTGGCGACGGGTTCACGACGCTCGAGTACATGCTCAGGCTCGACGACGGAGAATCGGCCACGAACTTCGCGGCGCAGATCGAGGCGGCGTGCGGAAACTCCGTGCGGTCGGTGACGGTTCAGCCTGTCGAGGCAACGGTCTGACGCCAATCAGAGTGGCGTTGAATGCTGACTTTGCGCTTCTGCGCTCGGCGCCTCTGCGAGATCTCTGCGCCTCCGCGAGAACCTGACTCGAGGCCGCGTTTCGCGCAGAGGCGCGGAGGTCTCACAGAGGCGCAGTGAGCGCAATGGCGCCCAGAAGACCCGATCGAGGAGCAATCAAATGTTCGTCGTCCGCGACTCTCTTGATGCAAAATCGACTTTCGCCCGAATCATCGTGCTCGGCCTTGTCGCGATCATGTTGACGACCGGATGCGGCGGGGCGACACCGGCGCCCGTCGCGAACAGCGCACCGGCCGAAGCGGCGAAGGTGGAAGATGCCGGCGCCGAGCCCGCCGAGCCCGAGATGATTGCCCGCGCGCTCAAGCCGTTCACGGGCGACTACGACGCAATTCTCGAGCGCCGCTACCTCCGCGTGCTCTTACCGTACAGCCGCACGTTCTACTTCGTTGATGAACACGGCCGCGAGAGGGGAGCGGCCCACGACTCGCTTGTGGAGTTCGAGAAGGTCCTCAACGAACAGCTTGGCGACAAGGCGCGGCCTATGCAGGTACTCCGCATTCCGGTTCGCCGCGACCAGCTTTTCGAGTATCTGAAACAGGGACGCGGCGACATGGCGCTCGGGAACCTGACGATCACGCCTGAACGGCAGGAGCTCGCCGATTTTTCGGCGCCGATAGTGACCGACGTTCGAGAGGTCGTCGTCACTTCGGCGAGCGAGCCTCCGGTCGCCACTGCTCAGGACCTCGCCGGCCGCGAAGTCTACGTGCGGAAGACGAGCAGTTACTTCACCCACCTGACGAAGCTCAGTGATGAACTGAAGGCAGCTGGCAAGTCAGCCATCGAAATCCGGACCGTCGACGAAAGCCTCGAGGACGAGGACCTGCTCGAGCTCGTCAACGCCGGCGCCTTTCCGATCACGGTCGTCGATGACCACATGGCGAAGTTGTGGCTGGAGGTGTTCACGGACGCGAAGCTTCAGCCAGAGGCCGTCGTGAATACTGGCGGCAACATCGCCTGGGCGATCCGCAAGGAGTGCCCGAAGCTGACGGGAATCGTCAACTCGTTCGTCGAGACGCACGCCAAGGGCACGGCATTCGGCAACATGATTCTCGGCAAGTACTTCGGCAACGCGAAGTGGATCAGGAATGCGACTTCGGAGCAGGAGATGGCGAAGTTGCGCGCCACCATAGACCTCTTTCAGAAGTACGGAAAGCAATATGACTTCGACTGGCTGATGGTCGCGGCGCAGGCGTATCAGGAATCCGGCATCGACCAGAGTGTTCGAAGCCCGGTCGGCGCGGTCGGCGTCATGCAGGTGCTGCCGAGTACGGCCGCCGGAAATCCGATCAACATCAACGACATCGAATCCAACATGGATAACAACATCCACGCCGGCGTGAAGTACATGCGGTTCATGATGGACGAGTACTTCAAGGACGCGCAGATGGACGAGATCAACAAGTGCCTTTTCGCGTTCGCCTCGTACAACGCCGGTCCGGCCAAGATTGCGCGCCTGCGCAAGGAGGCCGAGGAGCGCGGTCTCGATCCGAACAAATGGATCAACAACGTCGAGCTCGTCGTCGCCCAGCGCGTCGGCAGGGAGACGGTTACCTACGTTCGCAACATCTACAAGTACTACCTCGCGTACAAGCTCGTACTCGAGCGCAAGGCCGAGCTCGAACGGATAAAGAAGGACGCGGCGAAAAAGTAAGCCTCGCGCTTCCTCTTGCGCGAAGCGCCGCTTTGGATCGTCTTCAGGTCTGGTGTTCACTCGTGCGGGATGAAAATCCAAAGCGGCGATTCACGCCGCACTCCAAAGCGCTTCGCGCAACGGTCGGAATCGCTGGGAGCGTGTTGACGTGCATCGTCCTGTGCGTGACACCGGCGCTCGCGCAAAGCGAAGTGGAGCACCGCAACGAAGGTTGGCCCGAAGTGCAGCTGCTGATCCGCACGAGCGAAAAGACGCGGCTCTTTTTCAATGTCAACATTTCGCAGGAACGCGAGTCACGCGCGAATCGCGAGGGGCAGGTCGGGGCGCACTTCGACTATCTGGCGACCGACCATGTCTGGTTTCGTGCCGGGTATCGCTACGGGCGATCGCTCAACTCGGACAGCGACTTCCGCGAGCATCGAATTCTGCTCGAGCAGACGTTCAAGACGACGCTCCCCTGGAAGATCGCGGTGAGCGACCGCAACCGCCAGGATTTCCGTTTCGTCCGCGGTGACTACTCGTTCCGGTACCGCAACCGCCTGACGATCGAGCGGGAAGTGGGTCGCGGCGAATACCGCTTCACGCCGTACCTGCAGGGCGAGGTCTACTTCGACTCACGTTACCTCGCCTGGAGCCGGCATCGTTACGGCGGCGGGCTCGTGCTCCCGTTTTCGAAGGTGGGCCGTCCTGCATCCTCTGACCGCACCTTTCGCGATCACATTTCGCTAGACCTCTACGTAATGCGGCAGAGCGACAGCCAGCCGAGCCCGTCCCGCACTAATGCGCTTGGGGCCAGTCTCATCTTTGCTTTCTAGAATGAACACGAGAACTCTCCTGATCGCGACGGCGGCAATCGAAATCGGGGCCGGACTGGCGTTGGCGGTCGTTCCGTCAGCGGCGGTCTCGGTCCTGTTCGGCTCACCGCTCGATTCAGCTGCCAGCCTGGCCGTCGGCCGCGTCGCCGGACTGGCGTTGGTCTCGCTCGCCATTGCCTGCTGGCTCGCGCGCCACGACGGGGAGAGCCGTGCAGGGAAGGGACTGGTCGTCGCAATGCTCGTGTACAACGCCGGCGCCGTAGCGGTCCTCGCATACGCGGGCGCGGGGCTGGGCCGATCCGCCGTGCTGCTCTGGATGGCGGTCGTCGTGCACGTGCTCATGGCCGCCTGGTGCGGTGCGAGCCTGAAGCGAACGCCCGGCGCCTGACGCGACGACACACGGGCTTAGCTCATTGGCCCAAGGTCCAATATCCGGCGGCCGGTACCTTGGTTAAGCTCGACCTGCGTTTCCCAG
>CAZQBW010000249.1:0-7826 GCA_964591515.1 uncultured Clostridia bacterium
GAGGCCTCCTTGAGCGTGAATTCGTCGCCGAGACCCGGCACCAGATGGAACTCAGGCGAGCCCGGAAGCGTCGCCACGAGACCGTTTCCCTTCACGGCGACCGTGATCAGCTGTCCCGCGAGCTCGTACGTGCCCGCGAACCTCGCGAGGTACGCGGGATCAGAGAGCCTCGGATCCGCCTTCTTCGCGAAGACGATATCCTTCACGCTCGGCTCGAACGCGACGGCGACCGATGCGACGTTGCCCTTCACGTCCGTCTGGAAGAGGAACTTCATGTCCTCGAAGGTCGGGTCCTTCGGGTCCTTCAGGCCGTTGAACGTCTCGTAGTGCCAGTGCTCGAGCGGAACCGGGATGCCGTTGAACGTCGCCTGCAACTGCTCGCCGGCAAGCGTGACCTTGAGCGTTCCGTAGCCCGGATGCCAGTAGTCGCCGGCATACTCCGCCATCGGGTGCGCGGGCTTCGTGCCCATCCTGCGCACCGTGTTCTTCTTCGTCTTGGCGTCCTTCTCCGCCTCTTTCCCGAGCGCGCGCTTGGCGAGCGCGTCGGCGTTCCAGTCGACCGTCTCGAGCTTCAGCAGCCGGTCGACCGCGTGGCGCGCCAGCAGCCCCGGAAGCGGCGTGCCGTTCCGGTTGGTGAGAATGACGAGCCCGAGGTCGTCCTTCGGCAGCAGCATCACGAGGGCGCTGAAGCCGTCGATGTTCCCGCCGTGCTCGACCATCGAGTGGCCCCGGTAGGTGTAGACCATCCATCCCATGCCGTAGGACGCCGGCGAGATGTCGGGTCGCTCTGACGAGCCGCCCATCACCATCTGCGGGTTGTGCAGATCGTCGATCGTCGACGGGCCGATGAGCTGGCGATCGCCGGCCTTTCCGTGTGCGAGGTGAAGCGCCACCCACTTGGCCATTTCGTCGACGCACGAATTGATCGAGCCGGCCGGGCCGACGGTCGTGATGACTCGGAAGGGGATCTCTTTCAGCACGTCGTCGCGCTCGTCGTATGGTTTCGCGAAGTCATCCGACTTCTGCGAGTCCGCGACGGAGAAGTTCGTACGCGTCATCCCGAGCGGATCGAGGATTCGCTGCCGGACGTTGTCCTCCCAGCTCTTGCCCGTGATGTGCTCGGCCAGGTAGCCGGCCGTGACGAACATCAGGTTGTTGTACTGCCACTTCGCGCGCAGCGGCTCGTTCGGCTCGAGGTACGGCAGCCGCTCGACGATCTCCTTCCGCGAGATGCCGAGGTTGTTGTACCAGAGCAGGTCGTGGCGCGGCAGACCCGAGCGGTGCGTGACCAGGTCCCGCGGCGTCATCATGTTCGTAGTCGCCTGGTCGTACATCCGGAAGCCCGGCAGGAACCGTGTGACTGGCTCGTCCCAGTTGAGTTTCCCCTCGTCGACGAGTGTTCCGAGAACGAAGGTCGTGAACGCCTTCGAGCTCGAGCCGATGGCGAAGAGCGTCTTCGTCGTGACCGGCAGCTTCCCGTCCACGTCCCGCTGGCCGTAGCCCTTCGCGTGGACGACCTGCCCGCCCTTCACCACGGCAATCGCGAGTCCGGGCACCTTCCAGTCCGCCATCGCCTTCTCGATCCACGGATCGAGCGCGGCCATCGCGTCCTTTGCGGCCGTTGCGTTCGCGGCGCCGCGCGCCAGGTCGAACGACATGGTCTGGCCGCCCTGCGTGAACTGCCCGGTGATCTTGCTGCCGTCGGCCGAAAGCGTGCCCTTGAAGGCCGGCGAACCGGGAACGCCCGCGATCTCGAACGAGACCTGGTCCGCATGCACACTCACGTTTGCCAGGGGCAGGTCCGTGGCATTCTGCTGCGGAATCGAGATGTCACCGGCCCACGAACCGTCGTCCTTCCTGGTGAAGTCGATGTCGACGGAGAGGCGAGATCCGGGAACGTCGATTCCGCCTTCCCAGTGCCCGGCAATGGAGGGCGTCTGCGCAGCAACGGTCTGTGCGGCTGCAACGATTACACACAGGAGGAGGGCGAGCGACCGCGACGAATGCCTCATGGTTGTCTCCTTTGGCGAGCTTTGGGACGGGTTATAAGTCAGCGAGTTTGCGGCGACAAGGCCGGGGCCGGACCGTTTGTCCCGCATTGCCCATCGATCGAAAGAACCTGAGCCCACGGCGGATTGGGCGTATGAACGCGGATCTGAATTCGCGTTCGGATCCGCGTCATCCGTCCGATCCGCCTGATCCGCGAGGCTCTCCTCCTGCCTTCGGCACCACGTTCCCAAAGTCAATCACAAGGCAATCGCACTGCCTTCATCTGGACTTTCACCGCCCGACTCAATATGTTGGCCGCAGGATCAGGCTTCCCTCGCATTCGATACCTGGTTGGACGCGTCGGGTCAGACGCCCGATCTCCCAAACCGCAGTACCGACGTTCCTCGAACCCGAGATCTCGCAGTAAATCCGGAGGCCACACCACATGTCCACAGACTCGACGCCCGGTAATGCCCCTGCGGCGAGCGATCCGTACGCCGGAAGCACGAATCCGTTTCTAAGGTCCTTCATCTCTTACATCCCGTCGTCGACGAATCTGCGCGAGTTCACGTGGCTCCCGCTCGTCGTGGGCACGCTTCTGGGAATGGTATTCGGAGCATCGTCGCTCTACCTCGTCCTGAAGGTCGGGCTCACAGTGAGCGCTTCGATCCCGGTTGCCGTCATCTCGATCACGCTGTTCCGCCTCCTCCATACCTTCGGGCTCAGGAACGCGACAATTCTCGAGAACAACATCGTCCAGACAGCCGGCTCTGCCGGCGAGTCGATCGCCTTCGGCGTTGGCGTGACCATGCCTGCGATCCTCATCCTCGGGTTCGACCTCGAGTTGACCCGGGTCATGCTCGTCGCCGTCATGGGAGGACTGCTCGGCATCCTCATGATGATCCCGCTGCGGCGCGCGCTCATCGTCCAGCAACACGGCTACCTGAAGTACCCCGAGGGCACGGCGTGCGCTGAGGTGCTCAAGGCGGGCGCGTCCGACGAGTCGCGTGCGGCGGCCGACGATGCCTGGAAGGCCCAGGAGGGCAGCGGCTCGGCGATCGGCGCCCGCACGATCTTCACCGGGTTCGGAATCGGATTCGCCTATCAGGTCGCAATGGCTGCGCTGAAGGGCTGGAAGGACGTCCCAGAGAAGATCTTCGGCGCTCCGTTCAAGGCGGGTTCGATCGCGGCCGAAATCTCGCCGGCGCTGCTCGGCGTCGGCTACATCATCGGGCCGAAGATCGCGTCGGTGATGTGTGCGGGTGGCGTGCTCGCCTATCTCGTGCTCATCCCGGCCATCAAGTTTTTTGGCGAGGGAATGACCACGGTGCTCGCTCCCGGCAGCGTGCCGATCGCCGAGATGGGGCCGAACGAGATCCGCGGCGCCTACGTCCTCTACATTGGAGCCGGAGCCGTGACCGCAGGAGGAATCATCAGCCTCTTCCGGTCCATTCCGACGATCTGGCACGGGCTCAAGGGTGGCCTCAGCGACCTGCGCGGTGGCCAGGCCGCAAACGATGCGGCAATCCGTACCGACAAGGACCTGCCGATCAATTTCGTCATCGGCGGGATAATCACGCTCGTGATCGCAATCGTGATCACGAACGAGCTCAACCTTCAGTGGAACCTCCTCGGCGCGTTCCTGATCATCGCATTCGGTTTCCTGTTCGTGACGGTGTCGTCGCGGCTGACGGGCGAGATCGGGTCGTCTTCGAACCCGATTTCGGGAATGACCGTCGCAACGCTCCTGCTGACGTGCCTGATCTTTCTGATCATCGGCTGGACAGGGCCTTCCTACTACGTGACGGCACTGTCGATCGGCGCGATCGTCTGCATCGCCGCTTCGAACGGCGGAACGACTTCGCAGGATCTCAAGACGGGCTTCCTCGTCGGAGCGACGCCGCGTCTGCAGCAGATCGCCATCCTCGTCGGGGCGCTCGGATCGGCGCTCATCCTCGGTCCGATCCTGCTGAACCTCAACAGCGCGTCGACGGTCTACGTGCCGCGCATGTCATTCGAGCCGGTGACCGAGCAGGTTGTTACGGTCGATCAGGCGAAGCTCTCGACACTTCAGGCATTCAGCGAGGACATCAAGCCGTACCAGCCGGGCGCATATCGTGTATTGCCGAACCCGGCAGGTGAGATCGAGGGGCTCGACCAGGGCGAATTCCTCGTCAACGAGTCAGGAAAGGTTGCCTACCGGGTTCGGAAGAACTTCACGCCGGGGCTCAAGACCGATCCGGCGCAGCTCACCGAGACGGCCGCGCTGCAGGGCCCGCAGGCGGCGGCAGACGGCAAGACGTACCGCGTCTGGTTCAAGCCCGACAGCGAGGGCGGACCTGAGGGCCGGTACCTCGTGAACGACGCCGGCGAAGCGGTCTACCTCGTCGATCCCGGCATCAACGGGACGCACCGTGTCAGGCCGGACGACTCGAAGGTCGACAAATTCGACGCGCCGAAGGCGACGCTGATGTCCTACATCATCAAGGGCATCCTGAACCGGGAGCTGCCGTGGGGGCTCGTCATGCTCGGCGTGATGATTTCGGTGGTGCTCGAGATGTCGGGCATTCCCTCGCTCGCGTTTGCCGTTGGCGTCTACCTGCCGCTCTCTTCGTCGAGCCCGATCTTCATCGGCGGCATGGTGCGCTGGCTGGTGGACCGCAACCTCAGGAAGAAGCTCGCGCACAAGGACCTGACAGAGGATCAGCTGGTGGCGGAAGGCGACAAGAGCCCCGGAGTGCTGATGGCGTCCGGTTACATCGCCGGCGGCGCCATCGCGGGTATCGTGATCGCGTTCATGGCCGGGGTGCTGACCGAAACGAATCGGAGCATCACGGACTGGTCGACCGAGCACAACCCGTTCTTCAACGGCCCGAACTCGGATCTGCTGTCGATGATCCCGTTCGTGATCCTGGTCGTGTTGCTGTATTTCGTCGGGCGCGAGTGGCTGCTCGGAGGGAAGAAGCCGGCCTCATAGACAAGGATCGGCCTCGGCGCTCGAACCTTCCTTTCCGACTTTGCGACTTTGCGCGGGATGAGCCATCTCGCGCAAAGTCGCGGAGGGAGAGCAGCAACGCGGATCTCGCGGATCGAGCGGACTACGCGGATATGAACTCGTTGTCAGATCCGCTTGATCCGCGCGATCCGCGCAATCCGCGATGCTCTTCTTCCCCCCGTTCCCGTTTTCTACCTCGTGAACTGGATCGTGTCCGATCCCGTGTCGGGATTCACCACCCGGATCTGCACCATCTGCCCGCGCGGGAACCGCGACTTGAGCGCCGATCCCTTCAGGATCAACCTCGTCGCGCTCTTGTACTTCACGCTCGGCCAGGGCGTCGGATCCGTCCCGATGTAAACGCTCAGACCCGTCTGGAAATTCGTCCCGTCCAGCCTGATTCTATAAGGCTTGCCGGCAACCACCAGACCGGTTGCATTCGTGATGTCCGGAGGAACGACACCCGACGCCACGTGCGTCGTGACCGCCACCGTGTTGTTCGTGGCGACCGGGTCGTACGCCGTCGTCGTCACGGCACCTGCATTCTCGATCGTCGTCCCGCCAGCTGCTTCAACCAGGACGTCGAGCCGCAGCATCGCCGCCGTGCCCGCCGGAATCCTCCCGGGATAGTAATACCCCGCGCCGACCGCAGTCGGCGGCACGTAATGACCCTGCAGCGTCGTCGCCGTCAGGTACCGGGTGCCGGCAGGCACGCCGAGCGCTGCGATGACCTCACCCGCGGCGTTGGGGCCGAGGTTCCCGACCGTGAAGATGTAGGTCAGGACGTGCCCCGACGCGACCGGCTCGGGGCTGGCGGTGAGCGTCAGCTGCACGTCGGCGCTCCCGTTCCGGATCTTCGTCACGAACAGCTCGGAATCGCCGCGCGGGACGCCCTGGTACGGATTCACGAGCGGGAGGTGCTCCGAGATGGTGTACCCGGCTATGTACGCGTTGCCGGACCCGTCGACCGCAACGGCCTCGATTAGATCGTCCAGCTCTCCGCCGAAGTATGTCGAGTACACGAGGGACGAGCCTGTCGGACCGAGACACGACAGGAATCCGTCGTAGTAGTTCTCATCCGTATCGACGGACACCGGGTTGAGGGTCGGGAAGTCTGCCGACGACGTGTACCCGGCCACGTAGATCCGCCCATCGGCACCTACAGCGACACTGTCGGCCGCATCCGTCCAGGCGCCTCCAAGGTAGGTGGAGAACTGGAGCTCGGACCCGCTCATCGCCAGCTTCAGGACGAAGGCGTCCCCGTTCGAGTCCCCAGGATCGGTCTGGATCGGATTTCGCGTCGGGAAATCCGTCGAGTCAGTCACGCCGGCGACGATCGCCGCACCCTCGGAGTCGAGGCAGACGCCTCGCGGCTGTTCCAAGTGGTTGCCGCCGATGAAGGTCGAGAATCGGAGAGTCGATCCGCTGCCGGACAGCCGGGTGACGAAGCAATCGAACACCCCTTCGAACGTGTCCTGGAACGGATCGTCGAGCGGGAATCCGGCAGAGTCAGTACGGCCGACGACAGTGACCTCTCCTCCGCCCGATACTGCCATGTCATCCGCGATATCAGTTCCGCTGTCGCCGAGGTACGTCGAGTAAGAAATCGCGGTGCCGGTCGCGTTGATCTTCGTCACGAACGCGTCGGTGCCGCCGCGGTCTCCCATGAACGCACCCAGCACCGGATAGTCGGTCGAGCGCGTGAGGCCTGCAACGTAAGCATTGCCGGCCGGGTCCACGTCGATGCCATTGCCCCACTCCTCGTCGTTCCCTCCGAGGTACGTCGAGTACACGAGCGAAGCGCCGTTGGACGCGAGTTTCGCCACGAACACATCGGTCATTGCATTCCCCGCGTCGGTCTCGATCGGATGCACGGTCGGGAAGTTGGCAGACATGGTGAATCCCGTCATGTACGGGCTCCCCTGCGCGTCGAGCGCCATGCTGTAGCACTCGTCGTCTTCCGTCCCGCCGAGGAACGCCGAGTACAGAAGCTGCATGCCGGCCGGTCCAAGCACCGCGATGCAGGCGTCGAAATTGCCCCGAAATGTCCACGGAGAGCCGACACGCGGGAAGTCGGGAGACACCGTCCATCCCGACACGAAGGCATTGCCGTATGCGTCCACCTCGATGTCCGATGGCTGGTCCTCCAGCGTCCCGCCGAGGTACGTCGAGTACGACACTGCCGGGTCGATGACGAGCGGACGCGTCCGGTCGTATTCGCCCAGGTTGAAACGGACCGCGCCTTCGGAGGTGACTGCGTACCTGCCCACGACGGACTCGCGGACTTCGCCGCGAAGCTGGAACGCGGTTGGCGGCGCCTGGCTCAGTTCGCACGGCCCCGCGCGGACGAGGAGCGAGCCATCGCCGGAGACGGTGACCTGATCGGCGCCTTCGAACGCGAGTTCGATCTCGGACGGATCGGCCCCTGCAGCCAGAACGAAGTCGTATTCGAGCGAGCCGTCACGATCGTAGTAGACGACGTCGACGCCCTGATACGCGCCGGCTATGCGGACCGAGTCGAACGAGCGCACGCCTGTTCTCCATTGCGCCGGATCATCGCCTAGGTAGTAGTGGCTCACTCCCGGCAGCTCCGCTCCCGGGACGAGCTCAGGCTCGGGGTGCGCGCCGAGCATCCGCATCCGGATGACGCGGCCGAGAATCGGCTCCGGCAGCCGGTCGATTCCGTCCGTCGCATTCGCCGACGCGCCGGCACCGGGCTCGCGCATCGCGAAGACTGCGTCGGTGCCGGTCAGAAAGAGCGTGTAGCCGCGGCCGCGGGCCATGAAACGGACCTGCGGGTCGGTTTGGCCGGCGTTCTCCTCGAAGCGGAGCCTGCGGATGT
>CAZQBW010000250.1:0-7822 GCA_964591515.1 uncultured Clostridia bacterium
ATTCGATCGCTCGAGGCCGGTGAGCTCGGCCGCGTCGACGGCCTCCTGGAGCTTTTCGTCGAAGTCGGCGATCCCTCGAGCGCGCAGTCGCCCTCCGGCTCCAGCTCGCTCGTGCTCGAGAGCGAGCGCGGTGCCGCGCGCGCGCTCCCGCGAGCCATCCAGCCCACGGACTCGGTCCGCAAGTCCGCCGCCAACGCCGCGAACGCGGCAGGCAGCCCCGACGGCACCGTCCTTCGCATGCGCCTCAACGAGGACGCCGTCGACGACCTGGTCATTCTGCGGCCCGATGCGCTCACTCCGACGCTCAAGCTCTCGTCGCCGCGGGCGACCTTCACGGTCTCGAACACGAACGACTCAGGCACGGGCTCGCTGCGCGCCGCGATCGACTCGGCCAACAGCAGTCCCGGCGCCGACGCCATCGTTTTCAACATCTCGGGTACGGCTCCGCACACGATCACGCTCGCGTCGCCCTTGCCGGCCATCTCAGCCGACGGCGGAGCCGTGATGATCGATGCAACCTCGGAGCCCGACTTCCAGAACGCGCCGGTCGTCGTGCTCGATGGCTCGAACCTCGCACCCGGCGAGAGCGGCCTCGTCCTCATCGCCGCCGACTGCCTCGTGCGCGGCCTCGTGATCAACGGACTCGAGAGCGACTCGAACGTCGGCGGAGGCCAGGCCATCTCGATCATAGGTGGCGGCAACTGTCGTATCGAGGGCAATTACCTCGGGACCAACGCCTCGGGTTCCGCCGCCGTGCCGAACACGACCGGCGTCAGCATCCAGATCTCTGCCGGCAGCGTCGTCGGCGGAACGGTCGCCGCTGCGCGCAACGTGATCTCAGGAAATGAGAGCGTCGGGGTCACCGTCAACTACGACCAGACCGCGACCGCGAACGTCATCTCCGGCAACTACATCGGCACGAACGCCGCGGGCACGGCGGCCATACCCAACGGGACCGGCATCTACCTGAGCTCCGCCCCCGGCAACGTCGTCGGCGGACTGGCGGCAGGATCGCGAAACGTCATCTCGGGGTCGCTCAACCCCGGCTTCGGCGTCGGCATCGCCTACGAAACCGCGAATGGCAACATGGTCCAGGGCAATTCGATCGGGGTCGCCGCAGACGGAGTCACGGAACTCGGCAACGGCAGCACCGGAATGTTCGTCAGCGCCGGAGCAAGCGACAACGTGATAGGCGGACCTGCGGCCAACGCGGGAAACACGATCGCCTACAACCTCGACGGCGTCCAGATCCTGCAGGAGGCATCCTTGCCCGGGATCTCGCGTGGCAACCTCGTGTCGCACAACTCGATTCATTCGAACCAGCGCCTCGGGATCAACCTGAGCTTCGATTACGACGGCGATCCCGCGCCGAACGACAACGGCGACGCCGACTCGGGACCGAACGACTTCCAGAACTATCCGGTAATCACGTCCGCCTCGAACGGCCGCGTTCGCGGCACGCTCGACAGCCGCGCGAATGCCGCGTACACGATCGACTTCTACTCGAACGACGAGTGCGATCAGCCGTCTGGATTCGGTGAAGGGAAGACCTGGCTCGGATCGACGATGATCACGACCAACGGAGCGGGGCACGCCGAGATCGATGCGGCCCTGACGGTACCGGCCGGCTCGGGCGTGGCCGCCACGGCGACCGACGCCGACAACAACACGTCCGAGTTCTCGCAGTGTTTCGCCGTCGGCGGCAGCGCGGTGGCGGATCTCGCGGTCTCGGCCGGAACCGACGTCGGAGCCGTCGCCGCGGGCCGCACTTTCAACTACTACGTTACCGTCCGCAACTACGGCCCCGGAACCGCCGGAGGCGTGACGATGACCGATCCCCTGCCATCGCAGACGACCTTCGTCGACGTCGCGGCGGTCGCAGGCTGGTCGATCACGGCGCCTGCGGTCGGCAGCGGCGGATCTGTAGTCGCGACGACGGGCGCAATTCCGGCCGGAGCCGAGGCGACCTTCGTCATCACCGTTCGCGTCCGCGACAACACCGCAAGCGGAGACCTCGTGAACACCGCGACGGTCACGAGCGCAATGGACCCCTCGGCCGGGAACAACACCACGACCGCCATCACGACGTTGAACGGCGCTGACGCGACTGCGGACCTGTCGGTCACGATCGACGCCGATCCCGATCCGGTCCAGCCACTGGGACAGCTCGTCTACTCGATCGTCGTGTCGAACAGCGGACCCTCGGACGCAACCGATGCACGGCTGACGGCCGAAGCGCCGGTCGGCACCATCTTCCTGTTCGCCTTGCCGTCACCGACGACGGCACCCGACTTTGGTCAGAGCGGGACTGTAACGTGGGATCTGCAGTCGTTCCCGGACGGCCGCAGCGAACCGTTCTTCGTCGTCGTGGCCCTGCAGGGTGGCGTGACTCCACCGCCGAACATCACCGCCACTGCCAGCGTGACGAACTCGACGCGCGATCAGGACGCCGGTGACAACGAAGCCACGGCGACCACGGCGATAGGTGGTGACCCGGCGACCGCGGACCTTTCCGTCACGGCAACAGGAAACGCCTCGACCGTCGAGGCGGGCGATTCGGTGACTTACACGGTTCGCGTGACGAACGGCGGGCCGAACCCGGCGACGAACGTCACGCTCGTCGATTCGCTGCCCAGCGGCGCCTATTTCGTCAGTGCGACTACGTCGCAGGGCTCACTCGTCACGCCGCCAGCCTTCGATTCGGGTGGGGCGGTCGCGCGGCTCGGGACGCTGGCGTCGGGCGCCACGGCTTCGGTGTCGTTCTCGATGACCGTGACGTCTGGCGGCGGATCTATCTCGAACCACGCATTCGTCCTCGCATCGACCGCGGATCCCAACGCGGAGAACGGCTCGGCGACCGTGGTGACGACAGTCCGCAGCGCGGGAATGGCGATGATCACGTGGGAGCCGCCCGACCTCGAATCGCCCGAGCTGGAGCCACCGCCGCGCAACCTCGAGGCGTTGCTCGTTCCGCAGGCCTCGGCGTTGATCGCGCCGTCGGTTCGAATCGCACCGCCGCGTTGGGTGAGCGCGAGACGTCGCGCCGATCCGCCGCTCTATTACAACATCTACACGTCCAACGTTCCGGGCGTCGCCGCGAGCCAGGCGACGTTCTTCACGTCGGTACCGGGGTCGCAGACGTCTACGACGGCACCGGTGGCGCCGGGCGGGTCATTCTTCGTCGTCACGGCCGGTTATCCGACTGGCGAAAGCCCTCCGACGAACGAGGACGGTGCCGGCGAGGTCGCGGGCCCGACGGTGACGTCGGTCGTCGCTACCTCCAGGAAGATCACGGTCAAGGGATCGGGGTTTGCGGCGCCGATGCAGGTCTTCGTCGACGGCATCCCCTTCGTGACCGCGGCGAAGGTCAAGGCGACGAAGGTCAACCAGAAAGGACTGCTGCTGACCGGTCAGTCACTGGCCGATCACGCACGCGTCGGTCAGACCATTGTGGTGACCATCCGCGCCTCCGATGGCGGAACGACGACCATTCCGGTTGCGAGGAAATAGACAGTGTGAACGGAACCCGGATCGACAGCGACGGGCCGGCCACGCAATCAGCGGACAGTCGATACTGAACCCGGAGCAATGGGACTCTCCGATCGCGATCGGTGTAGCATTGCCTTGTCGGAGACTCGATCCGAGGTGAACCGTGGACCGTCGCGCTGCACTCCGTTTCTTCGCGCCGATCGTCGTTGCGGCGCTCTGCTTCGTCGGATTGCCGGCTGCGCGCGTAAAGGCTGTGGGCCCGGACATCCTCGATCGAATCCGGGACGTTCCCGGCGTCGTCTCGATCGTCGAGGAGAACTCGAACATTCCCGGGACGAGGTTCTTCCAGCTCGAATTCGAGCAGCCGGCCGATCACGGCGTCCCGTCGGGCCCGAAGTTCAGTCAGCGGCTGACGATCCTTCACCGCGACGTGAACGCGCCGACCGTCCTCGAGATCAACGGCTACTACGTCATTCCGAGCTCCGTTCAGTACGAGCTCACGGCGCTCCTGCAGGCCAATCAGATCCACGTCGAGCACCGGTACTTTTCCCCGTCGAGACCTGAACCGGTCGACTGGCCACTCCTGAACATCGCCCAGAGCGCGGCGGACGTCCACGCGATCGTCATGGCCTTCAAGCCGATCTACACCGCGAAATGGGTCTCGAGCGGGGCAAGCAAGGGCGGCATGGCAAGCGTCTACCACCGCTTCTTCTACCCTGACGACGTCGACGCGACGGTGCCCTACGTCGCCCCGAGCAGCCGCGGTACTCAGGACCCTCGATACGTCGCATTCGTGGCTGGTCTCGGCACGACGAACTGTCGAAATCGACTCGTGAAATTCCAGCGGCGGGCGCTCAAGAAGCGCGCCAAGCTTGCGCGCTTCATGGACGATCAGTCGTTCGACATCCTCGGCAAGGATCGCGCTATCGAGTTCGCCATTCTCGAGATGCCGTTCATCTTCTGGCAGTACGAAGACGCCGATCTTTGCAGCGCGATTCCGGGAGCGGGGGCGTCGGCGCGTCAGATTTTCGACTTTCTGGACCGCGTGGTTTTCGTGAACGGCTACAGCGACGACGCTCTCACCTACTACGAAGCCTATTATTACCAGTCGGCAACCGAGCTCGGCGGACCGGCGGTCGGTGAAACCGGTCTCGAGGACCTGCTCCGATACCCCGGCCAGGATGGCCCCGAGATCCTTCCGCCGATCGGGGTGGAGAAGTCGTTCGCCCCGGCCGTCATGCCGATGATCGAGCGATTCGTGCTCGAGGATGCCGAGCGTTTTCTCTTCATCTACGGCGAGAACGACCCGTGGTCGACGAACGCCTTTGCCGTGAGCTCGAACAACGATTCCTACCGGCTCTTCGTTACGGGCCGTGACGGAAACCACGGCTCCGATATCGACAAGCTCTCGAGCGCGGATCGCACCTTCGCGCTCGGCAAGCTCAGTGAGTGGCTCGGTGCGCCCGTGGCGCGAGCATCGCCAGCGGATCGGGCATCGGACCTGCGCTACCGCATCGACCGGCGGACGCGAGGAGAGCTTTTCCTGCGGTAGCCTGTTCGCAGTTGTCGCAGCTGTTACGAATCGCATTTACCGGGAGTGTTCATGCGCGAATTCACGGACGGGTCGACGGCAATCGTTCGCGGCGCTCTCGACGCCGGATGCACGTTCTTTGCCGGTTATCCCATCACGCCCGCCTCGGCGATCCTCATGCAGTTGATGCGCGAGCTGCCTAAGGTCGGCGGGGTCGCGGTCCAGGGAGAAGACGAGATCGCGTCGATCGGCATGTGCATTGGCGCCACGCTGGCCGGCGCTCGCGCGATGACCGCCACCAGCGGGCCGGGTCTTTCCCTGTACAGCGAGAACATCGGACTCGCGATCATCGGAGAGGTCCCGCTCGTGATCGTGGATGTTCAGCGGCTTGGTCCGGCGACCGGCGGCGCCACGACCGTGGGACAGGGCGACGTGCAGTTCGCGCGTTGGGGAACCGCTGGCGGTTATCCGATCGTTGCGCTGGCGCCGTCGTCGGTGGCTGAGTGTTATTCGCTGACGCGCCGGGCTTTCGATCTCGCCGAGCGTTTCCGCTGCCCCGTGTTCCTGCTCACCGACAAGGAACTGAACACGACGATGACCACCGTTGATGTGGATTCCTACGAAGAGCCTGCGGTGCGCGAACGCGCCGTTCTGCCGGCGGCTGAGCTGCCATACCGGTATCTTCCGGCGGATGACGTGCCGCCACTCGCGCAGTACGGGGGCGATGGAGCGGTCCGCTTCACGGGCTCGACGCACGACGAGCGTGCGATCATCACGAAAGCTCCATCGAAGGTCGCGCAGATGAACGAGCACCTTCGCGCCAAGATCGAGGATCACGTCGACGAGATCGAGCTCGTGGTGAAGGACATGCAGCCTGCCGCCACGACGCTTCTCGCCAGTTACGGAATCACGGCGGGAGGGATGCGCGAAGCGGTCGCGCAGACCCGCGCTGCGGGACGGGCCGTATCCGCGTTGACGCTGCAGAGCCTCTGGCCGGTACCGGAAGCCGCAATTCGCGAGTCGCTCGCGGGAATCACGCGCGTCGTCGTCGCCGAACTGAACCACGGCCAGTATCGGCGCGAGATCGAGCGGCTTGCGAACGGAATCGAAGTTGTGGGGCTGCATCGCGTCGACGGAGAGTTGATCGCGCCTGAATCGTTCATGGAGGCCGTCCGATGACTACGGGCACCACCGTCACCACACTGTCGACCTATCGCAACGAAGCCCCGTATCCGTTCTGCCCCGGCTGTGGGCATCATTCGATCCTCGATCACCTGAGCTCGGCACTCAAGACGCTCGATATCGATCCGGAGAAGGTCGTGCTCGTCAGCGACATCGGTTGCTCGGGCCTCTCCGATCAGTACTTCGTCACCAGCGCGTTTCACGGACTGCACGGACGCAGCATCACGTACGCCACCGGGATCAAGCTGGCGCGCCCCGACCTCAAGGTTATCGTGGTAATGGGCGACGGCGGAACCGGCATCGGGGGCGCACACCTGCTCAATGCCGCGCGCCGGAACATCGGCCTGACGGTGCTCGTGTTCAACAACTTCAATTTCGGCATGACCGGCGGCCAGCATTCGACGACGACGCCGACCGGCGCCTTCACGAGCACGACGCCGGGCGGAAACCTCGAGAGACCGCTCGACATCTGCGCCACCGTTGCGGCGAACGGCGCGGGCTACGTGTGGCGCGGGACGAGCTTCGACGGCGACGTGGCTGAACGCATTGCCGAGGCGGTGCGCGCCGATTGCTTCGCGCTGCTCGACATCTGGGAGCTCTGCACGGCCTACTACGTCCCGAGAAACAAGGCCTCGAAGAAGACGCTGACGACACTCCTCGATGGACTGGGATTCGAGGCGGGATTGCTGCACCGGGCCGACTTTCCCGAGTACGCAGCGGCTTATCGCGAGGCCGCGTCATCGCAGCGCGGAAAGCCGCCCTTGTCGACTCAACCGATCGCGCCGCGTTTCGAGCAGCAGCTGGACCGGCCATTCGGGATTGTCGTCGCTGGATCTGCCGGAGGCAAAATCAGGTCGGCGGCGCGTCTGGCCGGAGAAGCCGCGCTGCTGTCGGGATTGTGGGCTGCACAGCGAGACGATTATCCGATCACGGTAATGACCGGGCACAGCATCGCCGAGATCGTGCTCAGCCCGCGCGCGATCGACTACACGGCGATCGCCCGTCCGGACGCGCTGATCCTGCTCAGTCGCGATGGTCTTTCGAAAGTCGGCCACCTGCTCGCGTCGATGCAGCCGGACGACCACGTTTTCGCGCTGCCCGAATTCGCCGACGTGACAACGCGCGCCACGATGCACGTGATCGATCCCGCGAAGGCCCCGACCCGGCCCGCCAAGGGAGCGGTCGCGCTCTTCTGCCTCGCACGTGCGCTCGGCGACCTCGGTATTGTGTCGACCGAGGCGTTGGAGGCGGCCGCGCTCCTGCGCCCGTCCGAGCACGCAGAGAAAAACGCGGAAGCGATCCGCGCAGCCAGAGCAGAGTAGTTTCATCGAACAACTGCGAGCAGACTTTCCTGCACACCGAGAGGATCGAATGTCCGGATTCAGATTGATTGCCGGAGTCGCGACGATTGCGCTCTTGACGCTCGCCGCCGATTTCGACGCGCCCTGGGCCCGGGCGGGACAGTCGGGCGCCGCCACGGCTCCTTCGGTCCGCACGGCGGGTGTTGCACTCGCCGAGGCCAACGCGGCCTCCCGAGTCGAGTACGCCAGGGCACGCACCGCTGTGCTGGCGAAAGTGGGTCCTATCATCGAAGTCTACGAGGGCGACAAGGTGGTGCTC
>CAZQBW010000251.1:0-7809 GCA_964591515.1 uncultured Clostridia bacterium
ACGAGGGCTCGTTGCACTCGCCTCCGTGCGACCCACGGCTATTTCCTTCGACCGCTCCGCGGTCGTTTCCCACGGCTTGCGCCGTGGGCACTGGCTCTTTCGTGCCTGCGGCGCTCTGAGACCGCGATCCGCGTCGCCTGCCTCAGCCCGAGGCAAACTCAGAGTGTCAAACTTCCGTTTCTTGACACGCATCGGTCCGGAACCCAGAATCCAGGGACCATGCCGCAAGCACGCGATCCAGAGGATCTTATCCGCGAACTGCTCGTTCGAGAGCTCGAGACGGTGAACGTCTACACCGAGATGGTTGCGCGTGCGCAGACGCCTGCCGTGCGTGAGCTGCTCACTGAGATAACCCGTCAGGAAAAGCACCACATTGCAGAAGCGATGGATATGCTCGCACGCGTCGATGCGGGCCAGGCTGTCGCGCTCGAGCGCGCCGGGCTCGGTAGGCCGCGGTCAGAGACGGCCGGTGCGGCAAAGGTCGCCTTCGAGCCTGCGGGAATCTCGGCGGAACCGGCCGATGGCGCCACGTTGCTCGAGACGGCGAAGGCCGCCGGGATCGAGATCAGGAACGACTGCGGCGGGCACGGCGTGTGCGGCACCTGCCGACTCGAGGTACTCGACGGGGCCGACGGACTATCGGAGATCACGGATCCCGAGCGCAAGCACCTTGCCGGACTGCTCGCGGAAGGATGGCGCCTGGCCTGCCAGACTACGACTTCGGCGGCCGTACGCGTCCGGGTGCCATCGCGCAAGCGATCGGCCGGGAGCGATGCGACGTGAGCGTGCCCGAAAAGGTCCTCGAGCTGCTCCGCGAGCTGATCGACACGCCTTCGACGACAGGCGACGAATCGGGAGTGGCGTCGATCCTCGAGCGAGAGCTGCAGCGCGATGGCTATCGCGTCACCCGGCAGGAGGTCCTGCCCGGACGCGACAACCTGCACGCGGTGCGCGACGGCGAGTCGCCGCGTCTTTATTTCTCGACGCACATAGACACGGTCCCGCCGTTTCTGCCTTACCGTCGCGAAGGCGACACGATCTACGGTCGCGGTGCGTGCGACACGAAGGGCGGCATCGTTGCGATGCTCGAGGCCGGAAGGCGTCTGCGTTCTCAGGGCGCAAACGACTTCGGATTTCTGTTCGTGGTCGGTGAGGAAGTGGATCACTCCGGCGCGAAGGCGGCTGCGCGAATGCCCATCGGGACGCACGATATCGTTCTCTGTGAGCCGACCTTGTGCCGCGTCATAGCTGCTCAGAAGGGTGTCGTGAAAGTGCGGCTCGACGCCGAGGGGCGCGCGGCCCACTCGGGCTTCCCTCATCGGGGTGTGTCGGCTGTCGACCGGTTGCTTTCGACGCTCGAGGTGCTCCGCCATCGCGAATGGCCTCGCCACGACGTCCTCGGCGAGACGTTCTTCAATGTCGGGTTGATCTCGGGTGGTGTCGCGGCCAACGTGCTTGCGCCGTCTGCCTCGGCCGAACTGATGTTCCGCACGGTCGGACCGACCGGCGAGATTCTCGAGGCCATCGACGCGTCGCTCACCGACGGCGTCGCCCGGACTATTCTCACGGAGAACGGACCTGAGCTCTTCAGCGTGCCGGACGGTTATGAGACAGGCGTCGCGAATTTCAACACGGACGCGAGTTTCCTGAAGTCGCTCGGGCGGATTCTGCTCGTGGGTCCAGGCGACATCGAGGTCGCGCATTCCTCGAACGAGCACATCAAGATAGAGCAGATTGCCCTCGGTATCGTGCTCTACGAACGGCTCGGAGCCGAGCTTCTCGCGCAGTCGCGAGCTGCGACCGAGTGATCCCGTGACCGGTCGAGATCGAATCGTCGACTGGCAGGTCATTGGAATGCCATGCTTCTTCTGACTGCCGATCACGTATTTGTCGAGCGCCGGTTCCTGGCGAATGGCGCGGTCCTCATCGGCGACGACGGCCGGATCGTTGCCGCCGGTCGTTTGAGCGACGTCGAGTCCCTTGCTGATGCTGCGGCGGCGAAACGGACGGATCTCGGTCGTCACGCTCTCCTGCCGGGGTGCATCAATTCGCACACGCACTCGTTCCAGGTGCTGCTGCGCGGCAACGGCGACAACGCCCGGAACTTCCGCGACTGGGTCGACGGTCACCTGTATCCACTCGTCGTCAGGCTCGACGAGCGGGCAATCGTCGCCGCTGCGCTTCTGGCATATGCCGAAATGGCGCTGGCGGGCACGACTACCGTTGGCGAGTTCTTCTATGTGCATCAAGGGAGGGACGATTCCGGCGGCGGCAATGCGCACGCAACGGCAGTCATTGAAGCCGCCCGCCGGCTCGGCATTCGGATTGCGCTGCTCCGCACGATGTACGACCTGGGCTCGAAGCCGGGGCAGGCGCGATTCCGCGAGTCCGTCGACGAGGCTGCCTCGAACACGAGAGCGCTGCACGCGGCCTATGCAGACGACCCGTCCGTGGTCGTGCGACCGGCGCCTCACTCGCTGCACGGTGCGTCCGAGGCCATGGTGCGTGCCGCGGCCGAGATCGCGGACGAGGTCGGCGCACCTTTCCACATCCACCTCGCCGAACAGCAGGGCGACCTGCCCTTTGCCATTGAGAAGTATGGCGCGTCGCCGCTTCGCGCACTCGACCGGATTGGTGCGTTGTCGGAGCGCACGGTGCTCGTACATGGAATCTGGCTCGACGATGGCGAGCGCGAGTTGCTGGCGGAGCGGGGGGGTGCGCTTGTCTACAACCCGCTGACCAACATGGCGCTCGGCGACGGCGTGGCGAAGATTCCTGACCTCGTAGCGCGCGGTGTGCCCGTTGCGCTCGGCACCGACGCGAACAATCGGCTCAACCTCTTCGACGAGATGCGGGCCGTGGAGTACCTGCAGAGGGTCACGTCGCTCGAGATGGGAATCGTTGCCGGCGCGGCCCTGGATTCGCGCGGATCGGCATTGCCGCTCCTCGAGATGGGAACGGCGAACGGCGCGCGCGCGCTTGGTATCGAGTCCGGGAGTATCGCGCCGGGATTGTGGGCAGATCTCGTGGCGATCTCGCTCGACGATCCTTCGCTCTGGCCTGGCGCATTTGCAGGCGGCGACGATCTGCTGAACGCCGTGGTCTTCTCGATGGTGGCGCAGACGTCCGTTCGCCATAGCTGGGTCGCCGGACGGCCGCTCGTCCGCGATGGCCGGCTCGCGAACATGTCGCTTGATGAGATCCGTGACGCGGTAATGGCGGCCTCCGAGTAACTAGCGATCGTTGCGCGAAGCGCCTTGGAGTGCGGCGTGAAGCGCCGCTTTGGATCGATCCAAAGCGGCGCTTCACGCCGCACTCCAAAGCGCTTCGCGCAAGAGTTTTCCCGGCCACGGCGCCGCAAGCTGGGCTAGACTCAGAGTTCCTGGAATGAACGAACTCGACGTTTCCGCTCTCGTCAACACGATCGGCTTCGCGGCCGGTCTGAGCCTGTATGCGATGCTGCTCGTAATGGTGCTCGGCGGGCCGACGGCAGCCGTTCGCGTGCTGAATTCGTCGATTGCCGTCCCGACGTTCCGGATTCCGGCGGAGCGTCTGCCTCTCGTCACCGGATTGCTCGGTCTCGTCTGGAACGTTGCCGAGCTCGTCGTCTACGTATCACGCGATCTGCAGGCCACGGAGCCGTCGCCTGTAGTCGTAGCCATCGCGTTCACGGCGCTGGGCTTCTTGCCCGCCGTGGTCGTGCACTCGGCTGTCGAAAGCCCATCGCCGGCAGTTGCGTCCGATATCGGAGTATGGGTACGCCGCCTGGCTTACGGACTGAGCGCTGTCGGTGCCGTGCTGCAATGCATGGCCGCGGCCACGGGACGCCCGGACCTCTCGGACGCTGGACTGCGGCTGCTGACCGTTGGGTTTCTCGTAGTCATTGCGGCGCTCTTCGTCGTCTCGCGACGATCCGCGCACCCGCGCCGGGCCGTCTGGTTTGCCGCGTTGTCCGTCTTTGCTGTCTCGGCGCTGCACCTCACGCACCACACCGGCAACGAGTCGTGGATGGTCGAGCTCGTCGGACACCACGCCTCCATTCCGCTCGCCGTTGCGATCCTCTACCAGGACTACCGGTTCGCACTCGCGGACATCTTCCTCAAGCGCGTCCTCTCTCTCGTCCTGCTCGTCGCTGTGGCGTTCGGACTCTACCTCGGAGCGGTGTCCCGGCTTATCGGGATGCGTGATTCGACCGGCGCGCTCGAGCCACTCGCGATCGGCGCCATGATCGGTGTCTGGGTTCTGCTGGCGCTCGCTTATCCGGCGCTTCGCGGAGTCGCTTCGTGGTTCGTTGACGCGGTCGTACTGCATCGAGCGGATTACGCCGTTCTGCGAGCGACAGTCGCGCGCGAGATTGCGCCGATCGACGATCCGCGCGAGATCCTCGGACTCGTCTGTGAACGGTTGCGTCCGGCGCTCGCCGCCCGGTCGGTCGAATGGCGCGTTCTCTCGTCCGCTCTTCTGGAGGATGGAGTCCACGTCGATGGCATCGAAGCGTCACGACTCGTCCATCCGGCGGTTCCGGGCGGGACCGACGACGGAGCGCTCGTCACGCTGACGGTTCCGACTGCAGAGACGCCGCAGTATGCGATCGACATTGGAGATCTCACGGGGGGACGGCGTCTGCTTTCCGACGACGTTGCGATGCTCGAGGCTGTGGCGAATCTCGTGGCTCGGCGGATCGATGCGGTTCGGGTCAGCCATCAGCGGTTTGCCCACGACCTTCGCGAGCAGGAGATTTCGAAGCTCGCTACGGAAGCGGAGTTGCGCGCAATCAGGGCCCAGCTCAATCCGCACTTCCTCTTCAATGCGCTGACGACGATCGGGTACCTCATCCAGACATCGCCCGAGCGCGCGTTCGAGACGCTGATGCGGTTGACGGCATTGCTCCGCGCCGTGCTCAAGCGGAGCGAGGGCGAGTTTTCGACGCTCGGCGACGAGATCGAACTTATCGAGTCGTACCTCGCGATCGAACGCGCCCGCTTCGAGGAGCGTCTCGCCGTGACGATCGACGTGCCAGACGAACTTAGGGGGCTGCGTATTCCAATGCTCATCGTGCAGCCACTCGTCGAGAATGCCATCAAGCATGGAATTGCCCCGTCCCGGGCCGGAGGCAGGGTAACCGTCAGAGCGAGAGTCGAATTCGGTGACGGCGAGGCGCGTGGCGGGATGCGGCTGACCGTGACCGATACCGGTCTCGGCGTGTCGGAGGCGAATCTCGAAGCCGGACGTGAGCGGGGAATCGGATTGGCGAGCGTACAGCGAAGGCTCGCGGGGCACTTTGGCGACGAGGCTCGTGTTTCCATCGAGAGCGTGCCCGGGGCCGGCACGAAGGTTGACGTGCATTTTCCTGTCGCCCGCGCCGAGGCGGAACGGACAGCGGTGCCAGCGGCAGCTGCAGGAGGCGAGCCGTGACGCCGAAACTGCGCGTCGTGGTCGCGGACGACGAACGGCCGGCAAGGTCGTTTCTGTTGTCGATCCTGAGGTCGTTCGACGACGTCGAGATCGTCGGCGAGGCCTCGACCGGAACCGAGGCGATCGAGGTCATCGAGCGCGAGCGACCCGACCTCGCACTGCTGGACTTCCAGATGCCGGAGGTTGACGGGCTCGGCGTAATGCGGCTGCTTCGCAAGGACCGGATGCCGCTGGTGGCATTCGTCACGGCGTACGACGAGCACGCCGTCGGTGCTTTCGAGCTGAACGCTGTCGACTATCTCCTGAAGCCGGTCGAGCGGCAGCGGCTTCGCGAGACGATAAACCGCGCGAACGAGCGGCTCGAGCGGGCGGACCTGCGCGACGAGGACCACGAGCGCGTCCGCGCAGCGGCCGCCAGCTACGACGAGGCGGTGCGCCCGCAACTGATCGACCGCATTCCTGTTCGTCGCCGCAACGAGATTGTCCTCGTGCCCGTCGAGAGCCTCGCGTCGATCGTCGCGGACGGAGAGCTGCTGCATCTGACAACGGTTGCTGGCGAGCGTTTCTCCCTCTCGCACAGGCTCAAGGAACTCGAGTTGCGGCTGCCGCCCACACTGTTCGTGCGGCTGGGGCGTGGGACGCTCGTGCACGTGGACAGGATCGCGAAGATCAGCCCGATGCCGGGAGGGACGTACGTCGTCACGCTTGCCGACGGCACGCAGTTCAACGTGAGTCGTCTTCAGTCGAGGGTACTCCGCGAGCGTTTGCTGAAGCTGTGAAATGACAGGGAGTCTGTCGCACTCGAGGGCCGTGCTTCTCGCAAAGACGCCAAGGTATCGCAAAGGCGCAAAGGCGTCGGGGACGCAAGGGCTCCGTTGCCAAGCGCGGCGCCTTGGAGTCAAATGGCCGGACTCGTGAACCCGATCAAGCACATCGGCTTCTGGCCGGCAACGGCGCTCGTCGTCGGGCCGATGCTCGGTGTCGGGATATTCATCGGCCCTCCACAGGTTGCCGCGAGCGTCGGGAGCGAGGGAGCCTTCATTCTCCTGTGGATCGTTGGCGGGATCACGGCCATGTGCGGAGCCCTGTCGGTTGCAGAGCTCGGGGCGATGCTTCCGCAGAGCGGGGGCCACTACGTATACCTCCGCCGCGCCTACGGGCCGGGTGTGAGCTTTGCCGCCGGGTGGCTGCAGGTGCTTGCGGTGTTTCCCGGCTCGATCGGCACAGTGGCGCTGGCACTGGGCACGTATCAGTTGCCGGTGCTCTTCGGCGAATCCATTCGCCAGCCTTTCATCGTTCTCGGCTACCCGGTTTCGTCGGCCTTCGTCATCGCAACGGGCGTCGTGATCGTTCTGACCGCGATCAATCACCTCGGGCTCGTCTTCTCGTCGCGGGTGCAGATCGTTCTGACGAGCATTCCCATCGTGGTGCTGTTCATCGCGGCGATCGTGGTCATCGCTTCCGGCGAGTCCTCGCCCGGCGGCGACACGATCCACGCCGCGACCTCCGCCGCGGGCCTGGCTGCGGGATATCTTCCCGTCTACTTCGCGTACGCAGGCTGGGACGGGGCAATCTACATCGGCGGCGAGATCCGCGATTCGGGTCGGACGCTGCCGAGATCGCTCATCGCCGGCACGATGCTGGTCACGGTTCTGTATCTCGTCCTCTGCGCGGGGTTCCTCTCGGTCTACACGCTCGGCGGGCTAGCTGAATCCGGCGAGGCCGGCTCCGCCGTGGCTGGCGTTCTGTTCGGTCCTGTCGGCGTCGTTGCCGTCACCCTGCTGATCGCAGTGGCAATGCTGGGGTCGCTCAACGGGATCGTGCTGACGGGGTCTCGAATTGCGTGGGCGATGGCTCACGATGGCGAGTTCCCGCGGGCGGGAGCGAGACTGCATGCCCGGTTCGGTTCGCCGGTGGTCTCATTGTGGGCGCAGGCCGCGTGGACCATCGTGTTGATGGCAATCGGCGGCGTCGACGAGCTCATCGCGTATGCGTCGGCCGCGATGCTCGCAACGGGGTCGATGACGGCACTGGCCGTATTTGTGCTGAGGCGGCGAGAACCCGCCCTGCCGCGGCCGTACAGGACGCTCGGGTATCCGGTGACGCCGGCGTTCTTCATCATGTCGAGCGTGGCGGTGTTGGCGATCCTCGGCTGGAGGCGCGATCCGTCGGTGCTCGTGACGGTCGGATGGGTGATTGTCGCGTTCGGCGTCTACCGGTTCCTGGAGTGGCGTCGGAGTCAGAACCGGGAGCGTTAGCGACCGGGTCGACATAACCCACGGCTTGCGCAGTGGGCTCAGGTTCTTTCGCGCCCTTGTCGCTCTGGAGTTTGGCCCTACTTAACGACCGCGGAGCGGTCGAAGGAAATAGCCGTGGGTCGCGCGCGGGCGAGCG
>CAZQBW010000252.1:0-7771 GCA_964591515.1 uncultured Clostridia bacterium
AGGATGAAGGCCGTCGCATGGCAGCCGGGGTTCGCGATCCGCTTCGCGGCGCGCTCTCCCGAGTCGCTCAGGCGCGCCGGATTCGACGGCCCGGCCCCCGTTGCGGCGGAGAAACTGTTCGACGCGATCCTCTCGAGCCGTTCCGGAGTCACCTTCAGCGTCGACGAATACGACGAGACGTGGAGCCGGCTCGAGACCGAGGACCGCAGGATCCACCTCGACGTCCCGGAGATGCTTGAGGAGCTGCGGTCGCTCGAGCGCGAAGCGCCGGCCGCGGCCGATGCCGAGTTCCCGTTCGTCCTCGCGGCCGGCGAGCGACGGACGTCGACGGCGAACACGATTTTCCGCGACCCGTCGTGGCGGCGAAAGGACGCGGGCGGGGCGCTCAGGCTGTCGCCGGAGGATGCGCGCAGGCTCGGGCTTGCGGATGGGGCGAGGGCGCGCGTCACTACGCGCCGCGGCGCGGCCGAAACCGTGGTCGAGGTCACGGACACGCTTCGTCCGGGTCACGCGACCCTGCCGAACGGGCTCGGGACGTCGCACCGGGGCGAAGACGGCCGCGACGTGGTGTCGGGCGTCGCGCCGAACGAGCTGACGGCGAGCGAGGACCGCGACTGGCTTGCCGGCACGCCCTGGCACAAGCACGTGCGGGCGAGGATCGAGGCGGTGTAGAAACTCTGGAAAAAAGAGCATCGCGGATCTGTGCGGATGAGGCGGATAACACGGATCTGAACCCCGTCGTCTCGCGACGCCGATTTGGAGCGGACTAGTCGATTCACGGTCGTTTGATGCCCGCGTACGCAGGCGTATACTCACCGAGTTCCTCTCACCCGGCGTTCAGGCGCACTTCATTCAGGGAGCCCCAACCAATGAAGAGTCCCCACCTCGCGCGTGTCGTTCTCGTTGCGCTCGTCAGCTCCGGCTTCGCGGCGGCGATCCCCTCAGCCGGATCCTCCGGCGGAGGGCCGCGACTCGCCAGGCAGTCCGAAACGGCTCGTCGTGGAACCGGCGGAGACTACTACGCGGTGCTGCGCGGCGCGAAGATCGTGGGCCGCGGGAAGAACGCCTTCTACGAGTTGACGATCAGGGGGGTTGCCGGCGAGACGGCCCAGGTTTCGATCACACTGCCGGAAGGGGTCGGCTTCAGAAAGATTTTCGAGCACGGAGAGTTCTTCGACTGCACTCATCCCCCGGTCGGTGAGCCTGGGACGATCGAGTGCTCGGTCCTCATTGTCCGTGATGACCAAGGGCAGCGGCGCATCGCCTTCTCCGTGTCGGTCCCGCCCGAGTCCACCGCGGCCGATTTCGTCATTCGGGCAAGCGTGTCGGGCCCGGGCACCGATCCGGAGCCGTCGAACAACGTCTCCGAAGTCAGGACCGGAATCGTCAACGCCGCGAGGTTCACCTCCGATGTCTTCCTAACCTTCGAGGGGCCGGTTCGCTCGACCGGCTCGTTTGACGCCGCATTTCTTCGCCTCGTGAACCTTGGACCGGAAGTCGCCGTCGGCATCGGGGTCGAGGCCGGCGCTTCGACGTTTAGAGAACCGAGTCGCGGTGTCGTGGTGCGCGGCGACGGCGACGCGGCTGCCCGGTGGCACGTCGATGCCCTTGGCCCGGGCGAATCGGCGACGCTGGTTCTCCAGTTGCCCGGTGCGCTCGAGCGTCGCTCGGGGTCCTTCCAGTCGTCCATCACCGGAACGGATTCGGTCGACAGCAACGCCGCGAACGACAGCGCGGTGATCGACTACCGGTACGAGCCGTTCGTCCACTGCAGTCAGCCGCTCGTTTCGTCACGCTTCGAGCCGTCGAATCCGGTTGCAGGCGACAAGGTCGTTGCGTTCGTCGAAGCCGCGTTCGGAGGACCGGACACTTACCTCCTGGTCGATATCCCTGTTGGCACGCGCCTCGTCAAGACGATCGTGCCGGAAGCAGCAGTGATTCAGGCTCCGCCGATCGGTTCCGATGCCGGGACGGCGATCTTTTTCCCAGGTGACAGCGAGATAAATCTCATGTTGATTCTCGAAGCGACGACGACGATTACCGACCTGATGCAGTTCGTCCGCCAAGAGACTTTCTCGACGTTCTTCGATCCATTCAGAATCTGCATTACCCCTGTCGGAAGTAATCCTGAACTCGCCATTGCACAGATCGAAGGCCTCGAGACGGTGTCGTGGCTTCCACCCGATCCTTCCGCAGGGAACAATGCTCCGCCTCTAAGCCTGAGTGTCGGCGACGGGGCGCGACCATCGGCCGGCGGAACAGCGCCGCGTCGCGGAGACGCCACGCTCGTCGGGTACAACATCTATCGCTCGCGTGTGGCGAAAGTCGCGATCACGCCCTCGAATCTCTTCGCCTCGGTCGGGCCCACGCAGACTTCCGTCGGCGTGCCGGCAGCCCCGGGAGGAAGTTTCTTCCGTGTCACGGCGTGTTATGCGACCGGTGAGGGACGCGCGTCGAACGAGGCCGAGGAACCGGCGAGAATCCCGGGGCCCGTGCTCTCGCGCCCACCGAAGGTCGGTCCTGACGGCATCACGCTGAACGGAACGGGATTCACGGCAGAGGTCATTGTCTTCGTCGACGGAATTCCATTCGTCAGGCCGGCAATGGTAAAGGCCGGGAATACCAAGGTGAGGCAAACGGGCAATCTCGTGGGTGGTCTCTCCGCGGAAGCGTACCTGGGCCGGTCCGGGCCGAGCGAACTGACCATCCGGAACAGTGACGGCGGCACCACACGGGCCCGGATACAACCGTAGGCTCAATCCGCTGTCCGCGTCCGGCCGCGCTTCCTTCATCCCCTTGCGTCTTTGCGAGTCCTTTGCGTCTTTGCGGGAAAATAGTTTCGAGCCCGTTTTCTCGCTAAGACGCCAGGGACTCGCAAAGGCGCAAAGGTCCCGGATCACGCATCTCCCGTCGCGTGCGCTCCGCAGCAGGCTACCCTCGCGTCACTTCAAATAGCGGAGCGACAGCATGACCTTTAGCGCGTCTTCTTGGGAGAGGCCTTCGCCACTCAGCCGGTAGAACTGCTTCTTCGACCGCGCGCCTCTGGGCACATTGGCGGCCTTGCTTTCGACCCACTGCGTTCCGACTTCCCGCTCCACCGCGACGGGCTCATCCCTCTCCGGCGGTCCGACCGAAACGACGCCCTCGAAGTACGGATTCTCGCCCTCGAGCTTCGATTCGATGATCGCGTCGCCGATGCCCTCGTTCGCGGAATTGACGACGAAGCTGTCCCCAGCCTCGGTCCGATACTCGAGCGAGTATTCGACGATCCAGAATCCGCCACTCTTTTCGCCCTGGACGATCACGCCCTTCAACGCATAGCCGTCCGGGACGAACGTCGGAACCGCGATGGGCGCCTTCAGTGCCTTCAGTTTTGCGACCTGCGCCGCGTCCAGCTGCGCCGCGCGTCCGTCGGTGAAGGCTCCATCGGTGGCCGCACTTCCCGAGATCGGAAGCAGCAGGACCATCAGTAGCGAGGCGACGACCGGGAGCCAGCGGGCCCCGGTACTGCCTGTCGTCGTGCGAATCGCGGCGCGCAATCTGCGCGTCAGTGCGGGATATGGAATCGTGGGTGTCATGCGCTCTCCAGGTCGATTTCGAGAATTCGGGTCTTCGGGGCTCTGATGCGCGGAGGCGCGCGATACCGCTAGAGAAGCATCAGCGGTGGGGATGTAGGCGTCAAGCCGGTCGGTTCGGATCGCGGTTGGACTCGCAGCCGCCGAATCCGCGATGCTCTCCGATTTCCCTCCCCTGGCTTACAATGCCGCCGCAGATCGAGCCGGTCTCGGAACCGGATCCTGTGGAGGTGCCTCGATGCGAAACCGGACGGGAAAGCTCCTTCTCGTTGCGTCCCTGTCGCTCGCCGCCTCGATGGCGCTCGGAGTCGACGCCGCGCAGGAACCGGAACCGAAGTGGTCGCCCGCGATCCCGAAGACGTGGGACGACGAGGCAATACGCACCCTGGAGCTTCCGCTCGCCGACCCCGCTGCCTCGCCGAAACACGTCTCCGCCGAGTACTACTACCGGATTCCCGTCCGCCCGATCTACCGGAGCTACCCCGTCTATCATCCCTCGAAGGAGCCCCCCGGCTACCTCGACTCGCTCGCGAAACAAGTGCCCGAAATCACGTTCGATCCGACGAAGCTCGTCACCGAACGCGACTGGGTCCGCGCCGGAGAGCTGGTCTTCGACGCGCCGATCGAATTCCTCGAGGGCGAGCTCCTCAACACCCTGGTCCGGACCGCATCCTGGTACGAGAAGAACGGCGTGCCGGTGACGAAGGATGGCGTCCTTCCCTTCATGCGCTACGTCGTCCGGGAAAAGGGGAAGGTCGAGCTCGGGTTCCTTTCGTGCGCGATGTGCCACACGCGTGTGATGCCCGACGGCACGACGATCAAGGGCGCGCAGGGGAATTTCCCCGACGATCGGGCCTTCGGCTACGAGACGCGGCTGGAATGGCAACAGTCCAGGGAGAAGGACAAGGTCCTGGCGGACTTCCGGGGGTTCTTCCGCCGGACGTACGCCGCGCCGTGGCTCAAGCCGGACCCGAACGCGCGACCCGAGACGATGTCGCTCGATGAGCTCGCCTCGGCGCTCGAGGCCATTCCGAATGGTGTCTGCGCGCGACAGGGCTCGAGTGTCTTCTATCCCGCGCGCATTCCCGACCTCATCGGTGTCCGGGACCGCCGCTACCTCGACGCGTCGGGTTTCGTGCAGCATCGCTCGATCGGCGATCTGATGCGCTATGCCGCGCTCAATCAGGGCGCGGACATGCTCGCCACCTTCGGCGACTTCCGACCAGTCGGCGAGTTGCCCGAGCCGGCGCACGAGAGCCGGTACAGCGACGAACAGCTCTATGCGCTCGCGCTCTACGTCTATTCGCTCACGCCTCCGCCGAACCCGAATGCGCCGAACCCGCTTTCCGAGCGGGGCCGGACCGTCTTCGACCGGGAAGGCTGCGCCGTGTGCCACACTCCGCCGCTCTATTCGAGCAACATGCTGACGCCGGCCGACGGTTTCACCGTTCCCGACGAACATCGCTCGAAGTTCGCGGTGTTGCCGATATCGGTGGGGACGGATCCCGACCTCGCGATGCGGTCTCGACGCGGCACGGGGTACTTCAAGGTGCCGTCACTCAAGGGTCTCTGGTATCGCGGGCCACTCCAGCACGGCGGCGCGGTTGCGACGCTCGAGGACTGGTTCGATCCGCGGCGGCTGCGGGAGGACTACGTGCCGACGGGATTTCGCGGATACGGGGTGAAGGCGCGTGCGGTGAAGGGGCACGTCTTCGGATTGGCGCTGTCGGCCGATGACCGCCGAGCCCTGATCGCGTTTCTGAAAACGCTGTGAGGAGAATCCGAGATCGGAAGGCGGCGGCCTTTCTGTCCTGCGTCTCTGCGAGACCTCTGCGTCTCTGCGGGAGAAGCGCCTTCGCAATGATGCTTTTCTCGCAGAGACGCAGAGGTCTAGCAGAGAACGCAAAGGCTTGACGGCGGGACCCGGACGGGAAAAGAGTCTCGGCAACGTCGCGGCGATCCGAAACGACCTGAGAGGAGACTCCAATGTCCGAAGCGAACAAGTGCCCGTTCCCACACGCCGCAGGCCGCGGCACGTCGAACCAGGATTGGTGGCCGAACCGCCTGCGGCTCGACCTCCTGCACCAGCATTCCTCGAGGTCCAATCCGATGGGCGAGGACTTCGACTACGCGAAGGAGTTCGCAAGCCTCGACCTCGCGGCCGTGAAGGCGGACCTCGCCGCGCTGATGACCGACTCGCAGGACTGGTGGCCCGCGGACTTCGGCCACTACGGCGGCCTGTTCATCCGCCTCGCCTGGCACAGCGCCGGCACGTACCGTATCGGCGACGGCCGCGGCGGCGGCGGACGCGGGCAGCAGCGCTTCGCGCCGCTCAACAGCTGGCCCGACAACGTCAGCCTCGACAAGGCGCGCCGCCTGCTCTGGCCGATCAAGCAGAAGTACGGCCGCAAGATCTCGTGGGCCGACCTGATGATCCTCGTCGGCAACGTCGCGCTCGAGACGATGGGATTCAAGACCGTCGGATTCGGCGGCGGACGCGAGGACGTCTGGGAACCCGATCTCGATGTCTCGTGGGGCGCCGAGAAGACGTGGCTCGCGGCCGACGCGCGCTACAGCGGGGAGCGCGACCTCGCCAATCCTCTCGGCGCGGTACAGATGGGCCTGATCTACGTGAATCCGGAGGGCCCTGACGGCAACCCGGACCCGCTCGCCGCCGCGAAGGACATCCGCGAGACATTCGCCCGAATGGCGATGAACGACGAAGAGACCGTCGCGCTCATTGCCGGCGGTCACACCTTCGGCAAGACCCACGGCGCCGCCCCTGCCACCCACGTGGGCCCCGAACCCGAAGCCTGCGGAATCGAGTCGCAGGGCCTCGGGTGGGCGAACAGCTTCGGCACGGGATGCGGCGCGGACACGATCACGAGCGGCCTCGAAGTCACCTGGACCACCACGCCTACGCGGTGGAGCA
This sequence comes from uncultured Clostridia bacterium, assembly GCA_964591515.1. GTDB lineage: Bacteria > Acidobacteriota > Blastocatellia > UBA7656 > JADIYM01 > JADIYM01. Next base: position 6,508 of record CAZQBW010000252.1, read on the forward strand.
CCAACTACTTCTGGAACCTGTTCGGGTACGAATGGGAGCTGACGAAGAGCCCGGCGGGCGCGCACCAGTGGACGCCGAAAGGCGGCATGGGCGCCGGCACCATTCCGGATGCCCACGACCCGTCGAAGCGCCACTCGCCGGCAATGCTGACCACGGACCTCTCGCTGCGTTTCGACCCGGAGTACGAAAAGATCTCGCGGCGTTTCATGGAGAACCCGGACCAGTTCGCGGACGCGTTCGCCCGGGCGTGGTTCAAGCTGACGCATCGCGACATGGGACCGCGCGCTCGCTACCTCGGTCCGGAAGTGCCGGCCGAGCAGTTCATCTGGCAGGACCCCGTTCCCGCCGTCGATCACCCGCTGATCGACTCCGCGGACCGAGCCGCGCTCGATCGCGACATCCTCGCGTCGGGGCTGACGGTGGCAGAGCTCGTCTCAACCGCGTGGGCGTCGGCGTCAACCTTCCGCGGGTCCGACAAGCGCGGCGGCGCCAACGGCGCCCGTATCCGGCTGGCTCCGCAGAAGGACTGGCAGGTCAACGAGCCCGCCCAGCTGGCGAAGGTGCTCGGAACGCTCGAGGGCATCCAGTCGGCGTTCAACGGCGCGCAGTCCGGCGGCAAGCGGGTCTCGCTCGCGGACCTGATCGTCCTGGCCGGTTGCGCCGGCGTCGCGCAGGCAGCCAGGAACGCCGGTCACGACGTGACGGTGCCGTTCACGCCCGGGCGCATGGATGCCTCGCAGGAGCAGACCGACGTTCCATCGTTCGAGCCGCTCGAGCCCGTCGCGGACGGCTTCCGCAACTACCTCGGGGGCTCGTTCACCGTGCCTGCAGAGGAGCTGCTCGTCGACCGGGCGCAACTGCTGACCCTGACGGCGCCCGAGATGACTGTGCTGGTGGGCGGCTTGCGCGTCCTCGGCGCCACTTTCGGGAAGTCCGCACACGGCGTCTTCACGACGAGGCCTGAGTCGCTGACCAACGACTTCTTCGTCAACCTGCTCGACATGGGCACGGTGTGGACGGCGGGCTCGAACGGCACCGACGTGTTCGAGGGTCGCGACCGGCAGACGGGAGCGGTCAAGTGGACAGGCACCCGTGTCGATCTCGTGTTCGGTTCGAACTCGGAGCTGCGCGCACTGGCAGAAGTCTACGGATGCAGTGACGGCGAGGAGAAGTTCGTTCACGACTTCGTGGCGGCGTGGAACAAGGTGATGAACCTCGACCGTTTCGACGTGGCCTGAACTGGGAGGAAGAAGAAGAGGCATCG
>CAZQBW010000253.1:0-7752 GCA_964591515.1 uncultured Clostridia bacterium
TGCACTCGCCCCCGCGACCCACGGCTATTTCCTTCGACCGCTCCGCGGTCGAAGGGCGGGCGGCGCTGCGCGCCGCACTCCAAGGCGCTTCGCGCAATGAGCTCGACGCGCGAACGAGTCGCCATTGCCGAGTTGGGGGCGGCGAGCCGATACTGCCACGCGGCGGCCTTCCGGGCGCCGATCTGTCGAACCTTCCCGTACTTCTGCTGGATGATGCTGCGCGATGCCTGAACGAATCGGAGCGGGCCCCGTGTTCACTGGCAAGGGCGCAGCCTACTCGCTCGCCACAGTCGTGCTCTTCGTGAGTGCCGGAATCTGGGCGACCAGCGGATCATACGGAATAGAAGCGACGCGGTGGATGCTCATCCATACCGTCGACGACTTCTCGAGCGCCGGCAAGGTAGCGGACTTCGTCGCGAATCTCAGGATTCCGATTCCCATCGTTCTCTCGTTGCTCGAGATCACGTCGTACCGGCTCTTTGGCAGTACATACATCGTCACGCACCTTCTGTACCGATTCGCCCTCGTCTTCTCATACGTCCTTGTCATCTGCTTCTTTGCCAAGTCCCGAAACCGGGTGATGGTCAGCGCGTTCATCAGCTTCCTGTTTCTGTGGGCCACAGTGCTCATCCATCCGGGCAGTCCGCAGATGTATGACGTCCTGTTCCCGTTCTTCAACCTTTTGTTCGTGGTCTCGCTGGCGCACGTGGGCACGGACGTGGGGACCCCTCGTGCGAGAGCCAGAGTCGTGTTGCTGTGCCTGCTAGCAGGTTTCAGTCTGTCGATGTTCGAACTGCTTCGTCCGTTCGTGTTCCTTCTCCTTCCATTTCCGGTCCTCTGCGCGTTTCAGGCGCTCAGGGGTGTGCCGGCGAGGTATTTCGCGTGTTTCCTTCTGCCGCTCGTCCTGATTTCGGGAAGCTGGCACGCGTACATCGCTGTTCGCCACGGGCAGGCGACGTGGAGCAATCACACGGGATTCAACCTGATTCGAGCGTGGCCGATGGTCGAGCTTCCGCCGCTCGTGCCTGAGTCGAATGACTTGCCGGTCGTGCCTGGTCGGGAGCCCAACCTGAATACGAAGGAGCACGCTGAGAACAGCCGAATCCTTCAGGCGAGCATTCTCGAGTTCATCGTTACGCACCCACGAGAAAGTGCAGAAAACATCGCCTACAGGATGTACCAGTTCCTGAAGGTGCCAACGCAGCTGCACTTCTGTGATCCACCGTATCCAGAGATACAGCTTTATCGGATATTGGTGTGGCTCGGGTTTCTGTCGATTGTCCTGAATCTGCTGCAGCTCGGTGCAGTCGTCGTGGAATCGCGAAGCCTGGAGAGCCTTGGCGAGCCAGTGAACATCCTCAGCTGCAGCACCTTTCTGTATGTCGTGCTGATGGCGATTGGTGAGTCGGGCGAGGAGCCCAGATTCCTTATTTCCGTCCTTCCCATGATCGCAGCGGTCCTGGCAGGGTTCGATACGGGCCGGGCCGGATCGTGGTTCGGTCGCGTGACCGGGTGTATTCGGCAGGGATGGCGAACGAACGCCCGCGGGCAGGAAGATTCGTAGGTTCGCGAAGCCGCTCCCGCAAGCTGCCGAACATCCTCCGGCCAGCCATCCATCGAAGCCCCTGCCGATGTCAGCCGACCTGTGCCCGAAATCTCCAGCCCATTCAATCCGCGATCATCGTTGAAGCGAAGAGGCCTCGAGCCGGTCCGTTTCAACCTTCGAAGCCTCAGCTACAACGTCGTCGGACGCCTCTTCACCGACATCTGTCCCGTTTACTCCGATGTGCCTTTCCTGCCTGGCCAGAGATCAACGACGCGCGGCTATTCTGCGGGAACGGCGACGGACTATAATCGGCCCGTCGAATTTCCCGTATTCCGACATGCCTGCGCAACGCGCCACATTCTCCACGCGAGCATTGCTCGTCGCAGGCCCCGTCGCCTCCGCTCTGTTCCCTGTCGTCTCACTCTACTCGGCCAACCCCAGAACGCCTTTTTTCGGGGTCCTTCCCTCACTCGTTGCCCTTGCGGCGCTTGCGCTCGGCGTGAACGCCGTCTTTCGGTCCTACGCCCGCTCGGCCACGCGCGGCGCGCTCGCCGCGATTCTGTTCTTCGTAGTGCTCTTTGCTTACGGCCCGGTGGCGCTTCCGGTCGAGACGGGTGACGCGGAGCGCGATGCGCTCCGCCGCATGGTGTTCGCGCTCATCTACCTCGCGCTCGTAGTCGCGTGGTCGGCACTCCTGCTTTTCGCGCGCAGGGCTCGCGGCGCGTGGGACGCGCCGGCGAGGATCGCCTCCGTCGTGGTGTGCGCGTCACTCGCTGTTGCTGTCGCACAGACCGTGTGGGGCGCGTTGGCGATTCGCCCGGTCGTGGGCGCACCACCGGCCACTGTGGAGGTGGCTGGGCGCCGGCCCGATATCTATCACGTCATTCTCGACGGCTACAGCCGCGCCGACGTGCTGCGCGAGCTCTACTACCTGGACAACAGCGAGTTCGTCGCCGCGCTCGAGCAGCGCGGGTTCTACGTTGCGGCCGAAGCCCGCGCCAACTACAACCAGACTTACCTGTCGCTCGCCTCAATGCTCTCCCTCGAATATCTCCCCGAGGTCTCGACACTACCGGGCGCGGGCTTCCGGTCCGAGATCGGCGATACGATGGTGCGCCACAATCTGGTTGTGGAGAAGCTCCGCGCCCGCGGTTACCGCTTCGTCAACATCGCCTCGGCTGACGATATTACGGGCAACAACGGGAACGCCGACGTCGAGCTCGCGGGGTCGAGCGGGATCGACGTCGGAGAATTCGAGCTGCAGCTAGTCCTCAAGACGCCGCTGCGCCAGTTCGCGGGGGCATCCTTCGCACTCTTTCGGGCGACGGCCCGCCAGCGCACACTCTCGCAGCTCCGGAGCCTGGAGGATGCCGCTGCCGCCGCGCGGCCCGCCCCCGCCTACGTCTTCGCGCATGTCCTTTGCCCTCACCCGCCTTTCGTCTTCGCGGCCGACGGTAGTGACTCTGGCATTGACGCACCACCCACGCTGGATGAAGGGGCCGGGACGGCGGGCGGGCCGGAGGGCTACCGAGCCGGCTACCGCGAGCAGGTGAAGTTCCTGAACACGAGGGTGCTGGCTGCGGTCGACGCCATCCTAGCGCAGCACGGGGAAGGCGACCGTCCCGTCATCATCATCAGCTCGGACCACGGCGGCGGGCTCGAATACGAACTGCGAAGGCCCGACGCCTCGCCCGAGTGGGCGCGGTGGGGGAGAACGGGAATACTGCAGGCCGTGCTTGCGCCGGACGAGGTAAAGCGGAAGCTCTACCCTGGGATGACGCCGGTGAATACGTACCGGATCCTGTTCGACGGTTTGTTCGACGAGAAGCTCGGCCTCTTGCCGGATCGCTCTTACTGGGCGGAGTGGGACGGGCCTTATCGAGCGCATGAGGTAGGTGCTGCAGAGTTGGCTTTTAGGCCCGCAGTCGAACAGCCCCAACCCTGACACCGGGGGGATTCCGCACGGTCGTACCGTCCTGCCCGGCAGTTGCCGTTCAGCGACGTCTGTCCTCACCTGGTCAGGAGTCGGGGGTAACGCTAAGAGACGCTGGCGTGGCGCCAGCGCACTCGTTGGACCCTTTGGCCGTGCGCTTGATAGCATCGGAGCGCTTCGGTCCAAACCGCCCTGAATGACCGCCGAGATTCCACATGCCCAATCTGTCGGGTCGAAACGGGCGGTCGTTTCCGCCGTATCGGCTGGCGTCGCCGTCGTTATCGCGTCGATTGCCCACACCTTCACCAACGCCTCGATCGTCCACTTCCGTGACCTCGGCCACTACAGCCTGCCGTTCATGCGGTGGATGCGGCGGACCGTAGCCTCAGGCCATCTTCCGCTCTGGAATCCGGAGTCCGGCCTCGGCTTTTCGGCAATCAGCGATCCGACGCTGCAACTGCTCTTCCCGCCAACGCTGATTCTTCGACTGGTGCTGCCGGAAACCCTCGGGCTGAACCTGAGCGTCTCGATGGCGATCGCTGTGGCTTTTGCTGGCGCGTTGCTGCTTCTCGCGCGTCGCGGCGAGATCATCGCCGCGACGGCCGGCGCACTGGTCTTCGCTCTTTCAGGACCGGTGCTGTCGGCGGCGAACATGCTGAATCTCGGTTGGAGCGTCGCGCTCGCGCCGTGGGTCGTGCTCGCGATGTTGCGGGTCACGGATTTGCGGGATCTCTCGCGGGTCGCAGTCCTGGCCGTTGTCATCGCCCTGCAGCTGCTCGCGGGTGAGCCAATGACGTTCGCGGCGACGGTCGCTGCGGCTCTGGCGCTTGCCACGAGCGAAGCACCGGATGCGCGCAGTGCAATGCGGTCTGTCGGGAGGATCCTCCCGGGCGTCGGCCTCGGGCTCGCGCTGTCGGCCATCCAGCTCTTTCCGCTCGCCACTGCGAGCATTGCGTCGGCGAGAGGTGCGAACATGCTCGTCGACACCTGGTCGTTGCATCCAGCGACGCTCATCGAGACTGTACTGCCGGGGATCTTCGGGACTCCGGTCGGTCCCGGCACGGTTTCGCCAGCGTGGTATCGGGCGCTGAACGGCGGGCGTGAGCCTTTGCTGCTCTCGGTGTACGTCGGGATTCCGGCGTTCGCTATTGCAGCCGCCGCGTTCGGCGAGGGGGACGCTCGGCGCCGGAAGGCGTCTTTCGTATGGCTGGCCGTGTTCGCCGTCGCGCTTGTCCTCGCCATTGGCGATTACGGCCCGGTCCTGCCGCTGCTGCGCGAGGCAGTGCCGGGGGCCTCGATGGCGCGATTTCCATCGAAGTTCCTCTGCGTCGGCGTGCTGGCGCTCTCGGCGATGGTCTGCGCCGGAGTGCGGGCGTTGTCGGGTCACGAGAGAACTCCGGCTTCGGTTGTCCTGGCCTGCGGGGTGTCCGCCGTCGGGCTCGTCTTGGCGGTCGTTGCTGCGGTCGTGGGTGGTGCGGGCTCGTCGAGCGCGACGGTTGCCGGATGGGCGGCGATGCTCCAGTTGCCGCAATCCGGGGAGGTCGCTGGCGAGTTCGCCTATCGGCTGGCTATCGCGGGCCGCGACCTTGCCCTGTATTCCGTTCTTACGGGAGCGCTTGTCCTTGCGGTCCGGTCGCGATGGTTTCCGCAGCGTTTAAGTCCGGCGTTGCTTGCCGGACTGGTCACACTGCCGCTCCTCGTCGCTGGTCCGTGGCTGTGTCTTCCGGTCATGGAGAGGAGTGCTCTTTCGGATCCTTCGTGGGCTTCCGAAGTCGACCGGACAGGGCGTGTGTATGTCAGCGCCGGGGACGGACTGGCGTACTCTCCGGACGTTCATCCTTCCTTTCGGATTCCCGTGAACGCGACACGCGCGGCGGCCGGGTCGATTTACGGGGCGGCCTTTCCGGCGTATGCAACCGGGCTTGGACTTCGCGACGCCGTGACGGCCGACCTTGCGCAGCTCAGGCCGAGGCCCTATGCCGATTTTCTGGGCCGGTTCGCCGCGGCGACGCCGCAGGAGCGAAGACGCGTGCTCGCTCGTCTTGGGGTGACGGACCTGGTGGTTCCGTTCGAGCCGATGCCTCCGAATGCGACGCTCCTGGCTCGAACAGCGGAGCTTCCGGCGATGGCGCACTGGCGGATTTCGGATCCGGCGCCACGAGTCCGTCTGGTGCGGAGTGTCGAGAGGCTGGCCGGAGAGCAGGCGCAGACCACGCGGTTCTTCTCCGAGTGGTTCGACCCGTCGACGCACGTGATACTCGAGGGTGAGGCAGGATCGGATGACTCATCGATATCGCCGTCCGTTTCGTTTGGGCCTGAGGCGACCCCGGACGGGGCGTCAGGCAGTACGGGTGGCAATGTGACGGTGTCGACGGCAACGATCGTGGCGGAGTCGCCTTCGACGCTCGTGATCGAGGCCGATGCGGAGGATTCCGGCGGGTGGCTGGTAGTGAACGACGCTTGGGCGCCCGGCTGGGTCGCTACGGTTGATGGCGTGCGGGAACCGGTCGAGCGCGCGAACGGCATCGTGCGTGCGGTGTGGCTCGGGCCCGGCGCGCACGTGGTGCGGTTTTCGTATCGACCATCGGCGGTGATTGCCGGTGCGGTCGTAAGCGGCGTCGCCGGTCTGGTCGTTGTGGGGCTGTTTGTCGTGGGGCGCTTCGGACGGCGGCGTGCGAAGGACGGAGGCGGAGCGCCCTGAAGCACTGAGGCACTGCGCGAGCCCTGCGGCATTGCGCGAAGCGCGTTGGAGTGCGGTTTGAAGCGCCGCGGAGAGGCGGCGCTTCACCCGTCGGAGCAGGTCGAATGGCCCGTGCTATCATCCGCCGATGGACGCCGAGGCCGACCAGAATGGTCCTGGAGAGGCGGGACAGCCTGCCCTCAGCGGTGAGGGAGTCGAGCCTCCTTTCCAACTCGGCTACCGGCCCGAGCTCGATGGTATGCGGGCATTGTCCATCGCCGCCGTCTTGCTCATGCACGCGCCGGTTCCGGGGTTTGCGGGCGGCTTCCTGCGGGGAGGCTGGGTGGGTGTCGACGCCTTCTTCGTCCTGAGCGGTTTCCTGATCACGACGTTGTTGCTCGACGAGCATCGTCGCACTGGTCGCGTGAGCCTGCGTCGGTTCTACATGCGGCGCGTGCTTCGATTGGCACCGGCGCTATTCGTGTTGCTCGTCGTGTGGAGCGGCTATGTGTGGCTGGCGCTGTCCGAGTCGGAGGCGCGGCTGACGTGCCGGCAGGCACTCGTGACGCTCCTCTACTCCAGCAATTGGATCATGGCATTCAACGCAATGCCGATGTACGAGCTTGCACCGACCTGGTCGCTGGCCGTCGAGGAGCAGTTCTATCTCGTCTGGCCGCCGATCTGTGTTGGCCTGCTGTTTCTCGGAATTCGGAAGCGGGGCTTTCTCGCGGTGGCTGTGACGGGGGCCATTCTGTCGGCCGTGGTCCGGCTGGCGATGCTCGTCAGCGGCGCATATGGCGTCGAGCGGCTTTACTACGGATCGGATACCCGGGCCGATGCGCTGCTGATCGGCTGCATCGTGGGAATTCTGGCGTCTCGAGGGACGCTCGTGCGGCTCTCCCGGTACCGACGGACGCTCGGCCTGGCGGCGGCGAGTTCGGCGGCGTTTCTCGTGTGGATCGCGCTGACGATGACGCAGATGCCGTGGTCGCTCTACGCAGGGCTTTTCACGGTGATTGCGGTCGCCGTGGCGATCATTCTCGTCTGGGTCCTGACCCGGCCCAGAGGTCTGGTTCCGAAACTCCTGTCGGCTTGGCCGCTCGTGTGGACCGGTCGGCGGTCGTACGGCATCTATCTGTGGCACCAGCCGGCCGCGGCTGCCATTTCGTCGCCTCTGGCGTCTATCCTCGGCGGGAGGGAGCCGCATTGGGCATTGTCCGTCGGCGTCTTCGTCGCGACGTCCCTCGCCGTGGCAGCGATTTCGTTCCGGTACGTCGAGGAACCGATGCTGGCGCTCAAGCATCGTTTTTCGAGCGTGCACGAGGAGACCGCCCTTCGATCGAGAGTTGCTCCGCGGCTCGGCGATCCCGTGGCGGACGAAGCCTACGAAACGGGGACAGCCCTGTTTCACCGAAGCGCGAAGCGGGGACCGAAGCGGGGACCGAAGCGGGGACCGAAGGGACCGAAACCGAAAAGGACCGAAGCGGGGACAGCCCTGTTTCCGAAGCGGGGACAGCCCTGATTCAGCAACCGAAGCCGGGACAGCCCTGTTTCAGCACAACCACGCAACTTCAGCCGGCCTCGTCTCGATAA
>CAZQBW010000254.1:0-7715 GCA_964591515.1 uncultured Clostridia bacterium
GGATCCGGCGCGGGCACCTATCGGGGTGCATACGAGAGCGAGAAACGAGATGACGACGGTCAGGACCAGTGACGTACGGCGCATAAACGATGAATACCCTGATAGATCGAGCTGTTCCGGGGGGCGGAACCGGCCAATCGTATCATGCGGGGTAAGGGGAACGATCCACAGATGACACAGATCAGACCGATCAACACAGATAGGAATCTGAATCAATCGGTCTGATCTGTGACGATCTGTGAAGATCTGTGGTCGCTACCTCGGCGGGTTCGGCTCGGGGCAATCCTTGCCAAGATTGGCAGGATCGCCGTCGCCCAACTGCCGCAGCAGCTCGTCGTAGAGGTAGTCGAACTGCGCCCGGATCTCGTCCGGAACGCGCTGATGGTAGACGTCCAGGCTGCGGTCGATGTCCTTCTTCAACCGCATGTAGAGGTCCTTGTTCGCCCGCCCCTGCGTCACGGCGTTCTCGTTGTAGAGCTTGATCTCGGAAACGAGCAGCCGCGCGAGCCGGCGCGCATCCTTGTGCCGCTTGTCCGCTTCTTCGAGCTCCGCGGTCGGTGACGCGGCGCTGCCGGTGACGACCGGGCCAGGTGCCGACTTCGGCGCCGGGGGTGGCGGAGGAGGAGGCGGCGGCGGCGGAGGCGCGGGCTCGGGCTCCGGCTCAGGCTCCGGCGCGGGAGGCGGCGGAGGCGGAGGCGGCTCGGGCTCCGGCTCCGGCTCGGGAGGAGGAGGCGGCGGTGGAGGCGGCGGAGGGGGTGGCTCCGGCTTGGGCTCCGGTTTGGGTGGCGGCGGCGGAGGCGGAGGCGGCGGAGGGGGTGGCTCCGGCTTGGGCTCCGGTTTGGGTGGCGGCGGCGGCGGAGGAGGTGGTGGCTCCGGCGTGGGCGGCGGCTTGGGCGGAGGCGGAGGAGGCGGAGGCGGCTCCGGCTTCGGTTCCGGTTTGGGAGGCGGCGGAGGAGGTGGCGGCGGAGCCGGCTTCGGTTCCGGTTTCGGCTTTGGCGGCGGAGGCGGAGGCGGAGCCGGCTTGGGCTTCGGCTCGGGCTTCTTTGCTTCAGCCTTCTTCGGTTCCGGCTTCGGCGGCGCGGCAGCGGGTTCCTCGGGCGCTGCGAACGGCGGCTCTGCCGGTGCGGGCGCAACTCCGGTGCCCTCGCCCGGTCTGGAGGCGTTCATGAAATGAGCAATGCTCAGATCGTCGTTGCCGCCGTAGGATCGCATTCGCATTACGACCGCAGCGACGATGATTACCGACGCGACGATTACGCCGAGAACAAGCAGGGTAGTTGGATCCATGGGTACCGTCACCTTGATCGGAAACGCCCGGATAGACGGTCGCTGTCCACTCCCGCGCCGTCCCGCCGACCGACCGAATGTTTTGGATTATTGCTGCTCGAAAACGGCGGCCATCATAGCACGGACGGCTCCGTGACCCAGAACAAGGAGCGCAAACGACTGGCCGGGAGGAGGAAGGCGTGGCCGTACAGAGAGCACAGAGCCACAAAGGGCACGGAGGAATGAATCGTTTCTCGACCTTCGTGTTCTCTGTGCCTCTGTGTGCTCCGTACGGCAACGCCTTTCCCGCCCCCTCGCCACCGCCAGCGCTGCTGAGCGACAATCCGACTCCTATGCCTGACGTGAACCTTTCCGGACACCGCGCGCTCATCACTGGCGCTTCGAGGGGGATCGGCCGCGCGGTAGCGCTGCGGCTTGCCTCGGCTGGCGCATGCATTGCCCTCAACTACCTTCGCAGGACGTCGGCAGCCGAAGCGGTTGCCGACGAGATCCGGGCGGCCGGCGGCACCTGCGTGCTCGTCCGCGGAAACGTCGCCGACCCCGACCACGTGCCCCGCGTTGCGTCCGAAACGGTCGAGGCGCTTGGCGGCATCGACATCGTCGTCTCGAACGCCGCGACCGGGGTGCTGCGTCCCGCGCTCGAGCTGACGCCGAAGCACCTGCAGGTCACGATGGAGACGAACGCCTTCGCGCTTCTCGAGCTCGCGAAGGCGTGTGTGCCGCACATGCCGGCGGGCGGACGGATTCTAGCCATGTCGAGCCTCGGCGCGACGCGGGTAATCCCGGAGTATGCGGCCATCGCCGCCTCGAAAGCGGCACTGGAATCGCTCGTGAGGCAGCTCGGTGCCGAGCTCGCGCCGAAGGGCGTGACGGTCAACGCCATCGCCGCCGGCGTCGTCGACACCGACGCCCTCGAGCACTTTCCCTCTCGCGACATGATCTTCGAGATGACGCGACAGCGCTCGCCAGCCGGACGGCTCGTGACCGTCGACGAAGTCGCGGACGCGACGCTGCTCCTCTGCTCGCCACTGGGCCGGGCAATCACCGGCCAGACGATCACCGTCGACCACGGGTACTCGACGATCGCGTAGAGAGAGAGTTGACGCGGTTTTCAGGAAGGCGTCGCCGTATGGAGAGCACAGAGTCACAGAGTTCACAGACTGACAAGAGTCCATACTCTGTGAGCTTCGTGACTCTGTGCTCTCTGTACGGCCACGCCTGCCCGATAATCCGTACGGCCACGCCTTCCTGAAAAAAAAATCCTGTAATCCTGTCAACTCTCTCCGGGCTTATACTCGGCGGCATGTCGAGAATGCGGCTCGCCCTCGTGCTCACGATTGTCATTGCCCTTGGACCGTTCCAGGCGATGGCGCAAACAACATCCGGAACGCTGGTCGGCGTCGTGCTCGATCCATCGAGTCTCGCCATCGCCGGCGCACTCGTCTCAGTCACCAACGAGGTGAACGGCAACCGGCGCTCGACCCAGACGGTCGCCGATGGCACGTACCGCATCCCGTTCATGCCGCCGGGTCGGTACACGATCCGCGCCGCGGCACAGGGATTCGCCGACAACCAGATCACCGGCTTTCCGATCCCGCTCAACTCCACCACGAACCTCGTGCCTCCGATCACGCTCGGTCCCGCGGGAACCGCCGCTCCGGCGGCTCCCGCCGTCGCCGCTGCCACGGACACCGAAGGCGACGAGCGAGCGCCGATCGTCAACACGAACGATGCCACGCGCCGCGGCAACTTCTCGATCGAACAGGTGCATTCGCTGCCGCTCGGCGGCACCACCGAGACCCGCACGTTCGACGAGCTCGCGCTGCTGGTTCCGGGCGTTGCGCCGGCGCCGTACGTTCCCGGAGTCCGCGGCCCGGGCGTCGGATTCGGCATCGGCACCGCCGGTCAGTTCTCTGTCAACGGCTCGCGCGCCCGTGCGAACAACTTCACTGTCGACGGATCCGACAACAACGATCCGGACGTCGGCGTCCGTCGCCAGGGATTTGTCTCGCTGGTTCCGCAGTCGATCGAGTCAGTGCAGGAATTCCAGCTCTCGACCCTGCTCTGGGACGCCGAGGCCGGGCGAAACGTCGGATCGCAGGTGAACGCGGTCTCTCGATCAGGCGGCAACTCGTTCCACGGAACGCTGTACGGCTTCTTCACCGACGCGAGCCTCAACGCGCGAAACGCGTTCGATTTCACCGGCGGCGCGTCGGGTGACGAGAACCCGTACACGCGCGTCCAGACTGGCTTCGTCGTCGGCGGGCCTATCGTGAAGGACCGCACGCAGTTCTTCGGCAGCTTCGAGCACATCGAGCTGCACAGCTCGATCGAACAGCACTTCTCGACTCCGAGCCAGGCCGAGCGCCGCTTCCTCGGCGTCCCGCGCTTCGGCGTCATCCACAGTCCGCTCTTCCAGGACGCGCTCAACTACGTGACCGACGAAGGGACGACGCCGATCGGCGCCGCCGTGCTGGGCGTCTACCCGCTGCCGAACAATCCCGGCGGGCCGTACGGGCCGAACACGTACTCGGAAGTGCTGCCCGCGGACGGACGCGGCGACATCCTCTCGGTCAAGGTCAACCACAGCTTCAACGAGGACCACGAGCTGGCCGTCCGCTACAACTTCGGCGACGACAACCGCACGCTGCCGAGCGTCAACCGCGCCATCCGCTCGACGATCGGCGTCGAGACGCGAACCCAGAACCTGTCGGTGATCTTCGACTCGGCGCTTTCGGCGACCGTCTTCAATCAGGCGCGATTCTCTTTCGGCCGCACGAATCTGCAGTTCCCCGAGTTCCCGACGAGCCCGTTCCTCTTCGAGTCCGCCGTCACCTCGAACGTCTTCTTCCTGCCGAGCCCGGACGGCAGTCCCGGCGGTCCGCTCACGTTCACCGCGACGACGACCCCGATCGGCGAGCTCGTCGTCGAGCCCTACAGCCCGGTCGGCGTCGACGTCCGCACGTTCCCACAGGGGCGTGTGAACAACGTCTTCCAGATGGCCGATACGCTGGCATGGACGCTCGGGCATCACTCGCTCAAGGCTGGCGGCGACGTTCGGCGGCTGCAGCTCAACAGCTTCCAGGATCGCAACTACCGTCCGCAGGTCGTCTACAACAACGGTCTGCGGCTCGACATCGACGAAGACAACCCCGCGGCGAGCCAGGTCTCGTACCTGACCGGCGTCGAGCTCGCGACGATCGGATTGCCGTCGTCGATCTTCCAGACGCTGACGGCCGGGACGCCGAACTCGACGATCGGACTGCGCTACTGGGAGATGGCGGGGTTCGTGAACGACTCGTGGCGGGTGCGGCCGAACCTGACGCTCGACCTCGGCGTGCGTTACGAGTTCAACACGGTTCCGGCAGAGGTCAACTCGCGAATCGAGAACGCGATAGATCTGTCGAACCTGCCCACCGCGGGCGGGTCTCAGTTCGATTCCGACGAGGCGACGAACGCGTTCATGCTGTCGGCCGGCCAGTACCAGCGGCTGCTTGGCGGGCGCACAGCCATCTACGACAACGATCCGAACAACTTCGCACCGCACTTCGGGTTTGCGTGGGATCCGCAGTCTGACGGGCGCACGTCGATCCGCGGCGGATATGGCGTGTCGTTCGACGCGATCCTCGGAGCCGTCGTCAGTCAGTCGCGCAACGTCTTCCCGACCGAAGTGCCGCTCAACATCGCGCCGTCGCTGCTTCCGTTCCTGTCGTTCTACCTGCCGCTGCCGTCGCAACTCGTCTTCGGGCAGCAGGGCGGTCCGGAACTGCAGTTCGTCGCGCCAGGGACGATAAACCAGTTCGGAGGAGCGCCGGAGGACTTCGTCGCTGTGTTTGGCCGCGTGTTCCGTCGCAGCCGCGCGGCTGGCGGCCTGGCGTATACGCTGCCGGCGAAGGATCTCGCGACGCCGTACGTCCAGCAGTGGCACCTGACCGTCGAGCGTGAGATCGCCGGCGACATCGCGGTGTCTGCCGCCTACGTCGGCTCGAAGGGCTCGAAGCTCACGCGGATGCTGACGCCGAACAACGGACCGGGCATCACGCCGGTAATCCCGGTGTTGTTCAAGCGCAACCGCATACCGGTCGTGATCTTCTCGGAAGACTTCAACGATCTGCCGCCGGACCGGCCGGTGACGCCGTTCCTCGGCTCGTACCGGGTGTTCGAGAACTCGGCGGCGTCGAACTATCACGCGCTGCAGCTCGAGGCGCGAAAGCGATTCAGCCACGGCTACGCCTTCACATTCGCCTACACGTGGTCGCACGCGATCGACGACGTGTCGGACGTGTTCCCGATCGCGGGCGCGCCGGTGTTGCCTGCGGATCACCGGAACCTGCGGCTCGAGCGCGCGGACGCGGGCTATGACGTCCGGCATCGGATTGCGGCGTCGGTAATCTGGGACCTGCCGTTCTGGCGCGGCGTCACGTCGGCCGACATGGACGACGCGGCGTTCTGGCTGGGCGGATGGCAGATCTCGTCGATCGCTCAGGGGAACACCGGGCAGCCGTTCACGCTGAACCTGCCGATCGACATCAACCTCGATGGCAACCTGACGGATCGGCCGGCGACCGACAACGGGCTGATCTTCCTCGACGAGCACGGCCCGGAGCGCGTACGGATCGCCGAGGGCGTGACCGGCGTCGAGTTCCTCGGGCCGGGATCGATCGGGCGCAACACCGTGCGCGGCGACGGGTATGTGAACGTGGACCTTTCGGTGAACAAGTTGTTCCGGTTCTCGGACACGCAGCGTCTGGAGCTGCGGACCGAAATGTTCAACGTGCTGAACCGCGCGAACTACGGGCTGCCGATCCGCGTGCTCGGAAACCCCGGCTTCGGCAGCGCGGTCGAAACCGCCAGCCCCGCCCGCGTCATCCAGTTCGCGCTCAAGTACAGCTTCTAGAAGAAAACAGTCCGCAGAGTACACAGATAGAAACAGATCTGATTCTTATCTGTGCTTATCTGTGTCATCTGTGGTGTGTAATCTGTGGACATGATTGCCATCACCCGCCAGGTCAGCGCGTCGATCAATGACTGCGAGCTCTCATACATCGGTCGCGAACCGATCGACGTCACCCGCGCCCGCGAGCAGCACCGCGCGTACGTCGCGTGTCTCGAGTCACTCGGCGCGAAGGTCCGGACATTGCCGGAAGCGCCAGAGCTTCCGGACGCGGTATTCGTCGAAGACACCGCCGTCGTCCTGGGCCTCTACGCAATCGCCACGAACCCAGGCGCCGCGTCGCGCCGAGCCGAAGTCGACGCCGTCGCCAACGCCCTCTCACGCTACATGGCCGTCGAACGCATGACCGCCGGCGGCACCGTCGACGGAGGCGACGTGATGCACGTCGGGAACACGCTCTACGTCGGCCGCACTCCGCGAACCAGCGACGAAGGCATCGCCGAGCTCGTGGAGCTCGCGGCTCCGCACGGCGTCACCGTCCGTCCCGTCCGCGTCAACGGGTGCCTGCACTACAAGAGCGGCGCATCGTTCATCGGCCGGGACACGGTCCTCGCCAATCCCGCGTGGGTCGACGTCGCCGAGCTCGACAGCCTGCGAGTCATCGAGGTCGATCCGGGAGAGCCGTGGGCGGCGAACACCGTCGTCGTCGGCGACACCGTCGTCCTCTCGGCGGCCTTTCCAAGGACGGCGGCCAGGCTCGAGGCGGAGGGCTTCGCCGTCGTCACCCTCGACATCTCAGAGTTCCAGAAGGCCGAAGGCGGCCTGAGCTGCCTCAGCATCCTGGTCTGAAACGCGAAGCGGCGCCGGGATCGCCCGGCGCCGCTCGTGATCCACGTCGACGCTGAGGTGCGTCAGTCGTTGATCGAGACCCGGTAGTCGACGAAGCTCTGGTCGCCGCGGTAGCGAGCCGGCCGTGAGTCGTCTCGAGGCTCAGTACCGCGAGCGATAGCGAGGCGGCTCAGGCGTCGAAGACTTCGGCGATCGCGGCCGCCAGGCCGAGGGCACGTCCGGCGTCGCGATGTGACGAGAACTCCGAGTCCCCGAGAACGGCCCGAAGGCGCGCCTCGCGACTTGCCGTCTGTCGCAACTCCACGACCGACCGCGCCATCCCGACCGCTTCCCGCTCCGCATCCGCGGCACCGAGCAGTCTGGCTGCAGACGCCGGCTTGCCCACCGCTGCCCGGATGTCAGACATCGCTTCCAGCCCAAGCGCAGCTCCGCGTCGCCCGGCTGACTCATATCGCATCCGCGTCCCCTCGCGAACCATCGCTGCCGCGTTCTCCAGTTCGCCGCGCCGCAGTGCGATCGATCCGCGAAGAACGAGCGAAGCGCCGAGCGAATCCGGGATTGCCAACTCACGGTTGATGGCGACCGCGCGCTCCGCGGCAACCTCCGCGCGCGCAAGCCGTGCGGACGCATCCTCCCCGCCCTCGAGCTCGGCAACGTCGCGCTCCACCACTCCGGTCGTGTATTC